>NZ_JBIXJN010000020.1:0-144201 GCF_052871115.1 Rhizobium sp. LARHSG275 | reverse complement strand
CAAAAGCGAACCAGCGAGGATACATGGCGCCATCTCGGGCACCTCGTCGAAACCATCAAACCAGACGAATGCGAAAACTACTTCCGCAATGCAGGATACGCTTCAGTCAAAACATGAACCGCTCTAGGCGCGCGGATGCGCCCGATCATACACCTCGAGCAGCCGCGATGCATCGACGCCGGTATAGACCTGCGTTGTGGAAAGACTGGCATGGCCGAGTAATTCCTGGATGGTGCGCAGATCACCACCGCCGGCCAGCAGGTGGGTGGCAAAGGAGTGGCGCAATGCATGCGGTGTCGCCGTTTCCGGCAGGCCGAAGGCGCTGCGCATCTTCTGCATGGTCCGCTGGATGATTGCCGCTTGCAGCTTGCCGCCGCGGGCGCCGCGAAACAGCGGCTCGCCGCTTTCGAGATGATATGGGCAGAGCGTGCGGTATTTCTCGACGGCGTCGAAAACCACGGAGAGCAGCGGTACCAGCCGCGTCTTTTTGCCCTTGCCGGTGATGCGCAGAGTCGTCGCGCCCTTCTGCAGGTCGGCGGGCGTAAGATCCAGCGCCTCGGAGATGCGCAGGCCGCAGCCGTAGAGCAGCGTCATGACCGCCGCGTCGCGTGCTGCAATCCAGGGCTCGTCATGGAGCTGGGCCTCATCGCTGACGACGGTGATCGCCTGGGTGTCCGACAGCGGCTTGGGCAGCGATTTCGGTTGTTTCGGCGAGCGCACCGCGGCAGCACCGGCGGCGTTGACCAGGCCTCTCTTTTCGAGATGGCGCAGCAGTGAGCGAAGACCGGCGAGATTGCGGCCAAGCGATCGGGCGCCGGAGCCCTGCTTGCGCCGGGCCGCCAGGAAGGCGCGGAAATCGGCGGGGCGTAACTCCCTGATATCGCCGAGCGTCGCCGGGCCGGCGAGATGGCCGGTCAGAAAGGTCAGAAACTGGCGGGTATCGCGCTCGTAGGCGTCGAGAGTATGCTCGGAAAGACGGCGCTCCCTGGCGAGGTTTTCGAGCCACGCGGCCCGTTCCGCCATCAGGCGCTGATCGGCGATAACAAGCAGTTCGTTCACGTTGCGGGCCTTGATTTTGCCTTCAAGTCCGCCAATTTGGAGCAGGAACAGTTATGGAATTGCTAATGCCGGCCAAGCCTTTGTCATCCTTCGATCATATTGTACTGCGATAGCTTATACCCCATAAACAGGATCTTTCATGGCACGGCGCGATTCCATGACGGCTTTCGGACAGCTCGCGGAAGCGATCGCTCTCGTTTCACAGGGAAAGCCCGGTCATATCGTCGATACGCTGATTGCCGAACGCGGCCAGAGGATCGTGAAAAATCCGCTCTGGCCGCTCATGCGGCCGTTCCTCTATACGCTGCTGCGCTACAACAAGGCGCTCGAATTCGCCAATGCGGTCGCCAAAATGCCGGGCTTCCAGTCGTTCGAATATATGAGCGACATGCTGAAACTTGACATCGGTATCACCAACGGCGAACGCATTCCCGATACCGGCGGCTTCATCCTCGTCAGCAACCATCCGACCGGCATCGCCGACGGCGTTGCCGTGTTCGATCTGTTGAAAGCGCGCCGGCCGGACATGATGTTCTTTGCCAATCGCGATGCCATCCGCGTCAATCCACGGTTTGCCGAGATGATCATTCCCGTCGAATGGCGGGAGGAGCATAAGAGCAAGCCGAAGGCGCGCGAAACGCTGCAGCTGACCAACCATGCGGTCAGGGAAGGCAAGGCGACAGTGCTCTTTCCCTCAGGCCGCATCGCCTATTGGGCGAACGGCCGGCTGAACGAACGTCCGTGGAAGACCTCGGCCGTCGGGCTGGCGCGCAAATACAATCTTCCGATCCTTCCCGTCCATGTGACGGCACGCAATTCCGGCCTGTTCTACTGGCTGGCGAAATGGTCGACGGAGCTTCGCGACATGACGGTCTTTCATGAACTGCTGAACAAACGCGGCGACCGCTTCGATTTCGTCATCGGCAAACTCATTCCGGCCGAACAGCTGGACGGCGACCTCAACGAGGTGACAAAGGCGCTGGAGAAACATACGGTACACGACATGGCGAGAAATGGTGACGCGAGTTTCGCGCCGATCGGCCTGCCGATTGCGCCGACGCGCCGCGAAATTCCGGTTCCTGCCATCTAACCACCGGCATTGCCATGACGATCGATATCCGCAGCGCTGATCCAGCGGCTTCGGATTTGCGCCGGTGCATCACGCCCCGATCTCCTTGAGGCGGATGGCCTGGCGCGCCAGCAAGCGCTCGACATCGGCAATATCGAGCGCCGAGAGCTTGGCGCCTGGCTTGCGCAGGGTGGCGGACTTGATCACGCCGCGCTTGGCAAGCACATATTTGCGCGAGGCGAGACCGATGCCCTGCTGCTGTTCGTAGCGGGCGAGCGGCAGATAGGCATCGAAGATCGCATGGGCGCGATCGGGATTTCCGGCGGCATAGGCCTCGACGACGCCAACCATCATCTCCGGATAACAAAAGCCGGTCATGGCGCCATCGGCGCCCCGGCCCATCTCTTCGGGCAGGAAAAGCCCGCCATTGCCGCAGAGGATCGAGATGCGTCGCATGGCGCCCCTGTCGCTGGCGGCGCGAAGTGCCGAGATCTTCGACAGACCCGGCCAATCCTCATGCTTAAGCATGACGCAATTGTGCACCTCGTTGACGATGCGCTCGATGACCTTGGGCGCGATCGTCACATTGGTGGTGAGCGGATAATCCTGCAGCACGAAGGGCGTATCGCCGAGGGCCTCGCCGACCGACTGATAGAAGGCGAAAGCCTGATCGTCGGTCTTGACGGTCCAGGGCGGCGCGACCATAACGCCGGCCGCACCCTCGCCCATGACGGCTTCGGCGAGTTCGCGCATCGGCGCAAGCCCTGGCGCCGAAACGCCGACGATGACGGGGAGGCGGCCGTCGAGTCGCTTCAGCACCCGTTCGACGACTATCCGCGATTCCTCGGCGGTCAGCTTCGGGGCTTCTCCGAGCTGGCCAAGCACCGTCAGGCCGGTGACGCCGGCGCCTTCGTAAAAATCGACCATGCTGTTGATACTGGCGAGATCGAGCGCGCCGTCATCGGTGAAGGGGGTTACGGCGATCACATAGACGCCCTTGGCATCTTCAGTCAGTCTGGCCATTGGTGCTCTCCAATTCAGCGGCCGAAGAACAGCGCTTCGGCATCTCGAACAAAAATCTTTTCGGCGATCGTCCGATCGTCGATGGCGGCCAGCATGGTCTCGATCAACTCGGCGTCATCGGGCATGCCGTCCCCCATGCGACCCCATACTCCATTTGCAACCGCGGGGTGATCATGCACAAGGGCTTGACCTACAGAGCTGAGACAAATTCGCTGCATTATAGCCGGGCTCGGATCTTTAAATCGTCGCTATGACGCGGAACCCATCGCTTCGTCTTTACGGTTCCAATTGCATCGATTTGCGGGCATGGTCCCACGCGATGAGCACAGATTCGTCCGATCTCTTTGGCGCGCTTTTCGAGGCACCGCCCGCGAACCGAACGGTTCCGGTGCTGGTGCCGATGCCGGCGCCGAAACCCTATTCCTATTCGGTGCCGGATGGCATGGCGGTCGAGCCCGGCTCGGTCGTGCAGGTGCCGCTCGGTCCGCGGCAGGTGATCGGCGTCGTCTGGGACGGCGGCGAGGACGGCGTCGATCCGAAGAAGCTTCGGCCGATCAGCCATGTCTTCGACTGCCCGCCGCTTGCCAGGGAGATGCGGGATTTCATCGATTGGGTGGCGACCTATACGCTCTCGCCGCCCGGCCTGGTCGCGCGCATGGCGCTGCGGGCACCGAACGCCTTCGAGCCGGAACCGATGGTGGAGGGCTTGAAGCTCGTCGGCGGCGAACCGGAGCGGATGACGCCGGCGCGCGCCCGGGTGCTCGATACGGCCTCCGACGGCTTTTCCTGGACACGCAGCGGCCTTGCGCATGCGGCGGGTGTCTCGACGAGTGTCGTCGACGGGCTGATCACGCTCGGCATCTTCGAGACGATCTTCCTGCCGCCGCCGCCGGTGGTGGCGATGCCCGATCCGAATTTTGCCGCCGCACGTCTCGAAGGGCCGCAGAAGCAGGCGGCCGAAGAGATCGTTTCCGACGTCCGCAAGGGCGAATTTTCGGTGTCGCTGATCGACGGGGTGACCGGCTCCGGCAAGACCGAGGTTTATTTCGAGGCGATTGCCGAAACGCTGAAACGCGGCAAGCAGGTGCTGATCCTGCTGCCGGAGATCGCGCTGACGTCCAGTTTCATGGAGCGCTTCCAGGACCGCTTCGGGGCAAAGCCGGCCGAATGGCATTCCGATCTTGCGCCGCGCATGCGCGAAAAGGTCTGGCGTCAGGCGGTGACCGGCGAAGTGCGGGTGGTGGCGGGCGCGCGCTCGGCGCTCTTCCTGCCCTTCGAGGATCTCGGCCTGATCATCGTCGACGAGGAACACGATCCCGCTTACAAGCAGGAGGATCGCGTCTTCTACAATGCTCGCGATATGGCTGTCGTGCGCGGCCGCATCGGCGATTTTCCGGTCATTCTGGTGTCGGCGACGCCGTCGGTCGAAAGCCAGGTCAACGGCCAGAGCGGGCGCTACAGCACCGTTCACCTGCCGACGCGTTTCGGCGATGCAGCAATGCCGGACCTGCATCTCATCGATATGCGCCGGCATGCGCCGGAGCGGGGCGGCTTCCTGTCGCCGGTGCTGATCCGGGCGATCGGCAAGACTGTGGAAAAGCGCGAACAGGCGCTGCTCTTTCTCAATCGGCGCGGTTATGCGCCGCTGACGCTCTGCCGGGTCTGCGGCCACCGGTTCCAATGCCCGCAATGTTCGAGCTGGCTGGTGGAGCATCGTTTCCGTAAGCAGCTGCAATGCCATCAATGCGGCCATGCCGAGCGCACGCCGGAGGCCTGCCCGGAATGCGGCACGCTCGACCATCTCGTCGCCTGCGGGCCAGGCGTCGAGCGCATCGCCGAGGAGGTGGAACGGCATTTCCCGGAGGCGCGGACGATCGTTCTCTCCTCGGATATCATGGGCGGGGTGAAGCGGCTGCGGCTGGAGCTGGAAGCGATCGCCAAGGGCGAAGCCGATATCGTCATCGGCACTCAGCTCGTGGCCAAGGGGCACAATTTTCCGCTGATGACGCTGGTCGGAATCGTCGATGCCGATCTCGGCCTTGCCAATGGCGACCCGCGCGCGGCCGAACGCACCTTCCAGCTCTTGTCGCAGGTGACGGGCCGGGCCGGGCGCACCGGCCTCGAGAGTCACGGGCTGCTGCAGACCTACCAGCCGCAGCATCCTGTCATGCAGGCAATTGTCTCCGGCGATTCCGACGCCTTCTACGAGCGCGAGATCACCGAACGCGAACGCGCCCTATTGCCGCCCTTCGGCAGGCTGGCATCGATCATCGTCTCGGCCGAAACTCGCCACGACGCCGAAAACCATGCGCGCGGCATGCGCAACGCCGCTCCGCAGGTTTCGGGCATCTCGGTGCTCGGTCCGGCCGAAGCGCCGCTCGCGCTGGTGCGCGGCCGCCACCGCTTCCGTCTTCTGGTGCACGGCCGGCGGAACTCGGACATGCAGGGATTCCTGCGGGCACTGCTGTCGCAATCGCCCAAGGAGCGCGGATCGGTGCAGGTGCAGCTGGATATCGATCCGCAGAGTTTTCTCTAAATGAATGGCGCCGCCATTCCCTCCTTTTTCGGCCCATGCCATAAAACACTGATTCATCCGGGTGATTTGGGGCTGACGCATGGAGTTTTATTTTCCGACGGAGTTTGGCGAGCAGCTTGCCTTTTGTTCCGCCGCTTTCACGGCGCTCGCCGGTTTCATCATGATGTTCGCGCCGGGCCATACTTTCCGTCTTCTGGGTCTGCAGGCGCAGGAGGGGCGGCCGGAAGGCTTCGGCGAGGGGCGCTCGATGGGCGGTTTCTATCTCGGCTTCGGGCTGTCGGCGATCATGCTCGCCCAGGACTGGATCTACATGGCGCTCGGCGCCTCCTTCGCGATGGCAGCCTTTGCCCGTGTCATCTCGATCCTGTCCGATAAGGGGAGTAATCTCGTCAACTATTTACTCCTGGTTGTGCAGATCGCCTTGGCGGCGCTACCGCTGCTCTACGTTTTCGGCTTCATCCAGACGTGACTCTCGCTGCCGGCAGATGGCTTGTTTGGCCTGCTTTCAGGCCATTGCGCGATTTTGCAGACAGAAATTCATGCGAAAGGCGTATTCAGGCATTACGCGTGTTGCGAGTCCGAACATCCTATGTTAGACGGACCCCGAATTTCGGAAGAAGCAAGAGGCTTCTCTTGTGATTTCTGGGGGAAATCAAAACGAATTCAAGATCATAGGTTCGGCGCCCGCCGAGAGCCGGATTTTGGGTTGAAATCAGGGAAATTTGTGCCAGTGGCAGACACGTCCCAGCTTACTTCTGGTGTTGCAGAACGCTATGCCTCGTCGCTTTTCGAACTGGCGCTCGAGCAGGGCGCCGTCGACAGCGTCACCGCCGATCTCGACCGTTTCCAGGCGATGCTGGATGAGAGCGCCGATCTGAAGCGCTTCGTCGCAAGCCCGGTTTTCTCAGCTGAAGACCAGCTGAAGGCGATCGTCGCCATCAGCGAGAAGGCCGGCATCAGCGGTTTCTTCGCCAATTTCCTGAAGGTCGTGGCGCGCAACCGCCGCCTGTTTGCCCTACCGGGCATGATCAAGGCCTTCCGCATCATCGCCGCGAACCATCGCGGTGAAATCTCCGCCGAGGTCACCTCGGCGCATGCGCTTTCGCAAGCGCAGGAAACCGAATTGAAGGTGGCACTCAAGAGCGTTACCGGCAAAGACGTGACGATTGCCGTCACGGTTGATCCGTCAATTCTTGGTGGTCTGATCGTTAAGGTCGGGTCCCGTCAGATTGATACGTCTCTTCGTACCAAACTCTCTACCCTTAAGCTCGCATTGAAAGAGGTTGGCTGATGGATATCCGCGCCGCGGAAATTTCCGCAATTCTCAAAGACCAGATTAAAAATTTCGGCAAAGAGGCAGAAGTCTCGGAAGTCGGCCAGGTTCTCTCCGTCGGTGACGGTATCGCTCGTGTCTACGGTCTGGACAATGTCCAGGCCGGTGAAATGGTCGAGTTCCCGGGCGGCATCCGCGGCATGGCTCTGAACCTCGAATCCGACAATGTCGGCGTCGTCATCTTCGGCTCCGACCGTGACATCAAGGAAGGCGACACCGTCAAGCGGACCGGCGCCATCGTTGACGTTCCGGTTGGTCCGGAGCTGCTCGGCCGCGTCGTCGACGCGCTCGGCAATCCGATCGACGGCAAGGGCCCGATCAACGCGACGCGCCGTTCGCGCGTCGATGTCAAGGCTCCCGGCATCATTCCGCGCAAGTCGGTTCATGAGCCGATGTCGACCGGCCTCAAGGCCATCGACGCGCTGATCCCGGTCGGCCGCGGCCAGCGCGAGCTGGTCATCGGCGACCGCCAGACCGGCAAGACCGCCATTCTTCTCGATGCCTTCCTCAACCAGAAGGCCATTCACGAAAACGGTCCGGAAGGCGAAAAGCTTTACTGCGTCTACGTCGCCATCGGCCAGAAGCGTTCGACTGTCGCCCAGTTCGTCAAGGTGCTCGAAGAGCGCGGCGCGCTGAAATATTCGATCATCGTCGCCGCCACCGCTTCCGATCCGGCGCCGATGCAGTACCTGGCGCCGTTTGCCGGCTGCGCCATGGGCGAATATTTCCGTGACAACGGCATGCATGCGCTGATCGGTTACGACGACCTGTCCAAGCAGGCCGTGTCCTACCGCCAGATGTCGCTGCTGCTGCGCCGCCCGCCGGGCCGCGAAGCCTATCCGGGCGATGTTTTCTATCTGCACTCGCGCCTGCTCGAGCGCGCTGCGAAGATGAACGACGACAAGGGCGCCGGTTCGCTGACCGCTCTGCCGGTCATCGAAACGCAGGGCAACGACGTCTCGGCCTTCATTCCGACCAACGTGATCTCGATCACCGACGGCCAGATCTTCCTCGAAACCGACCTGTTCTACCAGGGTATCCGCCCGGCTGTGAACGTCGGTCTGTCGGTTTCGCGCGTCGGCTCCTCGGCACAGATCAAGGCGATGAAGCAGGTTGCCGGCTCGATCAAGGGCGAGCTTGCCCAGTATCGCGAAATGGCCGCCTTCGCCCAGTTCGGTTCGGACCTCGACGCTGCGACGCAGCGCCTGCTGAACCGCGGTGCGCGCCTGACCGAACTCCTGAAGCAGCCGCAGTTCTCGCCGCTGAAGACGGAAGAGCAGGTCGCCGTGATCTTTGCAGGCGTCAACGGCTATCTCGACAAGCTGCCGGTCGCTTCGGTCGGCAAGTTCGAGCAGGGCTTCCTCTCATATCTGCGTTCGGAAGGCTCCGCCATCCTCGACGCGATCCGCACGGAAAAGGCAATCAGCGACGATACCAAGGGCAAGCTCACCGCTGCTCTCGATAGCTTCGCAAAGTCTTTCTCGTAATCAGGCCCTAAGTTAGGACGGATCACGGATGCCTTCACTTAAGGATCTGAAAAACCGGATCGCCTCCGTCAAGGCGACGCAGAAGATCACCAAGGCGATGAAAATGGTCGCCGCGGCGAAGCTTCGGCGTGCGCAGGAGGCGGCCGAGGCCGCCCGGCCTTACTCGCAGCGCATGGGTGCGGTTCTGGCGAATATCGCCAAGGCCGTCGCCGATGCCGACGGTGCGCCGACGCTGATGACCGGCACCGGCCAGGACAAAGTCCATCTGCTGGTGGTCTGCACCGCCGAACGTGGTCTTTGTGGCGGTTTCAACTCGCAGATCGCACGCTTTGCACGCGAACATGTCCGCAAGCTGCTTGCCGAAGGCAAGACGGTGAAGATCTTCACCGTCGGCAAGAAGGGTTACGACATCCTTCGCCGCGAATTTGCGTCGCTGATCATCGAGCGCAAGGAATTGCGCGACGTCAAGCGCGTCGGTTTCGAGAATGCCGACCAGATCGGCAAGCGCATCATCGAGATGTATGCTGCCGGTGAGTTCGACGTCTGCACTCTGTTCTATTCCGAGTTCAAGTCGGTGATCAGCCAGATTCCGACGGCGCAGCGGCTCATCCCGGCTTCGGCGGGAGCTGTGCAGGCCGAAGATGCCGCCCATGCAGGCGCCGTCTACGAATACGAGCCGGATCCGGCATCGATCCTCGAAGATCTGATCCCGCGCAACATCTCCGTCCAGGTCTTCCGCGCGCTCCTCGAGAACGTTGCGGGCGAGATGGGCGCCAAGATGAGCGCTATGGACAATGCGACGCGTAATGCCGGTGAGATGATCAACAAGCTGACGCTGAGCTACAACCGCCAGCGTCAGGCGCAGATCACCAAGGAACTCATTGAAATCATTTCGGGCGCGGAAGCGCTCTGAGGCTAGGAAAAGAGGGTCAGAAAATGGCTGAGGCAGCTACCCCCAAGATCGGCTCTGTCGGCAGAGTCACCCAGGTTATCGGCGCCGTCGTCGACGTTGCTTTCGAAGGCGAACTGCCGAAGATCCTGAACGCGCTGGAAACCACCAACAACGGCAACCGCCTGGTTCTCGAAGTTGCGCAGCACCTTGGCGAAAACGTCGTCCGTACCATCGCGATGGACTCGAGCGAAGGTCTCGTCCGCGGCCAGGAAGTCGCCGATACCGGCGCTCCGATCATGGTTCCGGTCGGCAACGAGACGCTCGGCCGCATCATGAACGTCATCGGTGAGCCGGTCGACGAAGCCGGTCCGCTGGTCACCGCTCACAAGCGCGCCATCCACCAGGATGCACCGTCCTATGTCGAGCAGTCGACGGAATCGCAGATTCTGGTCACCGGCATCAAGGTCGTCGACCTTCTGGCTCCCTATGCACGCGGCGGCAAGATCGGCCTCTTCGGCGGCGCCGGCGTTGGCAAGACGGTTCTGATCATGGAGCTGATCAACAACGTCGCCAAGGCGCATGGTGGTTACTCGGTTTTTGCGGGCGTCGGTGAACGCACCCGCGAAGGCAACGATCTCTACCACGAAATGATCGAATCGAACGTCAACAAGCATGGCGGCGGCGAGGGCTCGAAGGCCGCGCTGGTTTACGGTCAGATGAACGAACCGCCGGGCGCCCGCGCCCGCGTCGCCCTGACCGGCCTGACGGTCGCCGAACACTTCCGCGACCAGGGCCAGGACGTTCTGTTCTTCGTCGACAACATCTTCCGCTTCACGCAGGCAGGTTCCGAAGTGTCGGCTCTGCTCGGCCGCATCCCGTCTGCCGTCGGTTATCAGCCGACGCTTGCAACCGACATGGGCCAGATGCAGGAGCGCATCACCACGACGACGACCGGCTCGATCACCTCGGTCCAGGCCATTTACGTTCCGGCCGACGACTTGACCGACCCGGCGCCGGCAACCTCGTTCGCTCACCTTGACGCAACGACGGTTTTGTCGCGCTCGATCGCTGAAAAAGGCATCTACCCGGCCGTCGATCCGCTCGACTCCACGTCGCGCATGCTCGACCCGATGGTCGTTGGCGAAGAGCATTACGACGTCGCCCGTAAGGTCCAGTCGACGCTGCAGCGCTACAAGGCCCTCCAGGACATCATCGCCATCCTTGGTATGGACGAACTGTCCGAAGAGGATAAGATTGCTGTCGCCCGCGCCCGCAAGATCGAGCGCTTCCTGTCGCAGCCGTTCTTCGTCGCTGAAGTCTTCACCGGCTCGCCGGGCAAGCTGGTTGCTCTCGAAGACACGATCAAGGGCTTCAAGGGCCTCGTCAACGGCGAATACGATCACCTGCCGGAAGCCGCCTTTTACATGGTCGGCTCGATGGAAGAAGCGGTCGAAAAGGCCAAGAAGCTCGCAGCTGCTTAATGAGCGATGCGCTAGACGAGATATTCTGCTGCGACTCCCTGAAAGGGGTCGTGGCGGATCTTCCGGAACCAGCCGCGCCGACCGTCTATCGCGCCGATAACGGCGTGCTGATGATGGTGGTGGGTCTGGTTCAAAGCGAGGAAGGCCTCGGTTATCTCGACCAAGCGATAATGCACTGCCCGTTCTGCGGGACTAAATTGCAAGATGCGAAAGCCATAGCCGAGAAGGTAAGTCACTGATGGCTGACAATTTCAACTTTGAGCTCGTTTCGCCGGAGCGCCTGCTGCTGTCGGAGATGGTGACCGAGGTCGTTATCCCCGCGACTGAAGGCGAGATGACGGTCATGGCAAACCATGCACCGACGATGACGACGATCAAGCCGGGCGTCGTGAGCGTGCGCTCGGCCTCCGGCAAGAAGCAGGATTACGTAGTGTTCGGCGGTTTCGCCGATGTCCTGCCGACTGGCTGTACATTGCTGGCCGAATCCGCGGTTCCAGTCGAGGAGCTCCACAAGGACGAACTGACGCGCCGCATCGAGGCTGCCCGCAAGGAGCTCGAACATGCCGAACTGCACGAGCACAAGTCGAAGCTCGAGCACTTCATCATGGAACTGACGCATTTGCGCGGCGTCGTTCAACAGGATTGATTACAATCGGTAAGATCCATAAAAGGCGGCCGCGATGGCCGCTTTTTTGTTTCTGCCTTTATGTGTCGATGTGCGGAAAACAGGGCTATCGGCCGAGCTGAAATTAAGACGCGCGGCGCCGTAGGACCGCCTACCTCTGGCGGTGATGCCGGATCATTCTCAGAAGCCCGTGCCGCCGCGCAGCTCTATGGAGACTGTCCGGAGCAGTATCTTCAGGTCGAGCAGCAGGCTGAAATTCCTGACATAATAGATATCGCAGGCGATGCGGGCGCGGGCTTCCAGCGGTCGCGTCGTCGGGCCCCGCCAACCGCGTGTCTGCGCAAGACCGGTGATGCCGGGGCGCATGATGTGGCGCTGATGGTAGTCCGGCACCAGTTCCTCGTAGAGCTTGCCGGCTGCCCGCATGTTGATGGCGTGGCAGCGCGGGCCGACCAGCGACATCTCACCCCTGAGGACGTTGAAAAGCTGCGGCAGCTCGTCGATATTGGTCTTGCGGAGCACCGCGCCGATGCCGGTCACCCGGCTGTCGCCCTTGACCGTCTGTTGAACCCCGCTCGGATCACAAGCTTCGGCGCGCATCGACCGGAACTTGAAGACTGTGATCTTGCGGCCGTTCATCCCCCAGCGGATCTGGCGAAAAAACACCGGACCGCCATCGTCGAATTTGATGAAAAGCGCGATTGCCAGAAAAAGCGGCGCCAGCACCATGAGGGCGCTGACGGAGGCGACGATGTCGATCAACCGCTTCATACCCAGCCGCACCGCCATTTTTCTTTCGACAGGGGAAAAGCTATCCGGCTGGCGAATGTTGGAGTTCGCTATAACCAGGATCTTGGTTTTGTCCTGACGCTGAGACGGATCGAAGCGTGAATTCGTCTTCGAAGTAAAAGCATTCATTACGCAAGGTCCAGAAGTTTAGATGCGGTACTGAACAACAGTGAGACAGATACAGGGTCACGTATCGTTTGTCATCGGTATAAATAAAAATTTGATAACCCTAAAGACGCCAAAAATGGGAGTATTTCGCGTTAACCTTAATGCCTGTAGTTGCGCTTGCGGGAAATTTATACTTTGAAAGGAGTAGCCCGAATGGGTTGATGCGACGTCAGCCGGTTTCCGAAATCGATCGCCGGCTTTTCCAGCAGGAAGTAGCTGAGGCTCGCGACCAGAAGGATGAGCGCCGCCGCCAGCCCGCAAGATTGCAGCCAGCCGATAACGACATTCTCCGAGGAGACGCCAAACGAGCCTGAGTCGAGCCTCTGAATCAATATCAGGATGATCTCCTGCCAGATATAGATGCCGAATGAGATCTTTGCGATGTAGCGGACTGGAGCGTTGTCGAGCAGCCTGCCCAGGTGTTGCGAATGGCTGAGCGAAACGAGCGCCGTTGCGACCGCCAGTGGAAAGACCGGAAAACCATAGGGGATTTCGAGCCAACCGTAAGCTTCGGCGGAGCCGCCGGGCGATATCACGAGGCGGTAGCCGGCAACGGCGAGGGCTAGGGCCGTTGCGGCATCGAACCAGGAGGAGCGTCTTGTTGGCAGCATGACCTCGACGCCCGCGGCAAGCGCGCCGAGCGCGAAGACGGCAAAGAAGCCGATCGGATTATATCTCGGCATCCACTCCTTCGCCCCGCCCTGCAGGCCGTACTGCCAGCCGCGTCCGATGTCGTCGAGCGGAAGCAAGCTCAGGATCAGCACATGGGCGAGAAGTACGGTTGCGATGACGCAAAGCCAGGCGAAGCGGGCAAGCAACGGGCGCTGCCTCAGGACGGGCAGACGGAACAGCAGGAGAAAGCAGATCGGCAGGAGCACATAGCTGGTGACCTCGAAGGGGATAGACCAGAGCGGCCCGTCGGCTTCGACAGGAAACAAGGTGCGCCAATGCCACTGGCTCATGAACAGCAGCCCCGAGACGTAGCGGAGTGCAAGCTCCGGCGTCAGCGGCAGGGCAAGCAGCGTCAGGCTGAGGGCGAAGCCGATGGTGGCGGCGAACCAGAAGCCCGGAGAGATGCGCGCCGCCCTGCGGATCGCGTAATGCCGGAGGCTCGGCATGGCGCTGCCGGCGTCGAGCGCGCGCCAGAAGGGATGGGCAAGAAGAAAGCCGCTGAGCACGAAGAAGATGGCGACGCCGAAATTGCCGAAGCGGAGGATGTGTGCAGTCGGTCCGAGTTCATCGGGGATTCTGCGCATATCCAGCCGCAGCGCGAGGTGGTGGGCGAGCACCAGCAGACAGGCCGTCGCGCGCAGAAAGTCCGCTCCGGCGAGTCTCTCCTGTTGTCGCATTTTGTCCCCCGTCCTGCCCAGAGCATGATGCCGAAAAGTGTGAGCGGTTTTCGGACGACATCATGCTCCGGGTCTCGGACTTTGCAGCGGAAAGCCGCGACGGGCAAGGCAGGGGCGGGCTCAGGCGAGGAGTTCGTTGGTATAATAGGTGGAAAAATCCGGCTTCTCTTTGAGTGCGGCGCCATTGGCATCGACCAGAATGCCGTTTTCGACCAGGAAGCCGCCGATGGCGTCGGCCTTTGCCGGGTCGATCGTACCGATCACACCGGCCTCGGATTTTAGGAAGTGCCCCTCGATCAATGCCTTCTGAGAAGCCTTTACCAGTTCCGTATTCATCAGTGCGCCGTTGCTTCCAGCGATCAGCAGGTCGCAGGCTTCGTCGGGATGGTCGACGGAATAGGCATAACCCTTTCGTGTCGCCTGGATGAAGGCGCGGGCGTGCTCCCGACTTGCGGAGAGATAGGCGTCGCTGGAGACGATGACCGTCGTCTGCTCGTCGGGAATGCCATAATCGGAATAGTGGAAGCGGCCGATCTTCCGATTTTCCAGCTCGGCGGCGATGCCTTCCCAGGTGTAGATCTCCAGCGTGAAATCGATCGAGCCATTGTCCAGCGCCTCGTAAGCGGAGGTGCCGAGGGTGACGGTCTTGACGTCGCCTTTGCCGCCGTCATTGCGGATCATCGCGGAGATCAGCGCGCTCTCCCAGGTGCCGCCAAAGCCACCATAGGTCTTTCCGTCGAGGTCTTTCGGGCTCTTGATGTCGTCGCGTCCGCCCTTGAAGATCAGGCGTGCCGTTTCCGTCTGGACGACGCCGTAGACCATCTTCACGTCACCGCCGCCAGCGCGTTGCGTGAGGGTTTCGATCTCGCTGCTGATGCCGAAATCGGCAACGCCGTTGGACACCAGCGTTCCGGCGCTGGTATCGGTGAAGGGAAGAATTTCGACATCGAGGCCGGCATCGGCATAGAAGCCCTTCGCCTTGGCGACATAGATGCCGATATGGTTGGTGTTGGGTGTCCAGTCGAGCGCCATGCGGACCTTTGCGGGCGCCGATTGGGCGAAGGCGGTGCGGCCGGCGAGGCTTGCCGCAATGACGGCGAAGATCGTCTGGCGACGGGTGAGAAGCAGCATGGTGACCTCCTCAGGTCTCTAAGCATGATGCCGAAAAGTGTGAGCGGTTTTCGGACGACATCATGCTCTAACTCTTTAAATTAGAACAGGATTCAGATTTTAGGCCGACCGGCCCAAAATCATCCTGTTCCAGCGGATGAAGCAGGGTTTGCAGGATTTCGGTTTCGATCGCCTGGGCCGCCGGAGAGCCGAGATCGGCAATGCTTCTCGGACGGGGCAGGGGAACGCGGAATTCGCGGATGATACGCGCCGGACGGGCCGAAAGTACGTAGATCCGGTCGGAGAGGAACACGGCCTCGCGAACGTCGTGGGTGATCAGCAGCGCCGTCCAGCGATGTTCGGTCCACATGCCCTGCAGCCATTCCTGCATCTGCATGCGTGTCAGCGCGTCCAGCGCGCCGAAAGGCTCGTCGAGCAGCAGCATGTCCTGGGTCTGGACGACGGTGCGCAGCAGCGCGGCGCGCTGGCGCATGCCGCCGGACAGTTCGGAGGGGTAGCGATGCTCGAAGCCGGCGAGGCCGAAGCGCTCGAACAGAGGCGCGACGGCGGCGCGGGCCGCGCGGCGGCTCATACCGTGCACCTCAAGGCCGAGTGCCGCATTGTCGATGATCCGGCGCCAAGGCATCAGCGCATCGCGCTGCGGCATGAAGGCGAAGGAATGCGGCGCCTGTTCCAGCGGCGTGCCGTTGAAAAGCATAGTGCCGGAATCGGGCCGAAGCGCCTGGGTCAGCAATCGAAGTACGGTCGATTTTCCGGAGCCGGATGGGCCGACGATCGAGACGAACTCGCCTCTTGCGACAGCGAGCGAAATGTCGCCCAGCACCTTCATGCCGTCGAAGGACTTCGAGATATTGCTGAGTTCAACCATTCCACCGTTCATCAGCGCCGCTCCCCGGGTGGTTGCCAGGGCATGACGAGGCGCTGGATGATCAGCGTCGCTGCGAAGAGGCAGAGTGTCAGCACGGCGCTGACGATAACGGCGGCGAGCACGAGATCGGGACGAAAATTGTTCTTGGCATTGAGGATATAGATGCCGAGGCCGCGGGCGGCGCCGGCATATTCGGCAAAGATCGCGCCGACGACGGCATAAGTGATCGAGATCCGCAGACCGGCGAAGAAATAGGGCAGCGACGAGGGAAGCCGTGCCAGGCGGAAAATGCGCCAGCGGCTCGCCTTCATCGAATTCAGCAATTCGGCGATGTCGCGGTCGGTCGATTCATAGCCCTGCAGCAAGGCGACGAGCAGTGGGAAGAAGGTGACGAGCGCCACCAGCAGGATCTTCGGCAACAGGCCGAAGCCGAACCAGAGGACGACGAGGGGCGCGATCGCCACCAGCGGCAGGGTCTGGCTGGTGATGAAGATCGGCAGCAATGCCCGGCGCATGAAGGGCATGAAATCCATGAGGATCGAGGCGGCGAAGGCGAAGCCAAGCGACAGGGCGAAACCTCCGAGTGTCGCGCCGAGCGTCGGCCAGGTATTGGCGATCAGCGCCTCGCGGTTCAGCCAGCCCTGGATGACGATGCGCGAGGGCGCCGGCAGGATGGATGGTTTGATGCCGGAAAGATCGACATAGAGTTCCCACGCCGCCAAAAAAACGCAACCGGCAAGCAAGGCGGGTATGCCCCGGTAGAGAGCGGCGCTGAGCGCGGCAAGGCGCGAATCCGATGGGTTTGACAGTGTCATCAGCGTTCGATTTCAAGCTTTCGTCGGGAGCAAATTTAAGGTGCTATAGCGTCCTTTGCGCGTCCGAAAAGACGCGCGGCGCTGTATTGGCCGACACCGTGATGTCGAGGGTCACATGCCCTTCGGGGTCGCCGAAGCGAAAGAAGGCCTCGCGAATGGTGGCGAAGACCGCGCTGGCATCGCCGGAAAGCCTAGTGCAGAAATTTTTGGCGCGGTCGAAAGTGCCGGAGCGCTTCAGGAAGTCGATGCAGCCATAGATCTCGTCCATATGGGTACCGGTGCCCATGACGTAGAGCGAGAATTGCGCAGCGGTCGGCTGTCCGCTCTCCGTGGTGATGTCAACGGCGGCAAGTGCGGCTCTTATGCGCTCGGCAAGCGGCTCCGCCTGACCGGGGGAAGGGTTGACGCCGCAGATGGCGTCGTCGGGCTCGCCGGGGCAGCCGCGTGAAACGGCGGCGGACAGCACGCAATGTTCGCCGGTCCTTGCGGCGGCGACGAAAAGATCGTGCATGGCGGCGAAGAGGATGTCAGGCGGGCCGACCAGCAGTGTGGAGATGTCATCGGTCTCGATGCGCAGCCGGTCGCGATAGGGATCGAGCGCCTTGACGGCATCGAGAATGATGCCGACGAAATTGCCGGACATCGGATAGAGTGACACTTGTGCGCCTGAGAACATCTGAACCTCGCTCCGCTGGCATTACCCAGATCAGCTTTGAAGGGTCCAGAGGCTTGCGCCTCACATCTCAGCCCCGGCGATACGGAGCTCCCCTGTTATTTGCGCGGAAACTATCACCGGGGTTTTCTCCCCGCAACAGCAAAATTGCGAACCCGTCCGCGCGGTCGGAACGAAGCCGAGGTGACGGAAAACACCCGGACGGAGGTCCTGCCCGGGTGTTCCCAATGGTTCCGTACCTGCCGGGAACGGAACCGGAGCTTCCTGCCTCAGGCGGCTGACGCATAACCCCGAAAATCGGAATCGATTTTCGGAAAGGATCATGCGCAGATTCAAAGTGATAGAGCGCCCTTAGCGCGTCTGAAAAGACACGCGGCGCTCTATTCCGGCATAAGGACGATCGCTACGGGCAGTGACGAGTGCCCGCGTCCACCATTCCAGCCTCGCCATCATCCGATCGAGCAAACGCAGTGCATCGGCGGGATTGTCGAGCCGCCCGTCCGTGTCGAAGCGGTTCCAAGGTGCGGCAAAGCTCACCGAATCGCGGATCGTGACGGCGTGGAGTTCGGCAAAGACGAGCCGCAGCTGTTCGACGGCGCGCAGGCCGCCGGATATGCCGCCATAGGAAACGAAGGCGACCGGCTTGCCCTGCCAGGGCTCGAAGAAGAAATCGATGATCGACTTCAACGAGGCGGTGAAGCTGTGGTTGTATTCCGGCGTGACGATGATGAAGGCGTCGGCCATGCCAAGTCGCCTGGCGAGCCTGTCGATTTCGGGGTGCGTCATGTCACGGTTGGCCGGCAGCGCGAAATCCAATGGGTCGATGATGTCGATATAAAATTGCGGGAAGCGGAGGAGTTCCTGCGTCAGCCATTTGACCACCCGGTCGCAGATGCGGCCCTCTCTCGTGCTCCCATAGATGACAGCCAGCCTGGTGGGTGTTTGCATGCGTTGCTCCTTGTTGCGATTGGACTTTACGATTGCGGGAGCAAGGGTTATAAAACCTCAACTAATATTGAGGTCAAGAGGCGATGGACACAATTCCTGCAGCGCCGCTCGGCAAGCTCCTGACGGTCGGCGAAGTGGCAGAGCGCAGCGGCCTGGCCGTCTCGGCGCTGCATTTTTACGAGACCAGGGGGCTGATCTCGAGCATCCGCTCCCGCGGCAATCAGCGGCGCTATGGGCGCGACGTGCTTCGCCGGCTCGGCATCATCAAGGTGGCGCAGCGTGTCGGCATTCCGCTTTCGGAAATCCAGGCGGCGTTCACGTCCCTGCCGCAGGGGCGCACGCCGACCGTCGCCGACTGGCAGACGCTGTCGGCGCGTTGGAAGGATGATCTCGACGCGCGAATCAGGCGGCTTAGCCTGCTGCGCGACCGTCTGACCGGCTGCATCGGCTGCGGCTGCCTGTCGATCGAAAGCTGTCCGTTGCGCAATCCCTGCGACCGGCTGGGCAAGGAAGGGCCAGGCGCGCGGCTTCTGGAGGCCGAAAGCTAATCTTCCGCCGGAATCCTTGCCGGAAAGATCGATGCGCGCCTTTCTTTCGGTCGGCGCGCTCATATGTTAAGGGCGAATGACGCAACCGGCGGCACTGTCCGCGAGGAGGACGGCTTCGTGTTCCATCCCAGACTATTCGAAAATCGCAATGTGGTCGTTACCGGCGCCGGTCGCGGCATCGGCCTTGAGGTGGCCCGGCAGTTCCTGGACTGCGGTGCGAGGGTGATCGTCCATACCGGGCGAAAGCCGGGACGCGACCTGCCGGATTTCCTGCTGACGGCTGAATCGGAAAGACGGGCGCTGCTGCTGCACGCCGATTTCTCCGCGGCCGGCGGGGCAGCGCAATTTGCTGAAGATGCTCTCGCCTTCTTCGACAAGGTCGATGTGCTCGTCAACAATGCCGGCACCATGCTTGGCCGTTTTCCCGCTGCCACACTCACCGACGCAGAATATGAGGCGGTCGTGCGGCTCAACCAAACATCGGTGGTGGCGCTGACGCGGGCGCTGCTGCCGGCATTGAAGGCGGCTGAAGCCGCTGCCATCGTCAACACGGTTTCGATTTCGGCGCTGACCGGCGGCAGCCCCGGTTCTTCGATCTATTCGGCCTCGAAAGCCTTCGTTGCGACTTATTCCAAGGCGCTTGCCCGTGAGCTCGCACCGGACGGAATCCGCGTCAATTGCGTGTCGCCAGGAACGATCGAGACGGATTTCCATGAACGCTATTCCTCCCGCGAAAAGCTTGAGCAGACGAGAAAATCCATCCCCCTGCAGCGGCTCGGCACGCCGGAGGACTGCGCTCCCGCCTATCTGTTCCTGGCGGCTCCCTCGCTCTCGGGCTACATCACCGGACAGGTGATCGAGATCAACGGCGGTCAGCTTATCTGCTGATTTGCTTGGACCTTTTTTGGCATTTCATCACTTTTGACCAATTCGCATTTGCGAATATGCTATTTGTACTGATCTACCTCATCGCCTCTCTTCCGAGATCCAGAATGCCGTTGCCCAAACCCGAGCCGGGGATCACCGGCCAGGAATTGCACAAACTCGCTGGAAAAGCCCACGAGGCGAGCGATCTGCTGAAAGCGCTAGCGCACCAGACGCGACTTCTGATCCTCTGCATACTGGCGAACGAGGAGCGGACGGTGAGTGAAATCGAAAATATCCTCGGCATGCAGCAGGCAATGGTCTCGCAGCAACTGGCGCGGTTAAGGCTCGAAGGCCTGGTCCACACGCGCCGTCAGGGCCGGCTGGTCTATTACAGCATCGGCAATGTCAACGTGCTTGGCTTCCTCGAATCGCTGTTCGATCTTTTTCCGGCTGCAGAAACAGTTAGAGCCTGACGCCGAAAACTGTGCGCGGTTTTCGGACGACATCATGCTCTATTTGTTTGAATTAGATCAGGATTCAGATTTTAGGCCGATCGGGCCTAAATCACCCTGATCTAGAGACCGGCCTTGCGGAGCACCGCTGCTGTGTCAAAGATGAACTGACCCGGATGATGTCATGCCGGATCGGGAGACCGGATGATCGACAAGCTGGAATTCTTCATCGCCCTTGCCAATGAAAAGCATTTTGGCCGCGCCGCGGAGGAGTGCGGGATCTCGCAGCCGACGCTTTCGGCTGCCATCCGGCAGCTCGAGGATCAGCTTGGCGTCATGCTGGTGCAGCGCGGTTCGCGGTTCCAGGGGCTGACGCCTGAGGGGCAGCGCGTGCTCGAATGGGCCCGACGCATCGTCGGCGATGCCCGCACCATGCGCGAGGAGATGCGCGCTGCGCGCCGCGGTCTTTCCGGCCACATCCGCCTCGCCGCCATTCCGACCGCGCTTGCCATGCTGTCGCGCATCACCACGCCATTTCAGGAGCGGCATCCCGGCGTGACCTTCTCGATCGTCTCGCGGAATTCGCTGCAGGTGCTGAGCATGCTCGAAAACCTCGAAATCGATGCCGGCATCACCTATCTCGAAAACGAGCCGCTCGGCCGCGTCACGACCGTTCCCCTCTATGCCGAGCGCTATAATCTGATCACGGCTGCAGGCAGCCCGCTGTCCGATCGCGACAGCGTGACCTGGCGAGAGATCGGCGATCTTCGGCTTTGCCTATTGACTGCCGACATGCAGAACCGCCGCATCATCAACCGCCACTTGACGGAAGCGGGCGCCACAGCGCATCCGACGCTCGAATCCAATTCGATGATCGTGTTGTTCTCGCATGTCAGGACTGGACGCTGGGCGAGCATCATGCCGCGCAACGTTGCAAAATCCTTCGGATTTCCAGTGGAAATCCGCATGATCCCGATTGTCGAGCCGGAGGCGCATCACCTGGTCGGCCTTGTTGCGCCTTATCGTGAGCCCTTCACGCCTCTTGTCTCGGCCTTGCTGTACGAGGCGAGGGCACTCGTGCGAGACGAAGAGCTTTGATAGAAAAAACCTATCAAGCAACGAGATAGCTTTATTGATCGCCGGCTGCTTCCCTGAGATGGTGGTTACGGAATAGCACTCGGCCGGGGGAGCCCCGCTGTTTCGCAACGAGCAAGCCGCTGGGAGGGCTGCCTTATGACCATTCATATCGCCGAAGGCGATATTGCAGCGCGCACCCGAGCCATTGTCGCCGATCTTCGCTTTCTCGAAGGGCCGCTGCTTCCCATTCTGCATGAAGTTCAGCAAGAATTCGGTTATGTGCCGCAGGAAGCCATGCCCGTCATCGCGGAGGAATTGAACCTCTCCCGTGCCGAGGTGCATGGCGTGGTGACCTTCTATCACGATTATCGCGATCATCCCGCCGGCCGGCACGTGCTGAAGCTCTGTCGCGCCGAAGCCTGTCAGTCGATGGGCGGCGATGCGCTGGCCGAGCGCGTCAAGACACTGCTCGGCATCGATTTTCATCAGACGACGCTCGACGGCGCCGTGACGCTGGAGCCGGTCTACTGTCTCGGGCTCTGCGCCTGCGGGCCGTCGGCGATGCTCGACGGCGAGGTCTATGGCCGGGTCGACGATCAGACGGCGGTGGAACTCGTCGCGGAGGCGCGCCGATGACGGTCAGGATATATGTTCCGCGCGATGCCGCAGCGCTGGCGCTCGGGGCCGAAAAGGTGGCAAAGGCGATTGCCCAGGAGATCGCCGCCCGCGGCTTCGATGCCGAGATCGTGCGCAACGGCTCGCGCGGAATGTTCTGGCTGGAGCCGCTGGTCGAAGTCGAGGTTGCCGGCAAGCGCATCGGCTATGGACCGGTGAAGTCGAAGGATGTGCCCGATCTGTTCGATGCCGCGATGATTGATGGAGGCGAGCATCGGCTCTGTCTCGGGGAGGTTGACGACCTCCCATTCCTCAAGGAACAGACCCGCCTGACCTTCGCCCGCTGCGGCATCACCGATCCGCTTTCGCTCGTGGATTACGAGGCTCACGGCGGTCTCGCCGGCCTTCGCCGCGCCGTTTCGATGACACCGGTCGATATCGTCAAGGAGGTCACCGATTCCGGCCTGCGCGGACGCGGCGGCGCCGGCTTTCCCACCGGCATCAAGTGGAAGACCGTTCTCGATGCCGCCGGCGAACGCAAATATATCGTCTGCAATGCCGATGAGGGCGATAGCGGCACCTTTGCCGACCGGATGATCATGGAGGGCGATCCCTTCGTGTTGATCGAGGGCATGGCGATATCAGGGCTTGCGACGGGAGCAACGAAGGGGTTCGTCTATACGCGCTCGGAATATCCGCATGCGATCGCTGTCATGACCGAGGCCGTCGGCATCGCGCGCCAGGCCGGCATTCTCGGGCCATCGGTGCTCGGCTCGGGCCGCGCCTTCGATATCGAAGTGCGCACCGGCGCCGGCGCCTACGTTTGCGGCGAGGAGACCGCCTTGCTCAACAGCCTCGAAGGCAAGCGCGGCGTGGTGCGCGCCAAGCCGCCGCTGCCAGCGCATAAGGGACTGTTCGACTGTCCGACCGTCATCAACAACGTGATCTCGCTCGCTTCCGTGCCCGTGATCATGGATAAGGGCGCCGCCTTCTATCGGGATTTCGGCATGGGCCGCTCCCGCGGCACCATCCCGCTGCAGATCGCCGGCAATGTCAGATATGGCGGCCTCTTTGAGACGGCCTTCGGTCTTTCGCTCGGAGATATCGTCGACAGGATCGGTGGGGGGACGGCTACGGGACGACCGGTCAAAGCCGTACAGGTCGGCGGACCGCTCGGGGCCTATTTCCCGCGGGCGCTGTTCGACACGCCGTTCGATTACGAAGCCTTCGCCGCCAAGGATGGGCTGATCGGCCATGCCGGCATCGTCGTCTTCGACGACACGGCCGATATGCTGAAACAGGCGCGTTTTGCCATGGAATTCTGCGCGGTCGAAAGCTGCGGCAAGTGCACGCCCTGCCGCATCGGCTCGACGCGCGGCGTGGAGACGGCCGACAAGATCGCGCACGGCATCGAGCCGGAGAAGAACCGGGCGCTGCTTGCCGATCTCTGTAACACGATGAAGTTCGGCTCGCTCTGCGCGCTCGGTGGGTTCACGCCCTATCCTGTGATGAGCGCCATGACGCATTTCCCGGAGGATTTTTCGCCGGCACCTCTGGTGGAGGCGGCAGAATGACGGGGTTTTTTAAAACCTTGCCCCTCACCCTAACCCTCTCCCCGCTTGCGGGGAGAGGGGACGTGCCATACGAGACGTGGCGGGGAACGGAGAGGTTGCGGCGTGTTCCCTTCTCCCCGTTTGCGGGGAGAAGGTGCCGGCAGGCGGATGAGGGGCACGCCCCGAGGCGGCCGACAAGGAAATCTATCGGAGGAGCAATCCATGTCTCTCATCCATGAAATCGACTACGGCACTCCCGCTTCGAAATCCGAAACTATGGTGACGCTCACCATCGACGGACAGCAGATCAGCGTGCCGGAGGGCACCTCCATCATGCGCGCCTCGATGGAGGCCGGTATCGAGGTGCCGAAGCTCTGCGCCACCGACATGGTCGACGCTTTCGGCTCCTGCCGCCTCTGTCTCGTCGAAATCGAGGGCCGGGCCGGAACGCCGGCCTCCTGCACGACGCCGGTGGCGGCGAACATGGTGGTGCACACGCAGACGGGGCGGTTGAAGGATATCCGCCGCGGCGTGATGGAACTCTATATTTCCGACCATCCGCTCGACTGTCTCACCTGCGCTGCCAATGGCGATTGCCAATTGCAGGACATGGCGGGCGCCGTCGGCCTGCGCGACGTGCGCTACGGCTATGAGGGCGACAATCACGTCAAGGCGCGCAGCAATGGCGATATCAATCTGAAATGGATGCCGAAGGACGAATCCAATCCCTATTTCACCTATGATCCCTCCAAGTGCATCGTCTGTTCGCTCTGCGTGCGCGCCTGCGAGGAAGTCCAGGGCACCTTTGCGCTGACGATAGAGGGACGCGGCTTCGGCTCACGCGTCTCGCCCGGCGTGCACGAGCATTTCATCGATTCCGAATGCGTCTCCTGCGGCGCCTGCGTTCAGGCCTGCCCGACGGCGACGCTGACGGAGAAGTCGGTGATAGAGATCGGCCAGCCGGAGCATTCGGCCGTCACCACCTGCGCCTATTGCGGCGTCGGCTGCTCCTTCAAGGCGGAGATGCGCGGCGAGGAAGTGGTGCGCATGGTGCCGTGGAAGGAGGGCCAGGCCAATCGCGGCCATTCCTGCGTCAAGGGTCGCTTTGCCTACGGCTATTCCACCCACAAGGATCGCATCCTCAACCCGATGATCCGTGAAAAGGTCAGCGATCCCTGGCGGGAGGTGAGCTGGGACGAGGCCTTCGCGCATGTCGCGTCGGAATTCCGCCGCATCCAGTATCAATATGGCCGCGACGCGATCGGCGGCATCACCTCCTCACGCTGCACCAATGAGGAAACCTACCTGGTGCAGAAGCTGGTCCGCGCCGGCTTCGGCAACAACAACGTCGACACATGCGCCCGCGTCTGCCATTCGCCGACCGGCTACGGTCTCGGCCAGACGTTCGGCACGTCGGCGGGCACGCAGAATTTCGACAGCATCGAACATTCGGATGTCGTCGTCATCATCGGCGCCAATCCGACGGATGGCCATCCGGTCTTCGCCTCGCGGCTGAAAAAGCGGCTGCGCCAAGGGGCCAAGCTCATCGTCATCGACCCGCGCCGCACCGACATCGTCCGGTCGCCGCATATCGAGGCTTCCTACCACCTGCCGCTGAAGCCGGGCACCAATGTCGCGGTCATGACGGCGCTGGCGCATGTGATCGTCACCGAAGGGCTCTATGACGAGAGGTTCATCCGCGAGCGCTGCGACTGGTCGGAATTCGAGGACTGGGCCGCCTTCGTCGCCGAACCGCAGCACAGTCCCGAAGAGACGGAAATCTTCACCGGCGTGCCGGCGGCGGATCTGCGCGGTGCGGCAAGGCTCTATGCCAAGGGCGGCAATGGCGCACTCTACTACGGCCTCGGCGTCACCGAACACAGCCAGGGCTCGACCACGGTCATGGCGATCGCCAACCTGGCGATGGCGACCGGCAATATCGGCCGTCCTGGCGTCGGCGTGAATCCGCTGCGTGGCCAGAACAACGTGCAGGGTTCCTGCGACATGGGTTCCTTCCCGCACGAACTGCCGGGCTACCGGCACATTTCCGACGATGCGACGCGCGATATCTTCGAAAAGCTCTGGGGCGTGAAACTCAACAATGAACCGGGCTTGCGCATTCCGAACATGCTGGATGCGGCGGTCGACGGCTCGTTCAAGGGGCTTTACGTTCAGGGCGAGGACATTCTGCAGTCCGATCCCGATACCAAACATGTCGCAGCCGGGCTGGCGGCGATGGAATGCGTCGTCGTGCAGGACCTGTTCCTCAACGAGACCGCCAATTACGCCCATGTCTTCCTGCCGGGCTCGACCTTCCTCGAGAAGGACGGCACCTTCACCAATGCCGAGCGCCGCATCAATCGCGTGCGCAAGGTGATGTCGCCGCGCAACGGCTATGGCGACTGGGAAGTGACGCAGAAGCTTGCCCAGGCGATGGGGCTCGACTGGAATTACACCCATCCGTCGGAGATCATGGACGAGATCGCCGCGACGACGCCGAGTTTTGCGATGGTCTCCTACGACTATCTCGACAAAATGGGCTCGGTGCAGTGGCCCTGCAACGAGAAGAACCCGCTCGGCTCGCCGATCATGCATGTCAATGGCTTCGTGCGCGGCAAGGGCAAGTTCATCCGCACCGAATATGTGGCGACTGACGAGCGCACCGGTCCGCGCTTCCCGCTGCTGCTGACAACCGGCCGCATCCTCAGCCAGTACAATGTCGGGGCGCAGACGCGGCGGACCGAGAATGTCGTCTGGCATGCGGAAGACCGGCTGGAAATCCATCCGCACGATGCCGAGCAGCGCGGCGTTCGCGATGGCGACTGGGTGAAGCTCGGCAGCCGCTCCGGCGACACGACGCTCAGAGCGCTGATCACCGATCGCGTCGCGCCGGGTGTCGTCTATACGACCTTCCATCATCCCAATACGCAGGCGAACGTCATCACCACCGATTTCTCCGACTGGGCGACGAACTGCCCGGAATACAAGGTGACGGCGGTGCAGGTCTCGCCCTCCAACGGGCCGAGCGAATGGCAGCTGGAATATGACGAGCAGGCGCGGCAATCGCGCCGCATCGCCGGCAAGCTCGAGGCAGCGGAGTGACGATGCGGGGACGGGGCGGCATTGTCGGTGAGCCTCCCCCTTCTTCCCAGCGGGGAGAAGGTGCCCGAAGGGCGGATGAGGGGAGCGGCGCGGCAAATGGTGTTGCCCCTCGCTTGCGCTCGGTGCGCTCGCTCCTGTCGTCGCTCGCCCCCCTCATAGCCTCGCTTTGCTCGGCACTTCTCCCCGCTGGAGAGAAGGGGGGGCAAGCGATTGACGTTGTCTTCCCAAGAGGCCGAGTTGTGGAGGAGGGTGTCTTTCATCCTGTCGCTGCATGGTAAAATTCACCGTCACTGCCCATGCCCCCGAAACCACCCGCCGCAACGGCATCCTGCAGACCGGTTCGCGAATCGTGCCGGAAGAGGTGCCGATCGCCTTTTCCTATGGCGGCAGTTCGCATGCGGTGATGATGGCAACGCCTGCGGATCTCGAGGATTTTGCCGTCGGATTCAGCCTGACCGAAGGGATCATTGCCGGGCCGGCGGAGATATCGGGCATCGAGGTCGTCGAGGGTGAGCAGGGGATCGATGTGCAGGTGAGCCTGGTCGACGATGTCGCCGATCGGCTGCGGGCACGGCGCCGCAGCATGGCTGGGCCGGTCGGCTGCGGGCTCTGCGGCATCGAATCGATCGAACAGGCGGTGCGGCCGGTGGCTGACGTTTCGACATCGCCGCTGGCGCTGTCGCATGCGGATATCGTCCGCGCCGTTTCGCTTCTGAACGAGGCACAGCCGCTGCATCGCGAGACACGGGCGGTACATGGCGCCGGGTTCTATCTTCCCGGCAGCGGGCTGATTGCCGTGCGCGAAGATGTCGGCCGGCACAATGCGCTGGACAAGCTCTGCGGCGCCATCATCCGCGCCAGTGAAAGAGGCGCGGACGGCGCCGTCGTCGTCACCAGCCGGCTTTCCGTCGAGATGGTGCAGAAGGCGGCGATCCTCGGCAGCCCGGTGCTCATCGCCATATCGGCGCCGACGGCTCTCGCCATCCGCACGGCCGAAGAAGCCGGCATGACGCTCGTCGCGCTGGTGCGCGGCGAGGATTTCGAGATCTTCACCCACCCGCACCGCATCTCGCCCGGAAGCATTGCCGATGTCGCATGATACCAAGACCAAGCTCGTCTATATGGCAAACCAGATCGCCACCTTCTTCAAGAGCCAGCCGCAAAGCGAGGCCGCGCAGGGGGTCGCTACCCATATCAACAAATTCTGGGACCCGCGCATGCGGCGGCAATTGTTCGAAATTCTGGAGAATGAGAAGAACGGGCTGGATCCGCTCGTGCTTCAGGCCGCTCCTCTGATTAGAAAACCGGAGCCAGTGACACACTAAAGCATTTCCGTTTTTTCCGAATCACGGAAATACTCTATCTCTTTGTTTTCACGCGATTCCGGAGAAGACATCGCTAACCTTCGGGTATCAGAGCCCGGAAAATGATAGCCGCTGCTGAAGGCTGCTTGTGGTGCCGCAATAAAAAACCGCCTCAAGCGGGCGGTTTTCTAATATTCGATCGTATGGTCCGAATCAGGCCGCCAGTTCATCCGTCTCGTTTTCCTTGAACATCTTGGCGAGGTTCAGGAAGCAGATCATGCCATTTTCCGAGGCGATGATGCCTTCGCAATAAGCGCGGTCGAAGGAGGCGGTCACTTCAGGCACCGGCTGGACCTGGCTGGAGGAAATGGTGAGAATATCCGAGACGCGGTCGACCAGCATGCCGATGACCATGCTGTGAACTTCGGCGACGACGATGGCGCTGCGCTCATTGGCGACCGTGCTCTTCATGCCGAGCTTGAAAGCAAGATCGATGATCGGGATCACCGAACCGCGCAGGTTCATGACACCGATGACATCGGCCGGTGCATGCGGGATCGGCGTCGACGGCGCCCAGCCGCGGATTTCGCGAATGGTCGTGGTCTTGACGCAGAATTCCTGATCATGCAGGCGGAAGGCAATAATTTCGAGCGTATCGGCGCTGAAATTAGTCGAATTGATCGTGGCCATTAGAATTCTTCCCAACTGTCGTAAGCCAGGGCAGAAGCGGATGCGCCACCATTGGCGCGGACAAGCTTTGCCTTCATACCACGCGATGGCTTTGCGCTCGGCGAAGCATCGTTACGGTTATCGACGACATTAGCGAAAGAGTGTTGCCCAAATCTAAATTGGGCGACGAGATTGCGAAGGTTTTTATCTCGGATGAAAACCAGGTGGTTTTGCTGTCGATCTCTTCCAGCCGATCTTTGGCATTCAGGATCTTCCAGGCTTCTTCGGGATGGCAAGGAGAATTGCGCCGATTTACTCAGCCTATCGTCTTTTCAATCTGCGAGACGGCCCAATCCACCTGCTCTTTGGTGATGACCAGCGGCGGAGCGAGACGAATCGTATGGTCGTGGGTGTCCTTGGCGAGAAGGCCGCGCTCTTTCAGCGCATGGCAATATTGCCGTGCGCCGCCGGCTTCGGGTTCCAGCTCGATGGCCATCATCAGGCCGCGGCCGCGCACGTCCCTGACGATGTTCGAGCGGATCGACCTGAGGCCTTCGATAAAGTAGTCGCCCATGACAGCGGCGTTCTCGATCATGCCCTCTTCCGTCAGCACCTTGAGTGCGGTACGCGCCACCGCGCAGGCGAGCGGATTGCCGCCGAAGGTCGAGCCGTGCTGGCCGGGTTTCAGCACGCCCAAGACTTCGGAATTCGAAAGCACGGCCGACACGGGATAGAAGCCGCCGGACAGCGCCTTGCCGATCAGCGTCACGTCGGCCTCGATGCCTTCGTGCTCCTCGGCCAGCAGCTTGCCGGTACGGCCGAGGCCGGTCTGAATCTCGTCGAGGATGAGGGTGACGTTATTTGCCGTGCAGAGCTCGCGGATGCGGGTGAAATAACCCGCCGGCGGAATGATGACGCCAGCTTCGCCCTGGATCGGCTCGATCAGGGCGGCCACCGTATTTTCGTTGATCGCTGCATCGAAAGCCTCGGCATCGCCGAAGGGAATGGTGCGGAAACCTGGCGTATAGGGGCCGAAGCCCGTGCGGGCCTCGGGATCTGTGGAGAAACTGATGATGCTCAGCGTCCGGCCATGGAAATTATCGGCGCAGACGATGATCTCCGCCTTGCCTTCCGGCACGCCCTTGACCTCGTATCCCCATTTGCGCACCGCCTTGATGGCGGTTTCCACCGCTTCGGCGCCGGAATTCATCGGCAGGATCTTGTGCGAGCCGGTGAGACCTGCAAGCTCTTCGTAGAGATAGGCGAGCTGATCATTGCGGAAGGCGCGAGAGGTGAGCGTCAGCCTGCCCGCCTGCTCGACCATGGCGGCGAGGATCTTCGGATGACAATGGCCTTGGTTGACGGCGGAATAGGCCGAGAGGCAATCGAGATAACGGTTGCCGTCGGTATCCCAGACATAAACACCTTCGCCGCGCGTCAGCACCACGTCGAGCGGCTTGTAGTTATGGGCGCCGAGCCGTTGTTCCGTGGCGATCAGTTTTTCCGATCTGTTCATGGCCGTTCTCCCTCCAGAGCATGATGCCGAAAAGTGTAAGCGGTTTTCGGGCAACATCATGCTCTAACTATTTAATTTAGAACAGGATTCAGATTTTAGGCCGTCCCGGCCTAAAATCATCCCGTTTTATGCGGCGCGTGCCCTATGCGGCGCGTGTCGGACGATCGAAGATGCGGCGGCCGAAGAGGCTTGCCGTCAGCTCGACCAGGATGCGGGCGCTCTTGCCGCGATCATCCAGAAACGGATTGAGCTCGACGAGATCGAGCGACGAGACGAGGCCGCTGTCCGAAAGCATTTCCATCACCAGATGCGCCTCGCGAAAGGTCGCGCCGCCCGGCACCGTCGTGCCGACGCCGGGGGCAATCTCGGGATCGAGGAAATCGAGGTCGAGGCTGACATGCAGCAGGCCGTTTGCCTTGATGACGACATCGAGGATCTCGCGCATGATGGCGCCGATGCCCTGCTCGTCGATGGCGCGCATGTCGAAGACATTGACGCCGTGTTCGTGGATTTCCTCGCGCTCGCGCGCATCAACCGAACGGATGCCGACCTGGAAGACGTTCTTGGGATCGACGAACGGACGGTCCTTCGGCAGGATCTCGGCGAACTCCGCCTCGCCACAGAAGAAGGCGACGGGCATGCCGTGAATATTGCCGGAGGGCGACGTTGCCGGAGAATTGAAATCGGCATGGGCATCAAGCCAGAGCACGAAGAGCGGACGATTTTTGCCGGCGGCATAGCGGGCCATGCCGGAGACGGTGCCCATAGAAAGGCTGTGGTCGCCGCCGAGAATTAGCGGAAAACGGCCGGAGGCGGCCACGTCGTGGACGCTGCTTTCGAGCGCGCGGGTGAAGGCGCCGACAATCCTCAAATTGTGAGCCTTCGGGTGATTCGGCAGGTCCATCGCCGGCACGATCCTGAGATCACCGATATCGGCGACGTCATGGCCAAGCTCGATCAACGTCTGGTCGACGCCGGCAATGCGCAGGGCGGAAGGGCCCATGGCAGCCCCTCTGCGGCCGGAGCCTTCTTCCAGCGGCGCGCCGATGAGGGTGACAGATCGCGATTGGGCATCCATTTCGAGGGCTCCGTGGTTGTGGCCTGTTTCGACCGATATTGGGGTAAAGTGCTGGTAGCAAAAAGATGGAAAAACGTCAGAAATGGACTATGATTGCGCAGATTGATAAATCTATTTTGACAAAGTGGTCAGCGTGGACGATCTCGACACCGAACTTCTCAGTGCACTTCGCCATAACGCCCGAATTTCCGTCTCGTCGCTTGCGGCGACGACAGGTGCATCGCGGGCGACAGTTGCCGCCCGTATCGACCGGCTGGTCGCCAGCGGCACCATCGTCGGCTTCACCATTCGCACCGGCCATGAGACGCGGTCCGCCGGCGTGCGCGCCATCGTCATGATCGAGGTGCTGGGCAAGCTCGCCGACAGGGTCGCCGATCAGTTGAGGGGCCTGCCGCAGGTGCGCGCGCTTCACAGCACCAACGGCAAATGGGATTTCGTCGCCGAGCTCGAGGATCGCGATCTTGCCGCCTTCGACGAAACGCTGCGCCGGATCCGGCTGATCAACGGCATCAATTCGACCGAGACCAACATCCTTCTCAAGACAAGCAAAACCGGTTTCTAAGCCGGCTTAAAGCTTGTGCATGCTGTCCGCGAACTGCCGCATAGCTTCGGGCGAGATGCATCAGTATTCCCGTTCGTAAACAATCCCCGCTTCGCCCTCACCGTTGCCACCGGCCCCTCCGCGCAGCTTGACGCCGCGGCCGACATCGAGGTTGATCACCGCCTTGGCGCCGGCCGAACCGCCCTGCTGCAATTCGAAATAGGTGCGATCGTTGAGATAGCGGCCGACGCTGACGCTCGTCTGGCCCTTGGAATCGGTGCTGACGTCGAAATCGTCGACGCCGAGTTGATTGCGTAGGCCTTCGAAAAGCGAGGTGGAGCGGTTGCCGGCCAGCTGACTGACGGCATCGGCGAGCTGGGCGATCTGCACCGGCGAGAGCTTCGACATCGACTGGCCGAAGATCAGCTGTGCCAGCACCTCGTCCTGCGGCAGCTCGGGCGAGGAGGAGAAAGTGATTGCGGGATCGGTGGCAAGGCCCGCGACGTCGACGGTCAGCGTCGTCGTGCCGGAGGACGATGTCGCTTCCATATCAAGCGCCGGCGTCAAGTCGCCGGCAAAGGTGATCCTGCTCTTGTCAGAGAAGTCCAGGCGGCGGTTGAGAATGGTCAGGCGGCCGCGGCGCATGGTGAAACCGCCGGTCACGATGGGTGCAGCCGCCGTTCCGCGGATCGTCACCTGGCCGCCGAGTTCGGCGTCGATGCCACGGCCGCGAACGAAGATATGCGAAGGCGCGTCGATTTCGAGATCCAGCGTGATCACGGAGGATTTCTCCCCAGGTTTGCGCTCGCCGTTATCGCGCATCTGCGCAAGCACGGCGCGCGGCGCATTCTTGTGCCGGATGTCGATTTCTCTCAGCGAGGTCGGCAGTTTTTCCGGGACCGTGATTGAGGTCTTGTCCAGCAGCAGTTTGCCGCTCAGCGTCGCACTGGCGATCGGCCCGCGCAGGCCGACCGTGCCGTTGACGGTCGAGACGACAAGCGTTCCATCGACGTAGACTGCTTTGTCGAGCTTGATCGAAATGTCGGCGGGAAAGCCGCCAGCCGGCTGGATGCCGATCGTGCCGCTTGCAGAAATCGTGCCGCCGCCGCCAAGGTTGCCGCTGAGACGCGATATCACGGCCTGGCTGCCATTGAAGGTTACGGTTGCCGCGAGATTGTTGACCGCCAGATTGCGCCGGACGTCGACGAGCTTGGCGCCGTTGGTCGAGACCGTGCCATTGATGACGGGTGCTGCGGCCGTTCCGCCAATCTGGAGATTGACAGTGGCGACGCCGTCCGCGACGAGGCCCTGCTGCGCGAGCGGGGCGCCGAGCACGGCAAAGGGGAGATTGCCTGTGAAGTGCATGTCGATGGCGCGATTGCCTGTGATCACGACACTGCCGCCGCCCTTCAGCGACATGCCGACGTCACCGGCAAGGCTGGTGTCGACCGTCAGCTTGTTTCCGGCAAGTTTGCCTGACGCACCGATGCTGAACGGCGAAAGGCCGGCGCCTTTTGTCTGGCTCGTCGCTGCGTTCTTCCAGTCGACCTTGAAATCGACCGAGGGCGCCGATAGCGCGCCGCTGGCCTTTACGGTCGCCGAGACCGCGCCCTCGGCGGCAAGGCCGGGAACGAAGCCGTTGGCGATGCCGGCCGGAACATTGGTGGCGTTCGCCGTGACGTCGATGGAGCGGATCGACGTGCCTGCGATCGAAAGATCGCCGGCTGCTTTCAGCGCAATGCCGCCGCCGCCAGTCAGGTTCGCGTCGAAATCCAGCCTGTCGCCGGCATATTTTCCCGTTGCCGCCAACGCGAGGCGGGACAGGCCGGCTGCCTTGGTGTGGCTGGTGGCGGCATCCTTCCAGTCGAGCTTGAAATCGACGATCGGATTGGCCGGCGTTCCCGACGTTATGGCGCTTGCCGAAAGCGTGCCTTCGGCACCGAGGCCGGGAACGAAGGCATTTGCGATATTTGCCGGCAGCGCCGGGATATCGGCATTGATCGAAAGGTCCCGGATGGCGGTTCCCGCGATCGTGACGCCGCCCTTTGCCTTGGCCAACACGCCGTCCTTGCCGGCGAGATTAGCGTCGAAATCGACCCGGTCATTGGCGAACTTGCCGGATGCCGCAGCGCTCAAGCCCGAAAGGCCGCTGCTCTTGGTCTGGGCGGTCGCGGCGTTCTTCCAGTCGAGCTTGAAATCGACCGCCGGCTTTGGAAGTGCGCCAGAAGCGGATGCCGTCCCCGAGACGCTGCCTTCTGCGGCAAGACCCGGGACGAAGCCGTTGGCGAGGCCTGCCGGCAGATTGGCGAGATCGGCCTTGACGTCGAGGTTACGGACCGACGTGCCTGAAATCGCGACATTGCCGGCGGCCTTCAGCGAAAGGCCGCCCTGGCCGGCGAGATTGGTATCGAAATCGAGCCGGTTGTCGGCAAAGTGTCCCGATGCGGCAAGTGCCAGGCCGGAGAGGTGCGCGAGTCGGGTCTGGCTGGTCGCAGCATCGGTCCAGTCGAGCTTGAAGTCGGCTTTCGGTGCGGCGAATGTCCCGGCGGCGGAAAGGGTGCCGGATATCGTGCCGCCGGCTGCGAGATCGGGAACGAAGGCATTTGCGAGGCTGGCGGGAAGCTTGGCGATCTCGGCATCGACCTTGATGCTGTCGATCGCCGTACCAGCCAATGCGACATTGCCGATGGCCTTTAGTGAAAGGTCTTTATCGCCGCTGACTGCCGCGTTGAAATCAAGCTTGTTTTCCGCAAATTTTCCCGATGCGGTCACGCCGAGCGCTGCAAGGCCGGCACGTTTCGTGTGGCTCGTCGCAGCATCTTTCCAATTGAGATCGAAATCTGCAGTCGGGGCGGAGGGCGACCCGCTGGCCGCGATCTTTCCGGAAATCGCGCCTTCGGCGGCGAGACCCGGGACGAAGCTGTTTGCGATATTCGCGGGAACATTCGCCAGCGCAGCATCGACTTTGACGTTACCGATCGTCGTGCCCGTGATGGCGACATCGCCGGTGGCCGTCAGCGAGAGGTTGTTGGCGCCGACGATCACCGTGCTGAAGTCGAGCTTATTATCCGCAAGTTTTCCTGATGCGGTCAGGCCGAGCGCTACAAGGCCAGCCCGTTTCGTGTGGCTGGTCGCAGCATCTTTCCAATTGAGATCGAAATCGGCATTCGGGGCGGTGAGCGACCCGCTGGCCGCGATCTTTCCTGAGATCGCGCCTTCGGCGGAGAGATCGGCGACGAAGCTGTTTGCGATATTTGCGGGAACATTCGCCAGTGCGGCGTCGACCGTGATATTCCCGATCGTCGTGCCCGTGATGGCGACATCGCCGGTTGCCTTTAAGGAGAGGCTGTTGGCGCCGACGATCACCGTGTCGAAATCGAGCTTGTTTTCGGTGAATTTTCCTGATGCGGTCACGCCGAGCGCTGCAAGGCCCGCACGCTTCGTCTGGCTCGTCGCAGCGTCTTTCCAATCGAGATCGAAATCGGCACTCGGGGCGGAGAGCGACCCGCTGGCGGAGATCTTTCCAGAGATCGCGCCTTCGGCGGCGAGATCGGGGACGAAGCTGTTTGCGATATTTGCCGGAACATTCGCCAGTGCGGCATCGACCGTGACGTTACCGATCGTCGTACCCGTGATGGCGATATTGCCGTTTGCCTTCAGCGAGAGACTGTTGGCACCGCCAATCGTCGTGTTGAAATCGAGCTTGTTGTCGCCGAATTTTCCGGATGCCTTGACGGCGAGGTCGGCAAGGCCCGCACGTTTCGTCTGGCTGGTCGCAGCACTTTTCCAATCGAGATCGAAATTGGCGGTGGGAGCAGCGAGCGAGCCGGAGGCGGCCAGTTTTCCTGTAATCGTGCCTTCGGCGGCGAGATCGGGAACGAAGCCATTGGCAATGCGGGCAGGCAGGTTGAGGATATCGGCATTGACATCAAGCACCGGCGCCTTCGGGTCGGCGAGCGCGACATTGCCGGCGGCCTTCAGCGACAGGCCGTCATTGCTGCCAATCGTCGTGTCGAAATCGAGCTTGTTGTCGGCGAATTTGCCACCGGCGGTGATGCCGAGCGGTGCCAGGCCCGCCCCCTTGGTCTGGCCCGTCGTCGCATCCTTCCAGTCGAGCTTGAAGTCGGCGACCGGTGCTGCCGGCGTTCCCGTCACGGCAATCGTTCCGGAGATCGTGCCGCCGGCTGAAAGGTTCGGCACGAAACCGTTGGCGAGCGCTGCCGGCAGCTCGTGGATGTCTGCATCGAGCTTCAGCGTTTCGCCGGCGGAACCGGTGACGGTCACCGAACCGGTGCCGGTCTTCAGCGTCAGTCCGTTCAGACTGGCGGCACCGCCGGCGATGGCGACCTGCGTCGGTGCGGCAAGATCGATCGGGATATTGCGGGGACTTGCCGAGAAGCGATCGAGGTTCAGCTGCATCGTACCGGCCGCCGCCTCGATATTGCCGGCCGCCAGCACGGGATTGCCGTCATAGGCAGCATCGAGATGGAAGTCGGTATGGTCTTGCTGCTTGGTAAAATCGAGCGAAAACCCGGCCAGCCTGTTCGTTCCGACACTCACCTCCGCGGCCTTGACCGTACCTTTTGCGGCAAGGGCTTTGAGATCGCTGACCGTGACATCGATATCCGGCTTGGCGATCGCAAGCGTGTCACGGCGGATCGAGCCGCCTGTTGCAAGCAGCTTGAGCGCAATCCTGCCGCTATCGCTGCTGATGCCGAGCGAACCCTTCAGGTCGCCTTCGACCTTCTGGCCGCCGAGTGCGGCAAGCAGGCCGACATTGGGGAAATCGAAGGACAGTGCGCCTGTCGGCTCCAGGGAGGGCGAGAATTCGACATTGCCGGTCAGCCGGTTGCCGCCGATATCGGCGGTCAAAGCCGGAATACTCGTCTTGCCGTCCCGCGAACTGATGTCACCGTTGATGCGGATCGGCTGGCCGTCGATCGTGCCGGTGGCGGCGATCCTGCCCTGCGGCGCCTTGGGATCGGCGAGCCCTGACAGGTCGATATTCAGATTGCCGAGCACGCGGTCGGCCATTTCAAGGCTGGCGGCCTTCAGATTGGCCGTCACCGAGATTGCCGGGAGCTCACCGCCAACTCTCAATGCATAACCCGCGCCACCACTGGCGCCGGGGATGAGCTTGCCGATGTCAGGCAACCGGCCGGAGAGATCGGCATTCAACATCCCGTCGTCGAGCGCGACGTTGCCGGCGGCTTCGAGCGTGCCGGATTTCAGGACGATGTTGGACAGCGCGAATTTTGACGGGATGGTGCCGACCATCTGGCTTTCGAGCGAGATCGGTCCGTCGAACCTGGTTGTCACCGCAGCCGGCAGGGCTGCCGGGTCGATGGTGAGCTTGAGGTTGCCGGTCAGCGCCTTGTCTGCCAGCCGATAGGATCCGTTGAGGCCGCCGTTGATATTGGCGCTTTCGACGGTGGTGGCGTTGAAGCCGATGCCACTGGGCGAGATCTGCAGCGGCGAGGCGATCGTGACCGGGCCCTGTACGGCGCGATTGAGGTTCGGGTCGGAGAAGGTAACGTCGCCGGCAACGAGGCGCAGCTGGACGCTGCCGGAACGCGCGGCGAGATTGAAGGCGTCGCTCTTTGCGGTCAGCTTGATATTGCCGATATTGGCCTGCGGGAGGGTTGCGGTGTCGAGCGAGCCGCTGACGTTCAGCCGGGCCGCCTGCGCATCGCCTGTCAGTGCCAGATTGAGGCCAGAAATGAGGAAGCGCGCTTCGCCTTCGGCGAGCGGCCAGCGGAAATCGACAGGCCCCGACGTGCCGAGCAGATTGGCGTTCAGGCTGTTGTTGCCGGCCGGATCGAGGGTGCCCGAGGCGGCGATCACCACGCTGCCGGTGGCGATATTGCCGGTCTGGATATCGATCTTGCCGTGATTGTCGAAGGTCGTGGCAAGATCGATATTGGTCTGGCCGGCAAAAAGCGGCCGGAATGCCGATGGAAGCAGCGAGCTCAGGTCACCGCCACCCTTGAGGTCGAGATGGTGCAGCCCGTCTGCCGTGATCTGATGCCGGGCCTCGATTGCGGCGCGCTGCTGCCCGTCGAGGGCGGCCTGCACTTTGCCTTTCCAATCGGATATCGGCCCCTGGCCGTCGAGATCAATGTTGACGGCCGGGCTGTCCGGCAAGCCGAGAAAGCCCGCCAGCAGCCCGCCCTTCGGCTCGGACAGTTGCGCCTTCAACCGCAGCCGGTTTTCGGCCGGCGCAAAGGCGATGTCGGCGGCAAGCCGCGCATCCGGGACCGCGTGACGGCTGACATTGACGACGGCCTCGCCGCCATCGCCATTTGCCGAAAGGCTGCCCTCGGCGGCGAGCGCAAAGGCGCGGCCGGCAACAGGTGCGGCAAGTTTGATATCGGGCAGTGCGACACGGTCTATATCGACCTTGATCGGAAGATTAAATCCGCCGGAATTTTCAGCTCCGGGCCGCGAGGGGAGGGTGCGCACCGGCTTGCGCAGCACGTTGATCGCTTCGATCTCGAAGCGTTTGGCATGGAAAGTTCCCGTCAGCAGCGCAAGCGGATTCCAGTCGATCGCGACGCCATGAATTTCCGCAAAGACGCCCCTGGTGTCGGAGATGGAAATCTCGGCGGCCCGCAGCCCGCCGGTCAAAAGGCCTTGCGGTTCGCGAACCTCGATCGTCATGTCGCGGTTGGAAAGCGTGGAGGCTATCTTTTCGGTGACGATGCGAGCGCCAAAACTGGTGAAGCCGAAGATCGCCAGCGCTACGACGGCGAGAATCAAAGTGGCACCGACGGCATAGCCGGTGAGCCGTACGATCCAGTTAACGATTTTTGCCAGCGTTTGCATCGGCGCGGACACTACCCCGTTTTCATGACGGCTCACAGATCGGTAAACACAGCGGAACCGGCAACCCTAGAAGGATTGGCCAATGCCGGCGTAGATTCCGTAATCTGTGCCATCTTCGTACTTGTTTAGCGGCACGGCAAAATCAAGCCGCAGCGGGCCGAAAGGCGTTGCATATCGTATTCCGGCGCCGGCGCCGGCGCGGATATCGGAAAAACCCGGAAAGGTGCTGTCCGATACCGTGCCGACATCGACGAAGGGCACGATGCCGATCGTATCGGTGATCTTGATGCGGGCCTCCAGCGAACCGGTCACATAAGAGCGGCCGCCGGTGGCATCGCCATTGTCGTTATAAGGCGAGATTTCCTGATAGCTGTATCCGCGCACAGAACCGCCGCCGCCGGCAAAGAAGCGCTGGGTGGCGGGAATGTCCCCAATGCTATCGCCGCCGATCAGGACGCCGGCGGCAACCTTGCCGGCAAGCACCAGGCCGTCTTCCTGGCCGAACGGCAAATAGCCGGAAATCGAGCCCTCGAATGCCGCATAGGGCGTGGCGTTGAAGATTTCGTAGCCAGGCTTTGCCGAGAGCGTCGCGCGATAGCCTTCCGTTGGGTTGAACTTGTCGTCGCGTGCATCGCGATCATATTTGATCGGCAGGGTGAAGGTCAGATAGTCGTTCGTGCCAAAGGCGTCGTCGTCGCGCTCCCAGCTGACCTCGCCGCTCGCCGAGACGGTGTCCCGGTCGGTCAGCTCGTAGGAAAGGCCGAGCGAGGCGGTGACCAGCGTCGCGTTGTAAGCATCCGGATTTTCGGTCTTGGCGACGATGCCGGCCTTCAAGGTGGCGGCGGGGAAGAAGGCGCCGGGCTTGGTGAAGAGGATGCCGGCGGAATAGTCGAGGCTGCCGACATCCGTCGTTTCGCCAAGCCTGGAGACCGATCCCTCGATCCTCAGCGTTTCGGCTTCGCCGAACAGGTTGCGGTGGCCCCAATAACCCTGAACACCGAAGCCGTCGGTGGTGGAATATTGCGCGCCGACGCCGAAGTAGCGCCTCTTGCCTTCGGAAACCTCGATCGTCATCGGCAGCGTGCCATCGGATGCCAGCGCATCGCCTTGGTGGATGGTGACGCTCGAAAAGACACCGAGGGCGCGCAACCGCTCGCCGGCTTTCTTCAGTGCTTCCGGGGAATAGGCTTCGCCCTTGTTCAGCCGGGAATAACGCTGGATGAAAGTCGGCTTGACGGTCTTTTCGCCGGTGACGCCCACATCGCCGATCGGGGCGACGGGACCGCCCTCGGCAGCAAGGACGATATCGACGGTATCGCTGTTGTGATCGGCGACGACCTTGCGTTCGGTTAACTTGGCAAACGGCCGACCTTCGCTCTTCAATTGTTCGACGATCTTGTCGCCGGCCTTGATGATGGCGAGCGAGCCGGCCTCAGCGCCCGGGGCGAGATCGTAATCGGCGGGATTATGGTTCGCAGCATCGCCGCCGAACTGTACTTCCCTGACCTTGAAAACCGGGCCGGGAGCAATGTCGACGGTGACGGGGATCGGGCCTGACCGGTCGAATGTCGGATTGGGTGGCAGGTCGTCGATATTCTTGCCGTCGATGGTGATCGTCACCAGGCCGCCATAACGGGCCTTTTCATAGAGAGTGGCGATCAGGCGCTCTCGGTCGTCGCGCGCCTTGACGACGATGCCGAGATCGCCGGACACCGGCTGCTTCTGGTCGCTGACGAGACGGGAACTGTTTTCCAACGCTTCTTTCAGGTCGGGATCGGCGGTATCGGCCCTGAGGTCGACGTGGTAGCGCACCGGATCGGGCACCTGTTCACCTTCGTCTTCTTCTTTGCCGAAAATGGTGATGCCGAAAAGCTTGAAGGCGTAAGCGTCGCCGATCAGGACCGGTGAGAACGCAGCTGCCGCTGCGACCACCATCATGGTGCCTGTTCGCCGATACGCAGTACTTGTTTTCGGACCTGTCCCTCTAATCCGCATCCGCCGCTTTTGGTTACGCCTATGATGAAGCTTCGTTGCCCAGCCGTGAACAGCTTAGCGATAAAATCGCGCGGGGTGTACCATTTTAAATTGCCAACGCGTTAATTTAGCACAAAAAATCCCGGACGTGTGTCCGGGATTTCCTGGATTTAGCGATTTCAGGGTGCTCTCAGCGCGGGCAGCTATCGATGTAGCGGCGGCCGTAACGGTCGCGATAGTAGCACTGGCCGGGCTGTTCGGCGACGCTGCCGATGAGGGCGCCGGACACACCGCCGATCGCGGCGCCGACTGCCGCGCCACGAACATTGCCGGTGACTGCGCCGCCGATGACGGCGCCTGATGCAGCGCCGATGCCGGCGCCCTGCTGCGTCGGCGTGCAGCTTGCAATCGACAGGCCGACCAATGCGAGTATGACAGCTTTCTTCATCTTTTCTCTCCGAGGTTGTTGCCCAGCGGGCAAAGGCCGTCCCTTCTATTTTTTTGTCAGGCTAGACCGAAAACTATGTCGGAAGAAAGGGTTGTCCATCCGGTATGCTGATTTTTTTGCGATCGGGCTGGGTCGCCTTTTGCACGGTGCGCAAGCTCCCCCTGCCTTCTGCGGCATCAATTTCGTTGATTGCGGCTCGCATATTTTTTATCTGGAATCATTCAAAAATCTGGGCCTTTTGCCGCAGTTGATGTTAAAGCAAAGGGTAAGCATTGACGCGCGGACGTCCAGTCATCAAGAACATCCGCGTGATATTGGAGCATATGATGGATTTCGAAGCGTTTTTCAAAAACGAGCTGGACGGGCTTCATAGCGAGGGCCGTTACCGCGTTTTTGCCGATCTCGAACGTCACCGCGGCAATTTCCCCCGCGCGACGCGTCACACCGCGGATGGCCAAAAGGAGGTCACGGTCTGGTGCTCCAACGACTATCTCGGCATGGGCCAGCATCCGAAGGTGATCGAGGCGATGAAGAACGCCATCGACCACTGTGGCGCGGGTGCGGGAGGCACCCGGAATATTTCTGGCACCAACCATCATCACGTCATGCTCGAGCGTGAGCTTGCCGATCTGCACGGCAAGGAAGCAGCGCTGATCTTCACGTCGGGCTATGTCTCCAACTGGGCAGCGCTCGGCACGCTTGGCGCCAAGATCCCCGGCCTGATCATCTTCTCCGACGCGTTGAACCATGCCTCGATGATCGAGGGCATCCGCTATGCCAAGTGCGACAAGGTGATCTGGAAGCACAATGACGTGGCCGATCTCGAAGCCAAGCTCAAGGCCGCCGATCCGAAGGCGCCAAAGCTGATCGCCTTCGAGAGCGTCTATTCGATGGATGGCGATATCGCCCCGATCAAGGAAATCTGCGACCTCGCCGACACATACGGGGCGATGACTTACCTCGACGAAGTGCATGGCGTCGGCATGTATGGGCCGCGCGGCGGCGGCATTGCCGAGCGCGAAGAGCTGATGGACCGGCTGACGGTGATCGAGGGCACGCTTGGCAAGGCGTTCGGGGTGATGGGCGGCTATATCGCCGCTTCGACGGCACTTTGCGATTTCATCCGCTCGTTTGCGTCGGGCTTCATCTTCACCACGGCGCTGCCGCCGGCGCTTGCCGCCGGCGCCGTCGCCTCGATCCAGCACCTGAAGATCAGCCAGTTCGAGCGCGCCCGCCATCAGGACCGTGTCCGCAAGCTGAGGGCGCTGCTCGACCAGCGCGGCATTCCGCATATGCCCAATCCGAGCCATATCGTGCCGGTGCTGGTCGGCGATGCGGCCAAGTGCAAGTGGATCTCCGACCTGCTGCTCGACAATTGCGGCGTCTATGTCCAGCCGATCAACTATCCCACCGTGCCGAAGAAGACCGAACGGCTGCGCATCACGCCGACGCCGCTGCATTCCGACGCCGATATCGCCCATCTGGTCGAGGCGCTGCATTCGCTTTGGTCGCGCTGCGCGCTCGCAAGGCACGTTGCCTGATTTTTCGATGATCGCTCGGTTCGAACCGTAATTCAGGGCCTCCACTGGAGGCTCTGACAGCGATCGGTCTTGCTCCCGCAAGGCGCTGCTGCAAACCTCCTTACCCGCCCAAGATCATCCGCTCTGTGCTTGGTCTCAACACCGATGACACATCGCAATCGGCCTGATCGATGCGCGTCGAACTCTCCCTGTGCTTGCCTTCCCGCAAACTGCATTGCCGATCCGGCCTTTGTGCCGCATGAGAAAACCTTTTCTCACTTGACATAAGGTTTGGTAAAAGCTTTTCTCAGATCACTTCAGAAGGAGGACGTTCTGAATATATCGGGAGGAAAAAGAGGCAGGATCACCATCCACGAGGTGGCGGCGGCTGCCGCGGTGAGCATCTCCACGGCGTCGAAAGCTCTCAACGATACCGGCCGGATGGGCTCGGAAACGCGCGAACGGGTGAAACGGATTGCCGCGGAAATTGGATACCGGCCGAATGCGCTGGCCAGAGGTCTTCTCAGCAAGCGCAGCTTCACCATCGGGCTGCTGACGAATGATACTTACGGCCGTTTCACGCTGCCTGTCATGGCAGGCATTTCGGACGCACTCGTCGATCACGGTGTTTCGGTCTTCCTGTGCGCGATCGAAGACGATCCGGCGCTCGCCCAGATCCATGTCGACGCGATGCTGGACAAGCAGGTCGACGGGATCATCGCAACCGGCAAGCGGCTGGACAGGCGCCTGCCTGTCGACCTGTCGAATTTGCATGTGCCTGTCGTCTACGCCTTCACGGAGGGGACGCAGAACAGTGTTACTTTTCGTTCGGACGACGAGCAGGGTGCGAGGCTCGCCGTCGAGTGGCTCGCGAACATCGGGCGGCGGCGGATTGCCCATATCACCGGGCCGGAAGAGTTCTTCTCGGTGCGGGAGCGTGCCGGCGCCTATCACGAGGTGGCAGGTCACCGCGAACCGGTGCTCTACGGCGTCTGGTCGGAAAGCTGGGGCCATGAGGCAGTCGAGCAGCTTTGGAAGAGACCCGGAGAAAAACCGGATGCGCTCTTCTGCGGCAACGACCAGATCGCCCGAGGTGCTGTGGATGCGTTGCGCGAGCGCGGCGTCAAGGTGCCGCAGGACGTCTCGGTCGTCGGCTTCGACAATTGGGAGATTGTCGCGGCCCAGACGCGGCCGCCGCTGACGACGGTGGATATGGAATTGAAGGAGCTCGGGCGGCAAGCCGGATTGACGGTGCTTGCGCTTGCTGAAGGACGGCCTGTCGAGCCGGGCGTGAGGAAATTGCCGTGCCGGCTGATCGTCCGGCAATCATGCGGGGGGTAAAGCCCTCGGGGATGAGAACACGTGAATGAGCAAAGGCGCGAGGAGATGCGCCATATCGGGAGGAGTGTCATGATCAAGCGTCTATTGGCGGCGACCAGCATCGCTACCTTATGTCTGGTGTCGGCCGCGTCGGCCGCCGAAAATGTCGAAATGTGGGTTCGCTCGGGGATCGGCGACGCCTTCAAGAAGGTCGTCGAAGCCTATAATTCGGGTCACGAGAACAAGGTCGTGATGACCGAAGTGCCGTTTTCCGAGCTCGTGCAGAAATATGCGACGGCAATCGCCGGCGGACAGGCGCCGGACGCGCTGTCGATGGATCTCATCTATAACCCGGCCTTTGCTGCGGCCGGCCAGCTGGAAGACCTGACGGACTGGGCGAAATCGCTGCCCTATTTCAACTCGCTGTCGCCCTCGCATGTGCGCCTCGGCACCTATCAGGGCCGGATCTACGGCCTGCCGCTGTCGGTCGAGACATCGGTCTTTGCCTGGAACAAGGATCTCTACAAGAAGGCGGGTCTCGACCCGGAAAAGGCGCCGGCCAACTGGGATGAAATCACCGCCAATGCCGAGAAGATCCGGGCCTTGGGTGACGATACCTACGGCTTTTATTTCTCCGGCGGCGGCTGCGGCGGCTGCATGATCTTCACCTTCACGCCGCTCACCTGGGGTGCCGGCGCCGATATCCTGTCGGCCGACAGCAAGACGGCAACGCTCGATACCCCTCAGATGCGCAAGGCCGTCGATATCTACCGCAACATGGTCAAGAAGGACTTGGTGCCGGCGGGTGCGGCCAGCGACACCGGCGCCAACTTCCTGACCTTTACCAACGGCAAGATCGGCCAGCAAAGCCTCGGCGCCTTTGCCATCGGCACGCTGGTGACCGAGCATCCCGATATCAACTTCGGCGTGACGCTCATCCCCGGCGTTGACGGCAAGCCTTCGTCCTTTGCCGGCGGCGACAACTTCGTCATCACCAAGGGCACGAAGAAGATCGACGCGGTGAAGGGCTTCCTCGAATATGTGTATTCGATGGACGGCCAGAAGATCATGGCGAAATACGGCAGCCTGCCGACGCGCGGCGATATCGCCGATAAGGTGCTTGAGGGCCTCGATCCGCGCATGCAGGTTGGCCTGAAGGCGATCAGCGTCGCCAAGACACCCTATACGCTGCAATTCAACGACCTGATCAACAGCGCCAACGGGCCATGGGCAAGCTTCACCAATGCCGCGATCTTCGGCGACGATGTCGACGGCGCGTTTTCGAGCGCCCAGTCGGAAATGCAATCGATCATCGATAGCGGCCAGTAATCTCTCCCCCGGCCGCGGCCGGGGAGCGGTGGCAGCTTCCCGGCCAATCCCACTCGACAGACGCGGAGCGTTTTGATGACCGGTTCCGGTTCAGAGACTCTATTGCCTCAGCGCAGGCGACGGCGCAGATCGAACTGGCGAGGTCTTGCCTATATCGCGCCGGCCATGGCGCTCGTCATCGTCTTCTTCATCATGCCGGTTCTCTTCACCGGATGGATGAGCCTTCACAACTGGCCGCTGATGGGGGCGTCGCGCTGGATCGGCTTCAACAATTATTTTCGCATGGCCAACGACACCCGCTTCATGGCGGCGCTGAATTTCACGGCCTACTACACCGTGATCGTCACCATCGCGATCTTCGCGATCGCCTTTCCGCTCGCCATCTTCGTCGAAAAGGAACGGCAGTTCGTCAGCGCCTATCGGACGATCATCTTCCTGCCCGTCGTGGTCGGTCTTGCCACCGCCTCCCTGCTCTGGGTCTGGCTCGCCAATGTCGATAGCGGCTTCATCGGGCCGGCCTTGAAGGCGCTCGGTCTTCTGGAAAAGAGCCCCAATCTGCTGGCGACTTTCGACACCGCCTTTCTGACGATCGTGGTGATGGTCGTCTGGAAGATCGCCGGCTTCACCATGATCATTCTTTTGACTGGGCTTCAGGCCATTCCGTCCGAGCTGACGGAGGCCGCCCGCATCGACGGCGCCGGGCGCTGGCAGCGTTTCCGGCATCTGACGCTGCCGCTGATGCGCAAGACGATCGCGCTGGCGCTGATCGTCTCCGTCACCGGTTCGATCCTCGCTTTCGACCAGTTCTACATCATGACGTCAGGCGGACCGCAGAACAAGATGATCTCGGTGGTCTATTACATCTTCAATCAGTCCTTCGTGTCGTTCAATCTCGGCTATGGAGCAGCACTGTCGATCGTACTTCTCGCCATCCTGGTGGCGATCAGCATCGTGCAGCTCTGGCTGCTTCGCGTCGGGGAGGAGCGTCCATGACCACCTCAAGGGAACGCCGCGCGCGCAAGGCCATCCGTGCGAAATCGGTCTATCATCTGACCGGCATCGTGATATCGATCTTCTTTCTCGCCCCTTTCGTGATCACGCTATTGTCGTCCTTCCGGCATGGCACGGAGGCCAGCCTGCCGCCCTTGCCCCCATGGCCGACCTCCGGCGTCAGCACCGATTCCTATGCGCTGCTCGATACGTTCGGCGCCGGCATCTGGCGGCACATGATCAATTCGCTGTTCGTTTCGGTCGCCACCGTGGTGCTCACCGTCGCCGTCAGCCTGCTCGCCGGCTACGGTTTCTCGCGTTATCGGTTCCCGCTGAAGAATGCGCTCTTCGTGCTGATCATCGCGACGCTGATGATCCCGTTCCAGTCGATCCTGACGCCGCTCTTCATCATCCTGGCAAAGCTCGACCTCAACAATTCGCTGATTGGGCTGACGCTGGTTTATGTGACGCTGCAACTGCCCTTCTCGGTCTTCATGATGCGCAACGCCTTCGACGCCGTGCCGAAGGAGATCGAAGAGGCCGCACGCATCGACGGCGCGCGCGACCTCAGGCTTCTGGTCCGGGTTCTTCTGCCGCTGGTGCTTCCCGGCGTCGCGACGGTGGCGATCTTTGCCTTCCTCAATGCCTGGAACGAGTTTCTCGCAGCACTCGTGCTGCTCTCCAGCAATGAGAAATACACCCTGCCGGTGCTGATGACGGCGGTTCGCGCCGGACGGCTCGGCGCCATCAACTGGGGAGCGGTCCAGGCCGGTGTCGTCGTCATGACGATTCCTTGCCTGATCGTCTTCCTGCTCCTGCAACGCTATTACATGCGCGGGCTGATGGCCGGCGCGGTGAAATGATCCAGAGAAAGTGGAGCCCATGACCAAACCAAGCAACGACCGCCAGTTTCGTCCCGTCGCCGTTCCCGATGTGGAATTAGGCGGCTTCTGGGGCAAATGGCAGGACGCCGTCTGCAATTCCACCGCTGAGACCTTGCTCGACCGCTGTGTCGAGGCCGGCATGCTCAAGGCGATCGACGTCGATCAGCCGAGTCCCGGGGTCGTCATTCCCATTCAGCCATGGGGCGGGACGACACAGATGTTCTGGGACTCCGACCTCGGCAAGTCGATCGAGACGATTGCCTATTCGCTCTATCGCCGGCCGAACCCGAAGCTGGAAGCGCGTGCCGACGAGATCATCGACATGTATGAGAAGCTGCAGGATGAGGACGGCTATCTGAACGCCTGGTTCCAGCGCGTGCAACCGAACCGCCGCTGGACCAACCTGCGCGACCATCATGAGCTCTATTGCGCCGGCCATCTGATCGAAGCCGCGGTCGCCTATTACCAGGCGACCGGCAAACGCAAGCTGCTCGACACCATGAGCCGCTATGCCGATTATATGATCAAGATTTTCGGGCACGGCGAAGGCCAGATCCCCGGCTACTGCGGCCATGAGGAAGTCGAGCTCGCGCTGGTCAAGCTCGCCCGCGTGACGGGAGAAAAGAAATATCTCGAGCTATCGAAATACTTCATCGACGAACGCGGCACCGAACCGCATTTCTTCACCGCCGAGGCAAGCCGCGACGGCCGCGATGTCTCCGAGTACCACCAGAAGACCTATGAATATGCGCAGGCGCACCAGCCGGTGCGCGCGCAGACAAAGGTCGTCGGCCACGCGGTGCGCGCCATGTACCTCTATTCGGGCATGGCCGACATCGCCACCGAATACCAGGACGACAGTCTGACGGCGGCGCTGGAAACGCTCTGGGACGATCTGACGACCAAGCAGATGTACATCACCGGCGGCATCGGGCCGGCGGCGTCCAACGAAGGCTTTACCGATTATTTCGATCTGCCGAACGATACCGCCTATGCGGAGACCTGCGCCTCGGTCGGCCTGGTGTTCTGGGCAAGCCGCATGCTCGGCCGCGGGCCGGATCGGCGCTATGCCGATATCATGGAGCAGGCGCTTTACAACGGCGCGCTGCCGGGGCTTTCGACGGACGGCAAGACCTTCTTCTACGACAATCCGCTTGAAAGTGCTGGTAAGCACCACCGGTGGAAATGGCACCATTGCCCCTGCTGCCCGCCCAACATCGCCCGGCTTGTGACCTCGATCGGCTCCTACATGTACGCCGTTTCGGACAACGAGATCGCCGTCCACCTCTATGGCGAAAGCACCGCGCGGCTGAAGCTTGCCAACGGTGCCGAGGTCGAACTCGAGCAGACCACCAACTATCCGTGGGACGGTGCGGTCGCCTTTACCACCAGGCTGGAGAAGCCGGCGCGGTTTGCGCTGTCGCTGCGCATTCCGGACTGGGCCGAAGGCGCAACCCTCAGCGTCAATGGAGAGATGCTCGATCTCAACGCCAATATGCACGACGGATATGCCAGGATCGATCGTGAGTGGGCGGCGGGCGATCGTGTCGCCCTCTACCTGCCGCTGGCGCTTCGGCCGCAATATGCCAACCCGAAGGTGCGCCAGGACGCCGGCCGGGTCGCCTTGATGCGCGGCCCGCTGGTCTATTGCGTCGAAACCACGGACAATGGCGAAGACCTCAACGCCATCATCCTGCCGCGTGAACTCTCCACAGCCGAAACCGTCGTGCTGAAGGATCTCAACGATGCCGTCGCCCTCGATCTCAAGGTCGAGCGCGAGGAAACATCGAACTGGGGAACAGCGCTCTATCGCAAGGCGCCGGCCGAAAGGCAGGTCGCCACCGCGCGTTTCGTGCCCTATCATCTCTGGGACAACCGCGCACCCGGAGAGATGCTCGTCTGGGTCCAGTCGGACAGATAGGTCTTTTGGGGATGACGAACGGTATGGCTAACAAGAGCGTCGTGCTCCAGGACGTGCGAAAAAGCTATGGCAATCTGCAGGTGGTCCACGGCATCGACCTGACGATCGCGGAGGGCGAATTCGTCGTCTTCGTCGGCCCTTCCGGCTGCGGAAAATCGACACTTCTGCGCATGATCGCCGGCCTGGAAGACGTGACCGACGGGGAGGTCGAGATCAAGGGGCGTGTTGTCACCGATCTCGATCCATCCGAGCGCGGCATCGCCATGGTCTTCCAGTCCTACGCGCTCTATCCGCATATGAGCGTGCGCGACAACCTGGCCTTCGGCTTGAAGATGGCGCGCACCAGTGCCGCCGAGATAGAGACGCGCGTCAAGGCCGCTTCCGCCATCCTGAAGATCGACCATCTTCTCGACCGGCGGCCGGGACAACTTTCCGGCGGCCAGCGGCAGCGTGTGGCGATCGGCCGGGCGATCGTGCGCAAGCCGGATGTCTTCCTGTTCGACGAGCCGCTGTCCAATCTCGATGCGGAACTGCGCGTTTCGATGCGCATCGAGATCGCCCGCCTCCATCGTGAACTCGGCAATACGATGATCTATGTCACGCACGATCAGACGGAGGCGATGACGCTCGCCGACAAGATCGTCGTGCTGCGCGACGGCCGCGTCGAACAGGCCGGAACGCCGCGGGAAATCTATGAGAATCCCTCGAATACCTTCGTGGCGGGCTTCATCGGCTCGCCGAGGATGAACCTGCTGAATGCCCGTTGGGGTGAGGGAGGCTTGGTCGAAGTCGCCGGCCGGCAGATCGAAAGCGGCCTGCCGCCGGCAGACAGGCCGGTTGGTGGCGCGGTGACGCTGGGCCTGCGGCCGGAGGATCTGAGGGTGGCCTCCGATCTATCGGGCAGCCTGACCGCCAGGGTCGATTTTTCGGAATATCTCGGCGGGACGCAATATCTCTATTGCCAGCTTGCCGACGGCCAGTCGCTGACCGTCGAGCATCGCTCGCCGATCAGTATCGCGGCAGGCGAGCAGGTGAGCCTGCTGTTTGAGCCGTCGGATTGCCGGTTGTTCGATGAGAGCGGCAACCGGTTGCGCTAATGGCGCCGGTCGCGATCACAGGCGGGCGACCACTCGATGATCCGCCCATCTGAGCTTCACTCGGCGATCGCTAGTGTCATCAGCTCCGCCGCCCTTTGCCGGGCTTGCCTGTCGGCGGCGAAGACATCGTCCATGGCGGCAGCCGGCGGCAGGCCGGCCAGATCGTCCATGACCCTCTCGGTGACCTCGGCCATGGCGAGGAAGGACAGCCGCCCTTCGATGAAGGCTTCGAGCGCCACTTCCTTGGCGCCGTTCAGCACCGCGCCCTGAACGCCGCCGCGCGTCATCGCCAGGCGCGCGAGCCGCAGCGCCGGAAACCGCACCTCATCCGGTGCCTCGAAATCCAGCCTGGCGAGCTTGGCGAAATCCAGCCGCTCGACGGGCAGGTTCGGCCGGCGCGGAAAGGACAGGGCATAACCGATGGCAGTGCGCATATCCGGCGCGCCAAGCTGCGCCAGAACCGACCCATCGGTATAGCCGACCATGGAGTGGATGATCGATTGCGGATGGAAGATGACCTCGATCTGTTCGGGTCTGAGACCGAAAAGGTGCCGGGCTTCGATCATCTCCAGCGCCTTGTTGAACATCGAGGCGCTGTCGATCGAGATCTTCAATCCCATCGACCAGTTCGGGTGGGCGCGCGCGGTTTCCACCGTCACATCCGCCATGTCACGCAGAGAGGCGGTGCGGAAGGGGCCACCCGACGCCGTCAGGATGACCCGCTCGACGGCGTGGCGCTGGTTCTCTTCCAGCACCTGGAAAATCGCGTTGTGCTCGCTGTCGACCGGAAGCAGCCTGCCGCCGCCCGCCCGGATCGCTGCGATGAAGAGATCGCCGGCCGATACCAGGCATTCCTTGTTGGCAAGGGCGATATCGGCGCCGCGGCGGGCAGCGGCAAGCGTCGGCGCCAGGCCCGCGGTGCCGACGATTGCCGCCATCACCCAGTCGGCTTCGCGGTCGGCGGCTTCCATCAGCCCGGATTTTCCCGAAGCGACCGCGATGCCGCTGCCGGAAAGTTCGCTCTTCAGTGATTCGTAATGGCGGTCGTTTGCCGTCACCGCCAGCCGCGCGCCGGATGATTTCGCCTGCCGAGCCAGCAATTCGACATTGCCGTTGCCGGTCAGCGCGGAGATTTCGAAGTTCTCCCGTCCGCCCAGGTGATCGACGACATTGAGTGTATTCTGGCCGATCGAACCCGTCGAACCGAAGATGCTGAGGCGCCGCGGCGCGCTTTTGCCGGTTATCATGTGGTATTTCGCGAAAATTTCTCTCGTAGGCTCAGGCTCTACTAGGCTTTGGAGGGGGCGGCAAGTGTGCGGTGCAGCAGATTTCAACCCGCGAGGGGTTTACAGAGCGGCGGTTGGGTGTGATCCTTACAACAATCCTCATGGGGATTGGGAGGTTCCGCCGCGGCCGTTCACGGTCGCATGCGCAATCGGGACGCTGCGGCGTCCATTGAAGAACAGGCACGCGGTGCCACAGGCCTTCCGGCCAAAATCAAATCGAGGTTGAAACCGGGATTGGCGGCTTGGCCGCAATCCCCCATCGCGTTCGCTGCGAGCGCCTTCACATGTGCCGTCGCGTCGGTTCGCCGCTATAGCCCTGTGTCAGGTCAAAACGATCGGATTTCATGAAGATACTTAAAACAGCATGCATTCTTTTCGCTGTCCTGCCCTCGGTCACCGCCACAGCCAGGGCGGACGACCTGGTGATCTGGTCGCCGGCCAAGCTTTCGGACCGGTCCTACAAGGCGACAATGGGTTTTCGCTTGCCGGCGGAATGGGAAACGAGCGCCGGCGCCGACATCGCACTGGCCTCGACCAAAAGCGGGGCGCTGCTGCCCGATTCCGAACAGGCAATGCTTTGGGGTAGGATCAGCAGGACCAGCGTCACCCCGGCAGGCCAGTCACAGCAGGGTGCCAGCGTCAGCGTCGATACGCTGCGCGGCAGCGGCGCGCTGACGCTTAGCCGCTCGCGCAGCTGGATACTCTCCGATTCGCTCGACATGCAATCGAGCCGGTCCATCAGCGTGCAATATGACGCGGTCGAAGCCCGGCAGGCCTCGGTGACGGCATCGCAGGCGCTGAAGCTGATCCATCCCTGGACGGGAACCTCGCTTTCGGCAGGGACGGGCGTCAGCAATGCCAGCGGCGACTTCTCGAGCACGGTGGGGGTCAGCCAGACCATCCTGCCGAACCTCAATCTCGATGCCTCGGTCAGCAATCCATTTTCGGGGGGTGAGGCAGGCAGCGTCAATCTCCGCTATCGCGTGCAGTGGTAGCGGCGCTGAACCAAACTCCGCCGATCAGCGTTTCCTCCGCAGGTTTTCACGGAGGAACGGATCATGGTTTTCAAGGAGCAGACATTTCACGGGCTCGAACCCGAAATGGAAGCGGAAATCGCCAATCGTGCATCGGTCGAGGCGGCCGTTGCCAATGCGCTGGCGATCGCCGGCGGCATCGATGCCTCTGATGTCGAGGTGACGATGGAGAACGACCAGATCGTGCTGAGCGGCACCGTCGGCACGGTCGGCGAAATCGAACGGGCAACCGCGGTCGCCAAGGCCGTCGAGGGTGTGCATGCGGTGCAGAACCGGATATTGCTTGGCGGATCTTCGCTCGATGGCACGCATTAACGAGATGGCAGGCTGCTCCGAGCCCAGACCTGCCGGCCGAGGACAGTTCAGCATCGCCGCCTATCAGTCGGCACTGAGCTAATCAACCGGCGAAGCGTTCAACGAGGAAGGACGAGCCGGCCAGACGATCCGTCTTCTGCATGGCGCCCGACCCTTGTGGGTGATAGGCAGTGGCAAGCAACACGGCGCTGACGGCGACATAGGCGATGGCCAAAAGAATCATCTTGATACGCATGATGAGTACTCCTGTTTTCGCAATAAACGCGGCTGATATGGTGAAGTTCCTCATCGGCGCGATCAGGGCGCGATCAGATGAAAAGCCCGGCTGGGGAGGATCAGCCGGGCTTTTCCTGCATCGATTGCCTTATCGGCAGATTCGGGTTTCCTTGACGATCGTGTGACCGTGGCGGCGGATTTTTTCCACCCTGGTGAAGCACTCCTCGGAGATGTGGCGCGGCCTCATGTGATGGCGGTAATAGGGCCGGTCCGAATGGCGATAATAGGGACGCGCATCATCCGTGGTGATGGTCACACTTGCCGCCTGGGACGGCATTGCGGAAAAGATGGACGCAGCAGCGAGCGTGCAGGCAAGAATAATCCGTTTCATGACGAGCCTCTCTTTCTGAGTTTGTCACGAGATCAACTCGCCGGAAGTGCTGTCGGTTCAATCACATAGAGTTACCGATTGTGTCGATGTCAGAAACCTTTTGGGCCGCCGATCGTTAGCGCAAGGGGACAGCCAGAGGCATCGATCATGGGACTGATTGCAAGGATCATCGCCATTCTGGCCGGGCTTGCCGGCGGTACGATTTTTTCGCAGGCGCCGGAATTTGCGCAGCAATACCGCCAGCGGATCGGCGGGGCGATCGACGAATTGCGCGTCATCGTCGAGGATTTCAACCGCCAAGCCGCCGAGCACCATCTCGATCGCCAGCAGGCGCTGAGCGCCTATGCCCAATCATCCGACGATTTCCTGCGCGACCGCGGCGTCTCGATGCAGAGCACGATCTCGCGCTACGAAACGCTGCAGTCGCAGCAACTCCACCTCGGCACCGCCGCACCCGTCGCCAGGCCTTTCATCCTGCTGGGAAATGCGGATGACGTCGTTTTCGCCAATACTTGGCGCGACTTCGTGCCTGGCGTGCCCGTCAGTTTTGCCGGTCTCGTCTGGGGCGCGATTGGATTTATCGGAGGTTGGGCCGTGGCGGCGCTATTGGGATTGGGTGCGCGGCGCGTCACGAGGACGCGGCGATTCCATCGTCAGGTGCGGTGAACTAATCTACGGCGAACGCGGCCCTGGCCCCGGAACGGGATGATATCAGTCAAGCTTTGCGCTGGAATAACCCCCGCCAAACTTCGGCGGGGGCATCGATGTTGATCGGAAGCGGTTCGTGCATCGCCTTTCCGGTGATCGGGCCAGAGAGCCTTATTACGTGGACGCTGCCGCTTCCTTGATGATGCCACCTGAAAGCAAACGCCAAATGCCGAATGCCACGACGCCCATCGCGAGGAAGATCACAAAGATCAGGAAGTTGTAGTAGATCATCGCCGCCAGCGCGACGAGGGCGAGCCCGAGGGCAATGGCTGGGACCACGGGATAACCCCAGGCCCTGAAGGGGCGGGCGAGTTCAGGTTCGGCCTGGCGCAGCTTGAACAGCGATGCCATCGAGACGATGTACATGATGATCGCGCCGAACACCGACATGGTGACAATATTGGCGGTCAGCGGCAAACCGCCGATCTGGATCAGGCTGTCGGAAAAGATGGCTGCGATGCCGACGGCGCCACCTGCAAGGACTGCGAGATAAGGCGTGCGGAATTTCGGATGGATTTTTGCAAGGACTTCCGGGAGGTAGCCGGCGCGGCCCAGCGCAAAAATCTGCCTGGAATAGCCCATGATGATGCCGTGAAAGGACGCAATCAGGCCGAACAGGCCGATCCAGACCAGCATATGCAGCCAACCGGAGGATTCGCCCACGACCGCCTTCATCGCCTGCGGTAGCGGATCGTTGATGTTGGACAGCGTGCGCCAGTCGCCGACGCCACCGGCGAAGATCATGGTGCCGAAGGCGAGGAAGACGAGTGTCAGAATACCCGCAATATAGGCAATGGGAACGGTGCGGGTGGGGTTCTTGGTTTCCTCAGCCGCCATCGCCGCGCCTTCGATCGCCAGGAAAAACCAGATGGCAAATGGAATGGCGGCAAAGATGCCTCCAATGGCACCGACCGAGAATTCAGGGGCGCCAGCCCAGCCATTGGCCGCGAAATTGGCAAAAGAGAAGCCCGGCGCGACGACACCCATAAAGATCAGCAGTTCGGCAATCGCCAGAATGGTGATGAAGAGTTCGAAGGTTGCCGCGATGGTAACTCCGACGATATTGAGCGCCATGAAAATGATATAGGCGCCGACAGCCGCCACTTTCGGATCGAGCCCCGGGAACTGCACATTGAGATAGGCGCCGATGGCCAGCGCGATGGCCGGAGGGGCGAAGACGAATTCAACCAATGTCGCAAAGCCCGCAACGAAGCCGCCGAGCGGGCCGAAAGCCCTGAGCGCATAGGCAAAAGGGCCGCCGGCATGTGGAATGGCTGTCGTCAATTCCGTGAAGGAAAAGATAAAGGTGGTGTACATCACGGCGATCAGGATCGTGGTGATCAAGAAGCCGAGTGTGCCGGCAGCCGCCCAGCCATAGCTCCAGCCGAAATATTCGCCCGAGATGACGAGGCCGACGGCAAGTCCCCATAAATGCAGCCCGGTCAGGCTTTTGGCGAGCGTCGGTTGAGGATTTGACATGATTGTTCCCCTTTTTTGCAGATGAACTTTATGCTTCTTGGTGTGGCAGCGCTTCTATGGCGCCTTCGGCATTTTCCTTGAGATCGACACCGGTCCGCTGCAGGCGAAGCGCCTCCCGAACGATCCAAACGATCTTGTCCGCTGCGACCTCGTAGCTGAGCCCGTCGGCATGAATATTCGAAATGCAGTTGCGCTCACTGTCGCGCCGTCCCGATTGCGGGCGGAACGTGATGTAGGCACCGAGACTGTCAGGGACGCTTAATCCCGGCCTCTCGCCGATCAGCACGATGGCAACTTCCGCACCAAACGCTGCCGCTGCCTCATCGCCAAATGCCACCCGCGCCTGCTCGCCCAATATCACGGGGGCGACGCTGAAGTCGCCGAGGCGCTTGATGCATGCCTTAAACAGCGGCACCGCGTGGTGCTCGACCGCCGAGGCTGAAAGCCCATCTGCAATGATGAAGGCGATATCATAACGATCGCCTGGGCCTGGCAGATCGGCTGCATTGGTCTGACGGCCGAGATCCGGGCGCGCCAGATAGATCGTGCGGTCTTTGGCGCGAGAGCGAATGCGGACCGTAGCCATGGGCGCAAGCTGCTTGGCAAGGGCGACAAAATCCACTTGACCATGCACGGCGTCCCGCGCCCGGGCATGGGCGAGCTGGAAGTCGAGAATTGCCGATGTCGGCAAGGCGTCGCCCGCCCTGCCAAGCCCGATCCGGGCGCGTGTGGCATTGCGGAATCGCGCAAACGGATCTCGTTCGAAGGGAGTCATGCCGATGCCCTGTAGCTCAAGAGATTGCGGGAGAAGGCGCCCGAGGCGCTGGCCGGCGCAAGACGACCCGTGTGATCAAGCATGCCCATGCGATGGAGCCAGGCTTCAAATTCCGGAGCGGGCGGACGATTGAACTGGTGCCTGAGGCCGACAATATCGTGGTAGGAAAGGCTCTGATAATTGAGCATGACGTCATCGGCGCCGGGCACGGCGATCAGAAAGCTGACGCCTGCGACAGTCAGCAACACCATCAGATTGTCCATATCGTCCTGGTCGGCTTCGGCATGGTTGGTGTAGCAGACGTCGACCCCCATCGGCACACCAAGCAGTTTGCCGCAGAAATGATCTTCGAGCCCGGCGCGGATAATTTGCTTGGCGTCGAACAGATATTCGGGGCCAATGAAGCCGACCACCGTATTGACGAGCAACGGATTGAGTTCACGTGCAACGGCATAGGCCCGCGCCTCCACCGTCTGTTCGTCGACACCATGATGGGCGTCGGCCGAGAGAGCGCTGCCCTGGCCGGTCTCCAGATACATCACATTGTTTCCGACCGTTCCGCGCTTCATGGAGAGTGCTGCCTGCTGGCCGTCCCTGAGGACGGCGAGATCGACGCCGAAACCCTTGTTGGCGGCCTCCGAGCCGGCGATTGACTGGAACACCAGATCGAGCGGCGCTCCCGCCTCGATTGCCTTGATCGAGGTGGTGACATGGGTCAACACGCAGGATTGGGTGGGGATTTCGAACCGTTCGCGCAGCCGGTCGAAAAGTACCATCAATCTCGTGCAGGCCTCGAGATTGTCGGTCGCCGGGTTGATGCCGATCACCGCATCGCCGATCCCATAGAGAAGTCCATCGAGCGTCGAGCCGGCGACGCCTTCAGGATCATCGGTGGGATGATTGGGCTGAAGACGGCTCGACAGTCGGCCAGGCAGACCGATCGTGGAACGAAAGCCAGTGACCACCCTGCATTTGCCGGCGACGGTGATCAAATCATGGTTGCGCATGATCTTGGAGACCGCCGCGACCATTTCGGGGGTGAGGCCTGGTGCAATGGCCAGCAGTTTTTCGGAGGTCGCGTCATAAGAGAGAAGCCAATCGCGAAACTCACCGACCGTCATATGAGATACCGACGCGAATGCCATCCAATCATGACGGTCGACGATAAGCCGACTGACCTCGTCGACCTCGTATGGGATGACGAGGTCTTCCAGGAAAGTCTTGAGAGGCATATCCGCGAGCAGGTAGCGGGCGGCCACCCGCCGCTCGTTGCTCGACGCTGCGATCCCGGCCAGCACGTCACCTGACTTCAGCGGCGAAGCGCAAGCCAATATCGATTTCAGATCCTGAAAGACATGGCGTTCGCGTCCTAGAACGATCGAATATGTTGTCATCTGCTCCTGGCCGCCGATCAGCCTATTCCAAATGTCGGAGAACTCCACCTTTGGTGGGCATTCGCAGGCCCCAGGCTAAGCAACGCAAGAAGCGTGCCATTCTTATGGGCTAATGTACCGAGGCAGCCGTGCCAAGAACTTCGCATGGCTGGACCATGACGGCCTACGCTGCGCGACTATCGCAGAGACCGTTTTCAATTTAGGGTAGCTAATTCGCCAGGGTGGTTGTATCCACTTTACGATAACATGCTCCGATGCGCGCAGATTTGCGCCCGGCTCAACACTGATTGCGAAAATATTCGTTGATCGTCCTGATCCAGTGGTTCTGGCCCGAGTGCTTTTTCGGTGGGGCAGTCTGTGCTGAGACGCGATCGTCAATTTTGAGCGAACTGACTGTGGATTGACGCCGATGTTGAAAAACTAGCCAGTTGAACGAGTCTACCGCCGTCCAGAATTTTTAGACGCGGCACGGCAGCCGAGGTACAGTCAGGATGCACAAATGACGATTGATAAATGACGGTTCGACTGCCTGAGACGACCGTAGCGGAGGTATTCTCCTTCTTGATCTCCTGAGCTTGGGCATGTCCCCGGCAAGGGGAAGAAGGGCAGGGCGGAAGCTCTTTCACATGCCACTGGCGCAACGAACGCCGCCGGCAGCTCCTGGAGCGAGCCGAACGGTGAAGCCGCAATCGACCTTTTCCTTGTTGGGAAATTCGAACACCGGGCACCGGGCGCGGCAGGTTTGTGACGGCGGAAGACAAATTCTCGACCTCGTCGTTTTTGCTTTTGCTCTTCTTGTCGGGATGTTGCAAGATGGGAACCGCTAGGGGATGAACCGTTGCGAGCGGCCCATCCCCATCGCGCGATCGTGGTTGTTCCACAAACACCGTACCAAGGCCGGAGCCAGACTTTTCAGGTGTTTATGACGCACCGTCTGCGCTTCGGCCTTTGCGATTCAAGCCCTGAAAATCATTGAAGATCAACGATGAATTTTACGCAGAATTCGGATGCGGCCATTGACACTGCCCGCGCTTTTCGGATGTCACACTAACGTCAAGAAAGAATCGTTTTTGAAACAATGAGTTTCCTCTTTCGGACATTTTTCACACAAGGAAAAAAGAAAAAAGAAAAATTCGCTTGACGAGTGCTGAGTGTTGACTTTTTGAGGGGAAGCGGCCCGAAAACGATCCAAAAAGGTAAGTGACGATATTCCTTACGGAATGTCCGCTGATTCGCTTCGGCCCGGAGACGATAAGCTGCCGCAGCCGAATGGTGCAGACCGTTTTCTATTCCTGCAGCCTTTGTTCTCCATATCGCTGAAGCATGATCTTACATCCGTCGTAGTTTATCGAACCATCGGCGCCCCAGAATATCCTGGCGGCGGTCGTTATCTGGCCATCGACGCCTTGGGCGACAAGAATAATTGCCTTTCCGAGCGGCAAATCTGGAACGGGTACGGGATCCAGATCGCAGATTCCCCGCACCTTTGCGACCATGTGGCGCGACTCAAATATTTGTTCCAGTTTTTTGTCTTCGGTCATTGAAATGCTCACAGGTGAATGAGACTGCAGGATTTACGACGGTTAGCCGCCACCATCGCCTGGGATGTTTAGTGGGGACGCTAATTGGTCCCCGTCCCACGACGATGTTGACAAAGCGGTCCTGTAGCAAGAACGTGGGAGCATCACTGATGGAGGGCGCTGTGGACGACGATAAGAACGACGACAAAAAGGAAACTACTAATAGCGGCGAGAAGGTTCCGCCGCCGAGGGACTGGGATAGTCGCAAGAGCGAGGACCCCAAGCAAAAGGATTACAAGTAAGATAGTAGCGGGACGGCTGCTGCGGCTACTGCGGTGATCAGGGGTGTCGCGATACCCATTTTGACTGCGGTAGCTAGAGCGCCGGCCGTCTTCTCGTTCAGTTCTCGATTCACTTTCTGCCGATCGAGTAATTCGACCAGATAGGCTTCTGCTACCTCATGAGGCTCGTTTTCGGGGCGCATGGCCCACTGCCAAAACTCTGGGCCTCGGCCAGGAAGGTTGATGGACGCACGCGACATGGCTCGGAAACAAAACAGTGCCCCGAGTGCTAACCAGCAAGCGGTTGCCACCATTGCCCAACGAGCGAATTCTAGCAGGGCGTCGTTGCGGAAGAAGCTTGCTGCACCTGCTGCGCCGGCGGCGATCCCTAAGGTCACGTAAAGGCGAAATACAGCCATGGCCTTCTGATCCGTAAAGATGATCAAATTTACCAAGGCAGTCTGCCGAGCCCGAACATCATCCAACGCGATTTTAAGATCATCAATTTTCATCACAAGAACCAAATAGAGGTCGGCATGGCCTCGCAGCATGTTGCATTCCGTGTCGCGTGGATTTGCCGTTACCTCGTTGAAATGCCTGTAAACCAACGCAAATGCTTGCAACAAGAATGCGAAATTGAACAGGAGCCGTTGCGTCTTTTGAAATTAATGGTGATCCCGGCGCGATTCGAACGCGCGACCCCCAGATTAGGAATCTGGTGCTCTATCCTGCTGAGCTACGGGACCACTTGAGTGCCATGCATACAAAAGGCTTGGCGTGAAGCCAAGCCTTAATTGTTGCTAGAGACCAAGGCGCTGTTCGGCGAGGCGGACCCAGTAGGAGATGCCGTGGGCGATGGCTTCGTCGTTGAAGTCGTAGGCCGGATTGTGGAGGCCGGCGCTGTCGCCGTTGCCGATGAAAATGAAGGCGCCGGGGCGGGCGTTCAGCATATAGGAGAAATCCTCGCCGCCCATCATCGGATCGATCTCGGCGTTGACGTTGCCTTCGCCGGCGATGGTGCTGGCGGTGGCCACAGCATGCCCGGTCTCATCGGGGTGGTTAACGGTGACGGGATAGTTGCGGTGGAAGCTGATTTCGGCCTCGGCGCCGTGGGCTGCGACCAGGCCCTCGATGATCTGCCGGAACCGGGTTTCGGCGAGCGTGCGCACCTCGGGGTCGAGGGTGCGGACCGTCCCGGCGAAGGTCGCATCGTTCGGAATGACGTTGTGGGCGAAACCGGCGTTGAACTTGGTCACCGAGACGACAACCGAGCGCAGCGGATCGGCGGTGCGCGAAGCGATCATCTGCAGGTTGGCGATGATCTGGGCGCCGATGGCGATCGGGTCGATGGTCTTATGCGGCTGGGCGGCGTGGCCGCCGCGGCCCTTGACGGTGACGGTGAATTCGTCGGTCGCCGCCATGATCGCGCCCTTGCGGGTGGCGAACTGGCCGACAGGCAGGCCCGGCAGATTGTGCATGCCGTAGACCTCTTCGATAGCGAAGCGCTCCATCATGCCGTCCTTGACCATCAGATTGCCGCCGCCGCCGCCTTCTTCGGCGGGCTGGAAGATGACGGCGACGTTGCCGTTGAAGTTGCGGGTCTCGGCCAGGTATTTCGCAGCGCCGAGCAGCATGGCGGTGTGGCCGTCATGGCCGCAGGCATGCATCTTGCCCGGCGTCTTCGAAGCCCAGGGTTTGCCTGATATTTCGGTGAGCGGCAGGGCATCCATATCGGCGCGCAGGCCGACCGTGCGGGAGCCTTCGCCCTTGCCTCTGATCAGGCCGACGACGCCGGTGCGGCCGATACCGGTGACGATCTCGTCGACGCCGAATTCCTTGAGTTTTTCGGCGACGAAGGCGGCCGTATTTTCCACCGCGAAGAGGAGTTCGGGCCGGGCGTGGATGTGGCGGCGCCATTCGGCGACCTCGTCCTGCAACTCCGCGGCTCTGTTCAAAATCGGCATATCGGCGTTCCTGTTATGAAATCTCGACAATCTTTCATCGCATCACAAGGGTGTGAGGCTGTGGAAATTACTTAGTCAATGACCTTTGCCATGTCATAGCCATATAGGCTAAATAGGGGAAGATTTCGAGATTTTCCTGATATCCGAAGGACGAACCGTGTCGACGAGCCACTTCCGTTTGTTTGCTGCCTTGCGGCCGCTTTCTTTCGTATCAGCGGCGGCTGCCGTTTTTCTGGCCTCGGTTCCGCTGGCCCAGGCCAATCCGCATATTCTCGTCGACGTGCAGACCGGCCGCGTGCTCGAGCATGAAGAAGCCTTCCGCAAATGGTATCCGGCCTCGCTCACCAAGCTGATGACCGTCTATACCGTGTTCGACGCGATCCGCGCCGGTCAGATCAGCCTCGATACGCCCGTCGTCATCAGCAAACGCGCCGCCGCGCAGCCGGCCGCCAAGATGTATTTCAAGCCTGGCCAGAAGCTGACGCTCGATAGCGCGCTGAAGATCCTGATGGTCAAATCGGCGAACGACATCGCGGTTGCGGTCGCCGAAGCTATCGGCGGCACACAGGAAGGCTTCGTGACGCGGATGAACGGCGAGGCGCTGAAGCTTGGGATGACGGATTCGCATTTCGTCAATCCGAACGGGTTGCCCGGCAAGGGCCAGTATACGACGGCGCGCGACCTTGCGGTGCTGACGGTGGCGCTGCGCCGCGATTTTCCGCAATATGCCGGTTTTTTCGCGCTGGAGGGCTTCACCACCGGCCAGCAGAACGTGCCGAGCCTCAACATGCTGATCGGCCGCTTCGCCGGCGCCGACGGCATGAAGACCGGCTTCATCTGCGCCTCGGGCTTCAACCAGATCGGTTCGGCGACGCGCAACGGCCGCACGCTGGTCTCCGTCGTGCTCGGCACCGACAGCCTTGCAGCGCGCGCCGATGCGACGGCGAACCTTTTGCAGAAGGGCTTCACCACCCAGCCTGCCAGCAACGACACGCTGGGTTCGCTGAGGCCCTATGGCCCTGGGCAGGACCAGGTTGCCGACATCACCGCCGATATCTGCAGCGCCAAGGGCGCCAAGGTGCGCAGCGAAACGCGCGACGAGGTCGGCCGCATGCGGGTGCAGTCGCCCTACATCCAGCCGATGGACCACGATCCGCAATTCGTCTTTGCCGGCCTCATTCCGGGCCAGGATCCGCAGCCGGCTGCGGAACCGGAAAAAATTGCGCGGGGCGATACGGCGGGAGCGATCGCCAACGTGCCGGTGCCGATGCGGCGCCCGACATCCTTTTAAGCTTTTAAGGTAGGTGACATGAGCGCGCTCAACGACAGGATTCCGGTCACCATCCTGACCGGCTTTCTCGGCGCCGGCAAATCGACGCTGCTCAACCGCATCCTCAAAGATCCGGTGATGAAAGATGCGGCGGTCATCATCAATGAATTTGGCGATGTCGGCATCGACCATCTGCTGGTCGAAAGTTCCGGCGATTCGATCATCGAGCTCTCCGATGGATGCCTCTGCTGCACCGTGCGCGGCGAACTTGTGGATACGCTGGCGAACCTGATGGATGCCGTGCAGACGGGCCGCGTCAAGCCGGTGAAGCGCGTCGTCATCGAGACGACCGGCCTTGCCGATCCTTCACCGGTCATGCAGGCGATCATGGGCAATCCGGTCATCGCCACGAATTTCGAGCTCGACGGCGTCGTCACCGTCGTCGACGCAGTGAATGGGCTGCAGACGCTCGACAATCATGAGGAAGCGCGCAAGCAGGCGGCGGTCGCCGACCGGCTGATCGTCTCGAAAAAGACGATGGCCGAAGCAACGGAGGGGCTGGAAAAAAACCTGCGGGCGCTCAATCCGCGTGCAGTGATGATGGATGCCGACAGTGCCGAGGCGGGTACTGCCGCGGTGCTGGTCAACGGGCTCTACGATCCGGCGACGAAGATTGCCGATGTCGGCCGCTGGCTGCAGGACGAGGATGCGCACGAGGCGCATCACGATCATGATCATGATCGTGATCGTGATGGCGATCACCACGGTCACCACCATCATGATCATCACCATCTTGGTGATCAGGGGCATGCGCACCAGGATCCGCACGACGTCAATCGTCACGATGCCTCGATCCGCTCTTTCTCGATCGTCGAGGAGAAGCCGATCGATCCGATGGCGCTCGAGATGTTCATCGATCTCCTGCGCTCTGCCCATGGCGAGAAGCTGTTGAGGATGAAGGCGATCGTGTCCGTCTCCGACCGGCCGGATCGGCCGCTGGTGCTGCATGGGGTGCAGAGCATCTTCCATCCGCCGGTGCGGCTTCCCGCCTGGCCAGGGGAAGACCGGCGCACACGCATGGTGCTGATCACCCGGGATCTGCCGGAAGCCTTCGTGAAGGATCTCTTCGACGCCCTCCTCGGCAAGCCGCGCATCGACATGCCGGATCGTGCGGCGCTGTCGGACAATCCGCTCGCTATCCCCGGCCTCAGAATTTAAAGCTTGTCGCACAAAAGTGTGCAGCGGTTTTGCGCCAAAGACATGCGGAAAACAAAGACCTAAAGTGCGGCAAGCGAATCTGAAAGATCGCGACGCGCTTTAGCGCTTGCGGATCAGGAAGCGGTGGCCGTTTTCGGTCTTTTCCGTCTCGACCAGTTCGTGGCCGTCCTGATTGCAGAAATGCGGCATGTCGATCACCGCAAGCGGATCGGTGGTGTCGACGCGAATGAGCGTGCCGCTCGCCATGGCGGCGAGCTTCTTGCGTGTCTTGATCACGGGGAATGGGCATTTCAGGCCGCGAAGATCGTAGAGAACGGGGTTCAAGCCGTTCAGTTCCTCGCCCAGAATTTCCAGAACGGCTTCTTTGCCGTGGCTTCCGCCGTTTCTTGCGGTTCGGGCGCCGCAAAGGCCAGCGGGTTCTGCATCGGCACCGGCACGACCGCAGGTGCCGCGGCAGCGACGGCTTGCGGCTGGGCAGGGGCGACAGGCGTGGCACCCGGTGCCGTCTTGGCGGCGAGGCCCTGCTCGGTGCGCTTGGCCATCAGGTCTTCGAGTTCGGCGACCTTGACCATGCGGCCGGCTTCCAGCGAGGTTCCGGTCGGGGCGTAAGCGAGTTCACGGCCCTTGCGCGTCTTGGCGACCACCGCCTTGCGTTCGGCTTCAGACGGGTCGTACCAGGCCATGCCGTCAAATTTGCTCATCGCCTTGGCATAATCGGCATCGTAGGTCTTGCCGTAGGCGGCAAGGGCCGCCGTCAGCGCCGGCGGCGTCGACATAGCAGGGCACTTGCCGGCGGCATTGAAGGCGCTGCCGTCGGTTGCCTGCTGGTTGAAGACGTATTTCTTCTCGCAGACGTTCACCTCAGGGGGGCGCTTCGTCACTTCGAAATTGTCGTAGCCGACCTTCAGCATCTTCCAGAAGTCGTAACTGCTGTCGAGGCGATGCTTCACCATATTTTCCGCCGTCATGCGGAAGGGGAAAGCTTGTAGCTGCACGGTCGACTGGCCGCCCTTGAAGGCGTCGCGGGCGAAGGCGTAGATCTCCAGCACTTGCTGGTCGGTCATCGAGTAGCAGCCGGAGGACGAGCAGGCGCCGTGGATCATCAGATCGGAGCCGGTGCGGCCGTTCGCCGCGTCGTAGCGGTTTGGGAAACCGGTGTTGATCGCCAGATAATATTTCGAATTGGGATTCAGGTTGGCGCGCGTCAGGTCGTAGAAACCTTCCGGCGCCTGCCGGTCGCCGGTCTTTACCTTCGGGCCGAGACGGCCGGACCAGGCACAGATCTTGTAATCGGCGATCTTGTCGAAACGGTTGTCGGTCTTCGCCTTCCAGATCTCCATGGCACCTTCTTCCTTGAAGATGCGGATCATGATCGGCGAATTGCGGTCCATGCCCTTGGCGGCCATGGCAGTGAGGATGTGGCTGGGAAGCGGCTGCTCGACCTTGTTCTTGACCTTGGAAAGATCGACCTGCGCGGTTTCCAACGCGTCATTGCAGCCGGAGAGAGCCAGCGCCATGAGGGAAATATAGGCAAAATAACGTATGCGCATCCCAACTAGCCCATAAAGACAATGCGACCCGGTCCGCCCATGGAGTCCGGGCATCAAACGGAATCATAGACGGCTTATACTTTATAAGTCCTTACCAGCCTATGACGTGCCTGGAACATCCCCGCAAGCGCGAAATGCTACAGATAACATCAATGTGGCCAAGATTTGGCCCCAATCGATGAGAAACCGAATGTCTGTTAGAGATTGCGGCCCATGGCGAGGAATTTCTGGCGGCGGTCGTTGCGCAGCTGCTCGCCGGAGCGGGGTGCCATTTCGGCCAGAGCATTGGCGATCACGTCGCCGGTTGCTGCGATCACGCTGTCGGGATCACGATGCGCGCCGCCGAGCGGCTCGGAAATGATGCCGTCGATGACGCCAAGCGATTTCAGGTCTTCGGCGGTGATCTTCATGTTGGTCGCCGCTTCCCGGGCGCGGGTGGAATCGCGCCAGAGGATGGAGGCTGCCCCTTCCGGCGAGATGACGCTGTAGATCGAATGCTCGAGCATATAGACCTTGTTGCCGGTGGCGATGGCAATCGCGCCGCCCGAGCCGCCTTCGCCGATGACGACGGAGACGAGTGGAACCTTGACGCCCAGGCACATTTCCGTGGAGCGGGCGATCGCTTCGGCCTGGCCGCGCTCCTCGGCGCCGACGCCGGGATAGGCGCCTGCCGTATCCACCAGCGAAATCACCGGCAGACCGAAACGGTCGGCCATCTCAAGGATGCGGATCGCCTTGCGATAGCCTTCCGGCCGGGGGCTGCCGAAATTGTGCTTCAGGCGGCTCTTGGTGTCATTGCCCTTCTCCTGGCCGATGACGGCGACGGGCTGGCCGCGGAAACGGGCAAGCCCCGCCTGGATCGCGGCATCCTCGGAAAATTTGCGGTCGCCGGCAAGCGGCGTGAATTCCTGGAACAGCGTCTTGGCGTAATCGACGAAATGCGGGCGCTGCGGATGGCGGGCGACCTGCGTCTTCTGCCAGGGATTGAGCCTGGAATAGATTTCAACGATGGCCTCACGGACGCGAACCTCAAGCCTGCCGATCTCATCGGTGGTGTCGATGCTCTCGTCTTCCGTTGCGAGCTTCTTCAGCTCGATGATCTTGCCTTCGAGGTCGGAGATCGGCTTTTCGAAGTCGAGATAATTGTGCATGAGGTGCGTTTCCGTTCCTTGTGCCCGGGGCGTTTTCCTGGCTCCGCCCCTTGTCGCCGGTCCTATTCGTGCTTTTTCGCCTGTTTGGCAAGGGGGTGATGCGTCTGGACAAGCTGCTGCAGCCTCTCTTCGAGGACATGGGTGTAAATCTGTGTGGTCGAAATGTCCGAATGGCCGAGGAGTTCCTGTACGACACGCAGATCGGCGCCGTTGGCAAGCAGGTGGCTGGCAAAGGCGTGGCGCATGACATGCGGCGAGATCAGCGACGGCGTCAGGCCGGCGCGGATCGCCAGGTTCTTGAGGTCGCGGGCAAATACCTGGCGCGGCAGATATCCTTCCTTCGAGACGGAGGGAAACAGCCAGGGGCTTTCCTGCGGCTCCTTCGCCGCTGCATTTTCGGCCGCCAGCAGGCGCCCATAGGATTTCAGCGCTGATATCGCCGATTGCGACAGCGGCACCAGCCGCTCCTTGTTGCCCTTGCCGCGGATCATCAGGAAACGGCCTTCCTGATCGAGCACGCGGGCAGGAAGCGAGACAAGTTCGCTGACACGCATGCCGGTGGCATAGAGCAGCTCCAGCAGTGCCAGCATGCGCAGGCGCTGCAGCTGGCCCGGAGCCGCATCGTCGGCTTCGGCCTCGGCCTGCGAAAGCAGCCTGCCGACCTCCTCGACGCCCATCGTCTTCGGCAGCGGACGGCCCTTCTTCGGCGCGTCGAGAATGCCTGTGGGGTCGTCGGTCCTCAGGCCCTCGGCGTAGAGAAACTTGTAGAACTGCCGCATGGCCGCAAGCCGGCGCGCCTGGGAGGAGGGTTTGAAGCCCTTTCGGGCGAGTGAGGAGAGATAGGCGGCGAGATCGGCGGAGGCGGCTTCGGTGAGCCGTATGCTGCGCTCCTTCAGGAAGGATCTGATATCGTCGAGATCGCGTTCATAGGATTGCAGCGTATTGGCGGCAGCACCCCGCTCGGCGCTCATCATCTCCAGGAAGGATTCCACGTGGACGCGGCCGAGATCCACCATGCCGGTCACTTCCTGGTCGTGTTGATCGCGCCCGTTGCGGGCGGATTGACGCGCTCGGACGGAATGCGGATCGTCACGTCGCGCGGCTCGGGCTCCACGAAGGTCACAAGCGCCAGCATCGCTCCGTAGACCGTCCCGGCGAGGATCGCGCAGACGAACAGGAAACGGAACAGGGTCGGCATTCAGCAACTCCTTCATGCTCTGCTTCTGTTATAAGAAGCCTATCTGCAAGTGCAAGAAGCGGTATTCAAGCCATGATTCCCTTGTCCGCGACTTGACGCTCCACCTGCATTTGTCGATACCGTTTGCAAACAAAGTGTGAATGGACCGATGAGTGAACAACTGCTGACCGTTGCTGACAGCTTGAAAGACAGAGCTCGCGCCGCGCTCGGTTCACGCAATCTCATCCTTGTCGGCCTGATGGGCGCCGGAAAATCCTCCGTCGGGCGCATCGTCGCCAACCAGCTCGCCATTCCCTTCATAGACAGCGATCTCGAGATCGAGCGGGTTTCGCGCATGACGATCGCCGAGCTTTTTGCCGCCTATGGCGAGCAGGAGTTCCGGGCGCTGGAAGCGCGGGTGATGAAGCGGCTGCTGAAGAGCGGGCCGCGGGTCGTCTCCACCGGAGGCGGCGCCTTCATCAACGACCGGACGCGCAGACATATCAAGAAGGGCGGCCTTTCCGTCTGGTTGAAGGCCGATCTTGACGTGCTCTGGGACCGGGTCGCCAAGCGCGACACGCGGCCGCTGCTCAAGACCGAAAATCCGAAGCAGACGCTCGAGGGCCTGATGAATGCGCGTTATCCGATCTATGCGCAGGCCGATCTGACGGTGCTTTCGCGTGATGTCCGCAAGGAAATCATGGCCGACGAGGTGTTGAAGGCCTTGATCGAAGCTCAGAAGGAAAGTGCAGCGTCATGAATGCGATAACCTCCGCCCCCGCCATCCGAACGGTGCATGTGCCGCTCGGCGAGCGCGCCTACGACATACTGATCGGGCCGGGGCTGATCGCGCGAGCCGGCGCCGAGATCGCCTCCCGGCTCAAGGGCCGCAAGGCGGCTGTTATCACCGACGAAAATGTCGCGCCGCTCTATCTCAAGGCCCTCGTCGCAAGTCTGGAGGAAGCGGGTATCGCCTCGGCTGAGGTCGTCCTGCCGGCCGGCGAGAAGACCAAGAGCTTCGAGCATCTGATCACGGTCTGCGACAAGATGCTCGAAGCCCGCGTCGAGCGCAACGATTACGTCATCGCGCTCGGTGGCGGCGTCATCGGCGATCTTTCCGGATTTGCGGCCGGCATCGTCCGCCGCGGCGTGCGTTTCGTCCAGGTGCCGACCTCGCTTTTGTCGCAGGTCGATTCCTCCGTCGGCGGCAAGACCGGCATCAATTCCCGCCACGGCAAGAACCTGATCGGCGTGTTCCACCAGCCGGACCTGGTTCTGGCCGATACGGATGTGCTGAATTCGCTGAGCGCGCGCGAATTCCGCGCAGGCTACGCCGAGGTCGCGAAATACGGGCTGATCGACAAGCCGGATTTCTTTGCCTGGCTGGAAGCGAACTGGAAGGCGGTTTTTACAGGCGGTTCCGCGCGCATCGAGGCGATTGCCGCGAGCTGCCAGGCGAAGGCCGACGTCGTCGTTGCCGACGAGCGCGAGAACGGTCCGCGGGCACTGCTCAATCTCGGCCATACCTTCGGCCACGCGCTGGAAGCGGCGACTGCTTATGACAGCTCCCGCCTCGTGCATGGCGAGGGCGTTTCGATCGGCATGGTGCTGGCGCACGAATTCTCCGCACGAATGAACCTTGCAAGCCCTGACGATGCGCGCCGCGTCGAGCGGCATCTGAAGGAGGTCGGCCTGCCGACCCGCATCTCCGACATTCCGGGCGGCCTGCCGCCGGCCGAAACGCTGATGGACGCGATCGCCCAGGACAAGAAGGTCAAGAGCGGCAAGCTCACCTTCATCCTGACGCGCGGCATCGGCCAGTCCTTCGTCGCCGACGATGTTCCGGCGTCCGAAGTGATCAGCTTTCTCCGGGAAAAACACGCCTGATGTCGGTCGAAGGCGCTCTGGCATTTCTCGCGACATACTGGCCGGAGATCCTTTCGATCACGGCGCTGGTGCTGATGTCCGCCTTCTTTTCCGGCTCGGAGACGGCGCTGACCGCCGTTTCGCGCAGCCGTATCCATACGCTCGAGGCCAACGGCGACGACCGCGCCGGCCTCGTCCGGCAGTTGATCGAGCGGCGCGACCGGCTGATCGGCGCGCTGCTCATCGGCAATAATCTCGCCAATATCCTGTCCTCCTCGATCGCCACCAGCCTCTTCCTCGGACTGTTCGGCAGTTCAGGGGTGGCACTGGCGACGCTCGCGATGACCGTCATCCTGGTCATCTTCGCCGAAGTGCTGCCGAAGAGCTGGGCGATTTCAGCGCCCGAGCGTTTCGCACTCGCTATCGCGCTGCCGGCCAGGCTGTTCGTTGCCGTCGTCGGCCCGGTTTCCTCCTTTGTCAATGCGATCGTGCGGCAGATTCTTTCGCTGTTCGGCATCAATCTCTCACGCGAGATATCGATGCTGACGGCGCATGAAGAGCTGCGCGGCGCCGTCGATCTGCTCCACCGCGAGGGATCGGTGGTCAAGGCCGACCGCGACCGTCTCGGCGGCGTGCTCGATCTAGGCGAGCTCGAACTCTCGGACATCATGGTCCATCGCACCGCAATGCGGGCGATCAACGCCGACGATCCGCCGGAAGCGGTGGTGCGTGTCATCCTCGAAAGCCCCTATACGCGCATGCCGTTGTGGCGCGGCACGATCGACAACATCATCGGCGTCGTCCATGCCAAGGACCTGCTGCGGGCGCTTGCCGAGCCGAACATGGAGCCGCAGAACCTCGATATCGTGAAGATCGCGCAGAAGCCGTGGTTCGTGCCCGACAGCACCAACCTCGAGGACCAGCTCAACGCCTTCCTGCGGCGCAAGCAGCATTTCGCCGTCGTCGTCGACGAATATGGCGAGGTGCAGGGCATCGTCACGCTGGAGGATATTCTCGAGGAAATCGTCGGCGATATTTCCGACGAGCACGATATCGAGATACAGGGCGTGCGTCAGGAGGCTGACGGTTCCGTCGTCGTCGATGGCGGCGTGCCGATCCGCGACCTGAACCGGGCGCTCGACTGGAATCTGCCCGACGAGGAGGCGACGACGATCGCCGGCCTCGTCATCCACGAATCGATGACCATCCCGGAAGAGCGCCAAGCCTTCACCTTCTACGGCAAGCGTTTCGTCGTCATGAAGCGGGAAAAGAATCGCATCACCAAGCTGCGCATCCGGCCGGCCGGAGAAGACGGCGCAAAGCCAGGCTGATTTCGCTTGGATCTTGTACGGCCAACGCCTATATGGGCTTGCGTGCCGCTACCAGCGGGTCGGTTCATCAGGTGCAGCCGGTTCGACGGCCAGCGCATGCAGACCGGCATCGAGCTCCGGTTTCAACAGGTCGGTGATTGCCCGGTGGCGGGCCAGCCGCGACATGCCGGCGAATTTTCCGGAAACGATCCTCACCCGCATATGGGTTTCGCCGGTGCCCGTGATATCAGGCTGGTGGCCGGCATGCAGATGGCTTTCGTCGATGACGCTCAGGCGTTCGGGCGCGAAGGCTTTGATAAGTTTTTCTTCGATGCGGGTTCGCAGGGTCATCATCCGGTCTTGCTGGTTCGCGAAAAGGGTTCCTACCAAGCCTGCAACATTCCCGTTTGTCAATTCTTGTTGTCGCTTCGCGACAGCCCCATAATTAGCGCCGTCATGAGACTTGATTCCAAATATTTCGATCGCATCCGAACACGCCGCAAACGCGAGCCGGAGACAGAGCAGGCGCCGCCTACCTGTCAATGGGACGGGTGCGACAAGAAGGGGGCGCATCGCGCTCCGGTCGGCCGCAATGCCGAAGGCCAGTTCTTCTTGTTCTGCTTCGAGCACGTCAAGGAATACAACAAGGGCTACAATTATTTCTCCGGTCTTTCGGACGGCGAGATCGCGCGATACCAGAAAGAGGCGATCACCGGCCACCGGCCGACATGGACGGTCGGCGTCAACAAGGCGGCGAAGGACAGTCCGCTGCATTCGGAGATCCGCTCCGGCGCCTATACCCGCGTTCGCGATCCCTTCGGCTTCGTCAAGGAAGGCGGCAAGGGCAGCGGACCGCGTTTCCCCCAGGCGCGCAAGCTAAAATCGCTGGAGACCAAGGCCTTCGAAACGATGGCCCTCGACGCCAATGCGACATCGGCGGAGATCAAGAGCCGCTACAAGGAACTGGTGAAGAAACACCATCCGGATGCCAATGGCGGCGACCGTGGCTCGGAGGAGCGTTTCCGCGCCGTCATACAGGCCTATCAATTGTTGAAGCAGAACGGTTTTTGTTAATTCCCGTCCTTGCTCTTGGGCTTCAATCGGGTATGGTCCAAATCGGCTGAGGCCGCAGGCAAACGCGGCTCATATTTGTGCGTTTTCCCGACATCGCCTCCGCCGACCTTCCGGACGCGGCGTTTCTTGTCTGGGACTCTTTCAAGAATGCTCGCACGCGGTCATTATCCCGCCGAGGTTTCGTTTCAGTCCCGGAGAAGTATCGCCGACGTTCCGACCTGGACGGGCGCGGAATAAAAAACGCGGCGTCTGGGTTGCGACATGGCCTGAGACAGTATGGCCGGGTGGCAGCACCCGCCTTGGAGACATGATGAGCAAGATCGACCTGGATATTTCAGAACTGCCCGATACCACCGTTTCGGTCCGAGAGGTCTTCGGTATCGATTCCGACATCCGCGTTCCCGCCTACAGCAAGGGCGACGCCTATGTGCCGGACCTCGATACCGACTACCTTTTCGACCGCGACACGACGCTCGCCATTCTCGCAGGCTTCGCCCATAACCGCCGCGTGATGATCTCCGGCTATCACGGCACGGGCAAGTCGTCGCATATCGAGCAGGTGGCGGCGCGGCTCAACTGGCCTTGCGTGCGCATCAACCTCGACAGCCATGTCAGCCGTATCGATCTGGTCGGCAAGGATGCGATCGTCGTCAAGGACGGACTGCAGGTCACCGAATTCAAGGACGGCATCCTGCCCTGGGCCTATCAGCACAATGTCGCGCTCGTCTTCGACGAATATGATGCCGGCCGTCCCGATGTGATGTTCGTCATCCAGCGCGTGCTCGAATCCTCCGGCCGGCTGACGCTGCTCGATCAGAGCCGCGTCATCCGGCCGCACCCGGCCTTCCGCCTGTTTGCGACCGCCAATACGATCGGCCTCGGCGACACGACCGGCCTCTATCACGGCACGCAGCAGATCAACCAGGCGCAGATGGACCGCTGGTCGATCGTCACGACGCTGAACTACCTGCCGCATGATCACGAAGTGAATATCGTCGCCGCCAAGGTGAAGAGCTTCGGCAAGGACAAGGGCGGCCGTGAGACCGTTTCGAAGATGGTTCGTGTCGCCGACCTGACGCGCGCCGCCTTCATGAACGGTGATCTGTCCACGGTCATGAGCCCACGCACCGTCATCACCTGGGCCGAAAACGCCGACATCTTCGGCGATCTGGCCTTCGCCTTCCGCGTCACCTTCCTCAACAAGTGCGACGAGCTGGAGCGTCCGCTGGTCGCCGAGCACTATCAGCGCGCCTTCGGCGTCGAGCTGAAGGAAAGTGCCGCCAATATCGTTCTCGGAGCTTGAGGCCGACCGATCATGGCAGCTCGCGGTGACAATTCGAAAGCAAAGCCCGGCGCGCCTGTCGACGTCGAGCCACTGCGCCGGGCGATAACCGGCTGCGTGCGCTCGATCGCCGGCGACGGCGATGTCGAGGTGACCTTTGCCAATGAACGGCCGGGGATGACCGGCGAGCGCATCCGGCTGCCGGAACTTTCCAAGCGGCCGACGGCGCATGAGCTGGCGGTCACCCGCGGGCTCGGTGATTCGATGGCGTTGCGCCTTGCCTGCCATGACGAGAAAGTGCACACGACGATGGCGCCGCAGGGCTCGGACGCCCGGGCGATCTTCGATGTTGTCGAGCAGGCGCGCGTCGAATCGATCGGCGCGCTGCGCATGGAGGGCATGGCGTCGAACCTGCGCTCCATGACGGAAGAGAAATATTCCAAGGCGAATTTTACCGGCATCGAGCGCCAGGAAGACGCACCGGTCGGCGAAGCCGTTGCGATGATGGTGCGCGAGAAGCTGACCGGCCAGCGCCCGCCTGAAACCGCCGGCAAGGTGCTCGACCTCTGGCGGGGCTTCATCGAGGACAAGGCAGGGTCCGAACTCGACAACCTGTCGAGCGCGATCAACGACCAGCAGGCCTTCGCCAAGGTCATCCGCAACATGCTGTCGGCCATGGAAATGGCCGAGGAATACGGCGACGACGACAGCGATGCCGACAATGACGACCAGTCGGAGCAGGAAGACCAGTCGAGCGGCGACGAGCAGGATCAGGACGAGGTCGACGAGGATGCCGGCACGGATGCCGCTCCTGTCGAGGACAGCGAGGTCGCCGACGAGCAGATGGAGGACGGCGAGACCGAGGGCGCCGAAATCTCCGACGACGACATGATGGAAGAAGGCGAGGACGATTCGGAAACGCCGGGCGAGACCCGCCGTCCAAACACGCCTTTCGCCGATTTCAACGAGAAGGTCGACTATCACGTCTTTACCGAAGAGTTCGACGAGATCATCACCGCCGAGGAACTTTGCGACGCCGCCGAGCTGGAGCGCCTGCGCGCCTTCCTCGACAAGCAGCTGGCGCATCTGCAAGGTGCCGTCGGCCGCCTCGCCAACCGGCTGCAGCGCCGCTTGATGGCGCAGCAGAACCGCTCCTGGGATTTCGATTTGGAAGAGGGCTATCTCGATCCGGCCCGGCTGCAGCGCATCATCATCGATCCGATGCAGGCGCTCTCCTTCAAGATGGAGCGCGACACCCAGTTCCGCGACACCGTCGTCACCCTGCTCATCGATAATTCCGGCTCGATGCGCGGCCGGCCGATCACGGTGGCCGCCACCTGCGCCGACATTCTCGCGCGCACGCTGGAGCGCTGCGGCGTCAAGGTCGAGATCCTCGGCTTTACGACGAAGGCCTGGAAGGGCGGGCAGGCGCGTGAAAACTGGCTTGCCGGCGGCAAGCCGCAAACGCCGGGCCGCCTCAACGACCTGCGCCATATCATCTACAAATCGGCCGACGCGCCGTGGCGGCGGGCACGCGCCAATCTCGGGCTGATGATGCGCGAGGGTCTGCTCAAGGAAAATATCGACGGCGAGGCGCTGATCTGGGCGCATAATCGTCTGCTTGCACGCCGCGAGCAGCGCCGCATCCTGATGATGATCTCGGACGGCGCGCCGGTCGACGATTCGACGCTGTCGGTCAATCCGGGCAATTATCTGGAGCGGCACCTGCGCGCCGTTATCGAGCAGATCGAGACGCGTTCGCCTGTCGAACTGCTGGCGATCGGCATCGGTCACGACGTGACGCGCTACTATCGCCGCGCCGTGACGATCGTCGATGCGGACGAACTTGCCGGTGCGATGACCGAGCAGCTTGCCTCGCTGTTCGAGGACCAATCCGTCCAGCCGCGCGGCGGCCGGATACGCCGTGCCGGCTGACGCTGCTGGAAGAATGATGGTCAAGCGCCTCTGCCGTGCGGCGTCAATCGCTCTTTGCCTCGCAGCCGGCGCTTCCTCGTCATGGGCCGGCGACGACGTGCCGGTCATTAGCCGGCAAATCTCCGATTTCAGGATCGGCTCTTCAGAGACGACATTCGGCTCGCTGGAATTTCTCGGCGGGCTGGAGATGGTCTCTAGCAGAGCGCTGTTCGGCTCGCTCTCCTCCATCCGTTTCCGGCAGGACCAGAAACATTTCGTCGTCGTGCTCGATACCGGCCAGTGGTTGACCGGCGGCATCGAGCGTGACGTCAAGGGTAGGCTTTCGGGTCTCTCGGATGTCGAGATCACGCCGATGAAGAACAGCGCCGGGCGCAGCTTCGAGGGCAAGGGACATATGGATGCCGAGGGCCTGGCGCTCGACGGCGACTGGATACTGGTCTCCTTCGAGCAGGATCATCGCGTCGATGTCTATCCCGATCCTGGCTTTGCCGGCTCGGGAGCGATCGCCACCCTGCCGATTATTATCCCGCGGAAGATGCTGGACGACAACCGCGGCATCGAGACCATCACCGTGGCGCCGGCATCCAGCCCGCTGCGGGGCGGTGTGGTTATCGTCACCGAACGCGGTCTCGACAGTGACGGCAACCGGTTGGCGGCCATTCTCAGCGGACCGCTGAAAGGGCGCTTCTCGGTCGAGCGGGACGGCAGCTTCGACATCACCGATGGTGCTTTCCTGCCGAACGGCGACCTGCTGCTGCTGGAGCGCCGCTTCAACATGGCCGAAGGCATCGGCATGCGTCTTCGGCGCATCAAGGGTGCCGATATCAGGCCCGGCGCCATTGTTGACGGCGAATTGCTGCTGGAAGGCAATTTCAACTCGCAGATCGACAATATGGAAGGGCTCGATGCCTTTCAGGCCGCCGACGGCACGACCCATATCATCCTGTTGTCGGACGACAATCATTCGATCCTGCAGCGCAATCTGATGCTGGAGTTCCGGCTTTCCGAACAGGCCGAACACAAAGCGTCAAACTGATGTCATAGGTCTCGGCTATCCCGCCCGCGGCATCGGTGGCAGCCTGCGGAGGAAATCATGGTGCATATTCACGTCATGGGCGCGTCCGGTTCCGGCACGACATCGCTCGGCCTTGTGCTCGCCGAAAAGCTCGATATTGCCCATCTCGACACCGACGATTTCTTCTGGCTGCCGACCGATCCGCCGTTCACGACGCCGAGGGATGCCGACGACCGCATCAGGCTGCTGCTCGATGAGGTCGCGCGGCATGAAGGCTGGGTTCTCTCCGGATCGGCGCTGAAATGGGGAAGGCCGATTGAGCCACTCTACGATCTGATCGTGTTCCTCAGGATCGATCCGGAGCTTAGAATGACGCGCATCCTCGCGCGGGAGATTGCCCGATACGGAAACAGAATCAGGCCCGGAGGCGACATGGCCGTCAAGAGCGGGGAGTTTCTGGAATGGGCGGCGAGCTATGACACGGCCGGTCCCGAACGCCGCAGCCTTGCGGCACATGAGCAATGGCTGGAAACGCAGACAGTGCCGGTGCTGCGGCTCGATTCATCGCTAGGTATCGACGATCTGGCAGCAGAGGTGCTGCTGCACCCGGCCATTGCCGCCGGTGCGATCCGGCGGCGTCGGTAACTTAAATCAGCTGGCGCGAGCGGCCTGCATCGGCCGCAGCACGTTCATCAGCGCGCCATAGGGTAGCAGCATGACAAGGCCGACGATCATCTTCACGGCGAAATCGCCGATCGCCCAGGAAGTCCAGCGCGGAGCCTCCGCGGCAAAGACGCCGAGGAGGGGGGCTGCCTCGAGCGCAAAGGGATCGTTGGGGCCGAGGAAGACAAAAAACGCGGCGAAGGACAACGAAAAGAATATCACCGTATCGAGCGCCGAGCCGATCAGCGAACCGACCAACGGCGCGCGCCACCAGGCCTGACGGCGAAGGCGGTTGAAGACGGCGATATCGAGCAGCTGGCCGGCGAGGTAGGCCGAGCCGGAAGCGATGGCGATGCGCGGCACCGAAGTGAAGAAGGAGAGCGTCACGCCGACGACGAAGCCGGCAAAGACGACCTTGCGGGCTGCCCGCGGGCCGAACTGACGATTGGTCAGATCGGTGATCAGGAAAGCGATCGGATAGGAGAAGGCGCCCCAGGTCAGGATGTCGGCGAGGTTGATGCCGGCAACTTCGGCGTTCAGCGGAAACTGGACGAGGAAGTTCGAGGCGACGACGACGAGCGTCATCAGCGCGACATAGGCAATGGTATAGCGGGTCTTCAGCATTTTTTTATCCTGGGTGATGCCACCAGTCGGAGGAGCAAACCGGCAAAGCAAAAGGCTTGTCCGGTATTATCCGTTCAAGCCTTTTGAAGCCGTATGAAAGAAAGGCAGAAGCTTACGCAGCAGCGGCTTCGGCGGTCTTCTTGGCGATCTGACGGCGCAGCAGACGGGCGCGCATCGACAGTTCGTTTTCGCTGGCCTTCAGCAGGAAGGCATCGAGGCCGCCACGATGTTCGACGGTGCGAAGAGCGGCAGCCGAAACGCGAAGACGGTAACGCTGGTTGAGAGCGTCGGAAATCAGCGTGACCTGGCACAGGTTCGGCAGGAACCGGCGCTTGGTCTTGTTGTTGGCATGGCTGACATTGTTACCAGTCAGGACGGCCTTGCCGGTCAATTCGCACACGCGGGACATGGAACACCTATTCTTGTTTTTTCTCGGGCCATCGAATTGCCATTCCCGGCAAAGCCAGGCGCGCAATCCAACGGGCATGATTGGAAAGTTGCGGTTCTATAGTCAGACAGGCTGCTCGCGTCAAGCCAAACCTTGGCCTTTCCCGCAATTCTGTCAAAAAGCTGCTGTTTTCTTCCCTTCGCGGCAGGAGTATAGAGCGCTTAACAAGAGCTGCCAGCGCGCGACAAGACAAGGCTTTTTTCCATGGCTCATTCGGGCAGACGGATTTTCATTTCGGCCATTGCCGCGCTCCTTGCCATACCGGCATCGGCGGCCGAAATCCAGCATCGAACGGAATACCGGGTGGCGCTCGCCGGCCTGCCGATCGCGCGCGCCGCGTTCCTGACGCAGATCGAGGACGATCACAGTTACAAGATCGCCGGCGACATCAATTCCGCCGGTCTTGCCGATCTCGTCACGACGATTTCGGCAAAGACCAGCGTCACCGGTGTCGTGCGCAATGACAGACTGCAGGCGCAGAAATATTCGCTCTACTACAAGAGCGGCAAGAAGAAGGCCCGCGTCTACGAGGTCAGCTACCGCAACGGCAATATCATCTCGGCGACGACGACACCGGCGCCGAAGCGTCCGAAGAACTGGATCGACGTCACGCCGCGCGACATGCGCTCGGTGCTCGACCCGATCTCCGGCCTGGTCTTCACCGGCGATACCAAGGTCTGCTCGCAGACGCTGCCGATCTTCGACGGCGAAACGCGCATGGATCTGGTGCTGTCGCCGAAGGGCGACGAGGATTTTTCCACCAACGGCTTCAAGGGCAAGGCAACCGTCTGCAGCGTGCGCTTCGTGCCGCGCTCGGGCTACAAGAAGGGCCGCAAGGACATCGACTATCTCAGCAAGAGCAACCGGATGGAAATCTGGTTTGCCAAGTCGGACGCGGCAAATGTATACGCTCCTGTCTATGTGCGCATTCCAACAGAATATGGAATGGTGACGATCACTGCCGTCAAATACGGCAGCAACAGCTGACGGGGCTTCTGCCTCCGTGAAGGGGGACAGGTGAAGCTTCGCGCGACGTTGGTCGGTTTTACGGCGATCCTGATGTGGTCGTTCCTGGCGCTGTTGACGGCCGCCTCCGGCAAGATGCCGCCGTTCCAGCTTTCGGCCATCTGTTTTGCGATCGGCAGCATTCCCGGCCTTGTGGTGCTTATCCTCAATCCTTCGCGGCTAGCGCTGCTGAAGCAGCCGGCCAGGGTCTGGATAACGGGCATTGCGGGGCTGTTCGGCTATCATTTCCTCTACTTCACCGCGCTCCGGAACGCACCGGCGGTGGAGGCGGGGCTGATTGCCTATCTCTGGCCGCTGCTGATCGTCGTCGGTTCGGCGCTGCTGCCGGGCGAACGGCTGCGCTGGTATCATGTGGCAGGTGCGCTTGCCGGGCTTTGCGGCACCTTCCTGATCGTTAGCCGCAACGGCATCGATTTCGACGGCGCCTATGCCATCGGTTACGGGGCTGCCTTTCTCTGCGCCTTCACATGGTCCGGCTATTCGCTGCTGACGCGGCGTTTCGACGCCGTCTCCACGGATGTCGTCACCGGCTTCTGCCTTGCGACCTCCATGCTGTCGTTCTTCTGCCATCTCGGCCTGGAGACGACCGTCTGGCCGGCAACGAGTTTCGAGTGGGTCGCCGTCGCCGGGCTCGGGCTCTTTCCGGTCGGGGCTGCCTTCTACGCCTGGGATTACGGCGTCAAGAACGGCGATATCCAGATCCTCGGCGCGGCAAGTTACGCGGCACCACTGCTATCGACTCTGATTCTGGTGCTGTTCGGATTTGCCGAGCCGAGCTGGCGCATCGCTCTCGCCTGTGTGCTCGTCACCGGTGGGGCGGTGCTCGCCGCCCAGGACATGTTCCGCCGCAAGATTCCGGCGCAGTCTGCTGCAGCAGAGTAGGTCTTAGAACAGGATGATTTTAGGCCTGGTCGGCCTAAAATCATCCTGCTCTAAATTAGATAGTTTGAGCATGATGTTGCCCGAAAACCGCTCACACTTTTCGGCATCATGCTCTAGCCGCCAGGCTTCCAATCGGGCGGCGCCATCTCGAAGCTGGAAAATTCGAAGCCGGGCGAGACGGTGCAGCCGACCAGGGTGAAATCGCCGAGGGTTTCGGCCGATTGCCACCAATTGGCGGGAATGATCGCCTGGGGCCGTTCGCCGGCGGACAGGTTCGTTCCGAGCGTCAGGGTCTCGCTTGCCGTTCCGTCTTCTGCGCGGTGCAGCGAGAGCGGCGCGCCGGCGTAATAATGCCAGACCTCCGCCGCGTCATGAACGCGATGCCAATGCGAACGCTGTCCCCCGGTCAGCAGATAATAGATCGCCGTCGAGTGGCCGCGTTCCCCGCCCGCCGTATCGCGGAATGTCTGCACGTACCAGCCACCTTCAGGATGCGGCTGCATGCCGAGTTCGCGGATGATGTCCTCGGGCGACATCAGAAATTGTCCTTGCGCTTGCGGATCTCGGCAAAGACTTCCTCGTTCGTCTTGCCTTCCATCAGCAGATTGCGGCGGATCGCCGGATCGGCGGCGCGCAGGAAGGGGTTGGTTTCCTTTTCAAGCCCCAATGTCGTCGGGATGGTGAATTTGCCGTCGGCGCGCAAGGCTTCGATCTCGGCGGCGCGGCTCTTGAGGCGCTCATTGTCCGGATCGACGGTCAGTGCGAAGCGGGCATTGGACAATGTGTATTCATGGCCGAAATAAACGGCGGTCTCATCGGGCAGCACGGCGAGTTTCTGCAGGGAATGCCACATATCGGCGGCAGGGCGTTCGAACAGCCGGCCGCAGCCGAGCGCAAACAGCGTGTCGGCGGCAAACAGCAGCTTATCGTCGACGAAGTGATAGCAGATGTGGCCGGCGGTGTGGCCGGGCGTCTCGATGACATTGACCGTGTGATCGCCGAAAAGGAAGCTGTCGCCATCGGCCATCGCCCGATCGAGGCCGGGAATGGCGATGGCCTCGTTGATCGGGCCGATGATCTCGCAGCCGAACTGTTCCTTCAGCGCCAGGTTGGCAGTGACATGGTCGGTGTGATGATGAGTGGTGAAGATATGGGTGATCTTCCAGGCGCGACGTGTCGCCGCTTCCAGGATCGGCGCCTCCTCCGGTGCATCGATCGCCGCGGTAAAGCCTGTCTCCGGATCGTGCACGAGAACGCCGAAATTGTCGGTGCGGCAGAGAAAAACGTCTAATTCCAAAGGTTTCATCGTTCAATAATCCCTTATCCCAGGAGTCTCGCGGAAATGTAGAGGTTCCGGCCTTGAAGTCCAACCGCCCGCTGATAACATTTGTCGCAATGCACGCCGATATCGTCGACCTACGCCAATTCTATCACTCCGAGCTCGGACGTCTTGCCGAGCAGTCGATCGCCATGGCACTATCATCGCTCTGGGTGCGGCTGCCGCAAGAGCGTCTGGTCGGCCTCGGTTATGCGGTGCCCTTCCTCGACCGCTTCCAGGCCGATACCGAACGCACCTTCGCCTTCATGCCGGCCGGACAGGGCGCGGTGAACTGGCCGATGGGTTCGCTCTCGACGACGGCGCTGATTTTCGACGAGGAACTGCCGCTGCCGGATTCCTCGATCGACCGGGTGCTGATGGTGCATTCGCTGGAATTCGCCGAAAGCCCGCGCGAGACGCTGAAGGAGCTCTGGCGGGTGCTGGCACCGGGCGGGCGGCTGGTCATCGTCGTGCCGAACCGGCGCGGCGTCTGGGCACGGATGGAACATACGCCCTTCGGTTCGGGCCGGCCCTATTCCCGCGGTCAGCTGACAAGTCTGCTGCGCGAGACGAATTTCACGCCGGGCGCGACGGCTGAAGCGCTGTTCTTCCCGCCCTCGAAGCTCAGGGCTATATTGCGCCTTCGCCGCGCCTTCGAGCGGATCGGCCGAACGCTATGGCCGGCCTTTTCAGGCGTCATTATCGTCGAGGCGCAGAAGCGGCTTTATCAGGGGCTGCCGGTTGCGGCGCGGGCCTCCCGCCGCGTCTTCGTGCCGGTTCTCGCACCGCATGGCGTGCCGACCACACGCACGACAGCGCCGCGCGTCTTTTAAGACGCGCAAAGAACGCTGTAGCACTTTGAATGCTGCATAATTTTATCCTTAATCGATTCCGATTTGAGGAATTGTGCTGGAGGTGACGCTGTTTCCGGCGTTCCCCGGCTGCTTGTGTCACGCCCATAGCTCTCGACAACAATCGCATTCCGCTTTAATGCCACTTGGTGTTTTTCAGCCCGGATTTCCGGCAATTCCAAGGTGGAACCCATGAGCGTTGAGATGAGCAAGCCCGTTCCGCGTCCCGGTATTCTCGATATCGCAGCCTATGTGCCGGGCAAGGAACATGCGCCGGGCGTCGCCCGCGTCTACAAGCTTTCGTCCAACGAAACGCCGCTCGGCGCCAGCCCAAAGGCGATCGAAGCCTTCAAGGCGGTTGCCGACAATCTGGGGCGTTATCCTGACGGGCAGGCGATCGAACTGCGCGAGGCAATCGCCGCCGTGCACGGTCTCAATCCGGCAAACATCCTCTGCGGCAACGGTTCCGACGAGCTGCTCGGCCTGCTCTGCCATGTCTATCTCGGCGCCGGCGATGAGGGCATCATCACCGAGCACGGCTTCCTCGTCTACAAGATCCAGATCCTGGGTGCGGGTGCTACGCCTGTCGTCGTCAAGGAGAAAGACTATACCGTCGATGTCGATGCGATTCTTGCCGCGGTGACGGAGAGGACGAAGATCGTCTTCATCGCCAATCCCGGCAACCCCACAGGCACCTATGTTTCCGTCAGCGAGATCCGCCGCCTGCAGGCCGGATTGCCGAAACATGTCGTCCTCGTGCTCGATGCCGCCTATGCCGAATATGTGCGCCGCAACGATTATGAAGCGGGCATCGAGGTCGTATCCTCCAATGCCAACGTGGTGATGACCCGCACCTTCTCGAAGGCCTATGGTCTTGCGGCGTTGCGCGTCGGCTGGATGTATGCGCCGGCCGAGATCGTCGACGCGCTGAACCGGGTGCGCGCACCATTCAACTTGAACGCGCCGGCAATCGCCGCCGGTGCCGCTGCCATCCGCGACCAGGCCTTCATCCAGCAGGCGGTTTCCTTCAACCAGCTGTGGGTCGAGACGCTCACCCAGGCGCTCGAGGCGATCGGGCTGAAAGTGACGCCGTCCGTCGCCAATTTCGTCCTCATTCATTTCCCCGAGATCGACGGCAAGTGCGCCGCGGATGCCGACGATTTCCTGACGGGCCGCGGCTACATCCTGCGCGCCGTGCGCGGCTATGGTTTCGCCAATGCGCTGCGCATGAGCATCGGCCCCGAAGAGGCCAACCGCGGCGTGATTGCCGCGCTCACCGAATTCATGGGACATCAGGCATGAGCGTGCAGTTCGATCGGATTGCGCTGATCGGCATCGGCCTGATCGGCTCTTCGCTTGCCTACGACATCAGACGGCTTGGTCTTGCAAGGGAGATCGTCGTCGCCACGCGCAGCCCCGATACGCTGAAGCGTGCGGAAGAGCTCGGCCTCGGCGACCGCTACACGACGTCCTCGCAGGATGCCGTCAAGGATGCCGATCTGGTGATCGTCTCGGTGCCAGTCGGCGCTTCGGAAAGTGTGGCGAAGGAGATTTCTGGAAGCCTGAAGCCCGGGGCTGTTGTCACCGATGTGGGTTCGACAAAGGCTTCTGTCATCGCACAGATGCTGCCGCATATGCCTGATAATGTGCATTTCATCCCCGGCCATCCGCTGGCAGGTACCGAGAAATCCGGCCCGGATGCCGGCTTCCCCGGCCTCTTCGAAGGCCGCTGGTGCATCTTCACGCCGGTCGCGGATACCGATGAGACAGCGCTGAAGCGGCTGCGCAGCTTCTGGGAAACGCTGGGCTCGAAGGTCGACGAAATGGATGCCGAGCATCACGACAAGGTGCTCGCCATCGTCTCGCACCTGCCGCATATCATCGCTTACAATATCGTCGGCACGGCCGACGATCTGGAGACGGTGACGGAGTCTGAGGTCATCAAATATTCCGCCTCCGGCTTTCGCGATTTCACCCGCCTCGCCGCCTCCGACCCGACCATGTGGCGTGATGTCTGCCTGCACAACCGCGATGCGATCCTCGAAATGCTGGCGCGCTTCTCGGAGGACCTCGCCTATCTGCAGCGCGCCATCCGCTGGGGCGAGGGCGACAAGATCTTCGAACTCTTCACCCGCACACGCGCCATCCGCCGTTCGATCGTCCAGGCCGGCCAGGATGTCGATGCGCCGGATTTCGGCCGGCACGCGCTGGACAAGAAGTAGCCGCCGCGATGGTGGAGGTGGCACGTGCCGGCCCGGCGGATATCGATTGGCTGGTGCGCGAGGATGCGAGCGCCGGTGAGGCATGGGTATCGCGCTGTGTGGCGCTCGGCGAATATCTGGTTGCCAGGGAGGCTGATGAGATTGTCGGCTTCCTGCGCTTCTCCCGCTTCTGGGGCAGGGTTCCCTACATGGAAATGATCCGCGTTCTGCCCGGCCATCGCCGGTCGCGCGTTGGAACGGCGCTGTTTCTCGCCTGGGAAGAGGCCATGCGCGGCGACGGCGCCCGTATGCTGATGACGTCGAGCGAATGCGACGAAAGCCGGCCTCAGGACTGGCATCGCCGCAACGGATTTTGCGAAACCGGCGCGATCGAGCTGCCCGGCCTGCAATCGGTGCCGGAAGTATTCTTCATCAAGCGCATCGGCTAGATCGGCGGAATCCGGCCGAGCGGAATGAAACCGCTGACGGTCGCATTGCCACGATCGACGACGAGATCGACAGAGACTTTGTCGCCGCCGCCGGCAAGCGACTTCAGCAGCTTTGTCGCCGTGTTGACGGTCGAGGCGATATCCGGAAAGGCCTGTTTCAGGCTGTCGCCCCAGGGGCCGAGCTGTTCGATCTCCAGCTTGAATTTTCCCGAGAGCAGACCCTTTTCGTCAAGGGAGAAGGGGCCAGTCAGCGTCATCACCTTGCCGTCGCCGATGTCGGCGACGATGCGGCGCAGGTTGCCGGTGGCGCCATTGAGACCGTTCGGATCACTACCGTCGATCAGGCCGGCCTTGCCGGCGATGGTCAGATCTATGCTGGCAGACATTTTTGGAAAGATCTGCGGCCAGTCCTTGATCGCCGTATTCGCATCCTGCACGGAGATCGCGCCATCGAGATCGGCGCCGTTCTGGCGCAGATGGATTTCGGTGCGGACGGCATCGAAGCTGATGGTCTGGCCGGTGTAGGAGGAGACGGCCATCGCCTTCAGACCCTCGATGACGGTCGAGCTGTGGTCGATGCCCTGCAGTCGGGTTGCAAGACTCGCCTGCAGGTTCGTCCATTGGGCCGAGATCGAAAGGCCGTTGCTGGTGCGGATTTCGGCCGGCGAATCGAGTTCCCAGACAATCTTGCCGGGTGCATAGACCTGTGCTGCCGAGCGCAGCGCGCCGAAGGTGGCGGAGACGCCGTTGACATTGTCGTCGACGTCGATCTTCGAGCAGAACAGGCCGATACGGAAGGGATAGCCGCGGAATTCGATATCGGAGCATTCGCCGCTGACGCCTGCCTGGTCGCGTGGCGCGATCGCCTTCAGCACCGTGGTCTTCAATGCCGACGCCGCATAGAACCAGCCGCCGGTATAAAGCGCGATCACCAGGAGGATACCTCCACCCAGCAACCAGAATTTCTTACCGCTGCCGAATTGGCTGCTGCCGGATCGGCTTGACGCTGCCATGATGTTCTCCAATGGTGAATCGCAAATGTGATTCCCGGTCTGGCGTGCGATATGGACGAATTTTGGGTATTTGGCTACGGTTCGCTGATGTGGAATCCGGGCTTCGAGTTCATGGAGCGGGCAGAGGCTCTGGTTTACGGCTACAGGCGTTCGCTTTGTGTCCGCTCCTTTGTCCATCGTGGCACACGCGACAATCCGGGCCTGGTTCTCGGCCTCGACAGGGGTGGCGCCTGCCGCGGCATGGCTTTCCGCATTTCGCCTGAAAAATGGGAAGATGTGATCGACTATCTCCGCGCCCGCGAGCTGGTCACCAATGTCTATCTGGAGCGCCGGGTGCGGCTGCAGCTTGCCGGCCGGCGCCGGGTGGAAGCGGTCGCCTACATCATCGATCGCGAGCATGAACAATATGCCGGCGCGCTCGATGCGCTTGCGGCGGCACGGGTGGTGAACGAAGCAAAAGGCCAGTCAGGCCCGAATGATGCCTATGTCTTCAACACGCTGGCGCATCTGAAGCAGATGGGCATTCGCGACCATTGGCTGGAACAGGTCGTCAACGAAGTGGAGCGGCTGCGCGCCGCCTGATCTCAGCCAGTTGTCGCGTTCAGCTTGCGCAGCTCGACCAGTCTTTCGACCGCCGTTGGCGGGAGCGGCAGATGCGGATTTTGCGCGACGGTTTCGAGCAGAAGCTCGTCGCTTGCCCGCTCCAATACCTCGATCAGATGGGCGAAAAAGGCGTCCGGATCCATTCCGGGCATGATTGGCGGCAGGATCTTCACCTTGAAATGGCCGGGATAACGACGGATGCTCCGCCGCGGCCAGAAGAGACCGGGATGCATGGCGACCGGAACGACGGGGAGATTAAGATCGCGGTACATGCGGGCTATGCCGTATTTATAGACCGGCTCCGCACCCGGCGGACGGCGAGTGCCCTCGGGATAAATGATGAGCTGGCGGCCCGTCGAAAGCTCTTCCTTCGTGCGTTTCTGCACTTCCACCATCACCTTGCCACGGGCGCCGCGATCGACCGGGATCATGCGCTGCTTCTTCGCATACCAGCCGAAGAGCGGAATCCACATCAGTTCGCGCTTCAGGATATAGACTGGGTCCTTCAGCCAGGGCAGCAGCGCGTAGGTATCCCAGAAAGACTGGTGCTTCGGCGCCAGGATGTAACTGCCGTCAGGCAGGTTCTCCAGGCCCTCGATCTCGAAGGTGGTGCCGACGATCACCCGCATCAGCCAGTGGTTGGACCGTGCCCAGTTCTTCGGGATCGCATAGGCGATTTTGCGCGGTACCACGAAATAATAGGGCGAGAGCACGATCATCCGGATGATGAGATTGGCGTAGAAGATCGTGTTGAAGAGAACGGAACGCAGGGCGATCATGAAACTTTCCCGAGGCATGCTCACGCGACCGGCCTACACGATATTCCCCGTCATAAAAAGCGTTTGATGCTGCCCTGATGTAAAAGGCTGGAGCATTCCAGCAAAAGTGCGCAGCAACAGATAGCGCATGCCCCCGAAAATCGGAATCGATTTTCCGAAAGGATTATGCGCACGTCTAAAGCGATGGAGTTTCCTATCCGAAGCGCGGCTTTATTGCTGGCCGGACGCATTTGCCGAGCGCAGCCCGGTATGGCGGCCGAAGCCGGTGATGTTGCGGGTGCCTGCCAGCAGCAGTTTCGCATATTCGGCAAGCATGACGCGCATCGCATTCGGATCGGTGAACCAGTTGCTGCTCTTCAAATCCGAATTGACCACGGGATAAGCGACAAATTCGATGTTGGGATCGACATAGGAGAGTTCGGCGAGGCTTCGCGGCATGTGGTAATTGTTGGTGACGATCAGAACGCTCCTGTATCCCTTGGCGTGGATCCAGTTCGAAGCCTCCTCAGCATTGCCGATCGTGTCGATCGCATCGTAGCCGATATCGACACAGCAGGAGAAGAGATCGGCCGAGCCCTGCGTCATCTTGCGGATCTGTGCCGGCGTCGTCGTCGGGTGGACGCCGGAAATGAGCAGGCGCTTGCCGGCACCCTTCTGCAGCAGCTCCACAGCCTGGTCGATGCGTTGGTAGCCACCCGTCAGTACCACGATCGCATCCGCCTTCGGCTCGGCCGGCGGCCTGAGTGTCGTCACCGAATCAGCGAAACGCAGAAAGCCGCCGAACACCAGGGCGATTACCAGCAGGCAGCCAAAGCCGCCCCAGCGCAGCAGACGGCGGATCGGCCCGCGCCGCGGCAGCAAACCCGCCGAGCGATCAAGCTCCGGGTCCTGATGAATCGGGTTGGGTGTCGTATGTCCCATGGTCATGAATCGTGATTATACGCTGATTGCGGCACGGAACAGACGCTTTCATGGCAAAACGGCACGGTCACGATCAACTTCCGATGCCGTCGGTGCGTGTCGGGTCCGAGCGCAGTGTATCGATTTCGTAGATTGTCCGCATGACGGTCAGCCGCGCGGTGAAGGTGGTGAGGAGCGCGATGACGATCATCGTCGCGAAGATGCCGGCATAACCAAGCACGCCGACGGAGAAGGTGCCGAAGAGCGCGGTCGCCTGGTCCGTTTCCGGGGTGGCAAGGGTGCGGCTTTGCCAGAAACCGGCGGTGGCGAAGAAGAGAGCGGCAAGCGCGCTGCCGATCGCCGAACCCTTGAGGCTGATCTTCAGGAAATGCTTCTGGAATTCGGTGGCGACGAAGGAGCTTTCGGCGCCGACGAAATGCAGCACTTCGACGACGTGACGATTGCCCGACAGCGCGCCGCGCGTGGCGAAGACGACGGTGAGCACCATCGCCGTGAAAACCAGGAGCAGGATGCCGGTGCCAATCATGACCGTCGTGTGCGCCATAGACACCAGCCGGTCGACCCAGGTGCGGTGATCATCGAGGCTGGCCTGCGGGATACTGTCCTTCAGCAGCGACCGCATCGAATCGAAATCCGGCGGATTGCTCTCGTCGATGGTGATGATGACGAGGCGGGGAACGGGCAGATCCTTGAGATCGAGGCCGGGGCCGAGCCAGGGTTCGAGCAGGCGAGCCGTCGCCGCCTCGTCAACGATCTGGCCGCTCTTGGTGCCGACGAAGGTCAGCGCCAGGTCGCGCGCCTGGGTCAGCGCCTTTTCCATGTCGAGATTGTCGTCCGGCTTGATCTGAATGGTGATCTCGCGGGAGATCTGGCTCTCCCAGCTTGCCGCCGTCGAGCGCACCATGCTGACGCCGCCGAGCGTCAGGCAGGCGAGAAAGGCCATGATTGATATCACCACCATCAACGCACTGCCCTGGATGTTGGAAGGCGGCAGGATCGGCGCGGTCGGACGCACGCGCAATTCCGGCCGCTTCTGCTGGATCTTGGCAGCCGCCTTTTCGGGGTTTCTGGACGGGGGCTCAGTCATAAATATCGAGATGCCCCTCTGAGAGGATCATGCGGCGCGCTTCCACCTGTTCCATCAGCGCCAGATCATGCGTGGCGATCACGACCGCCGTGCCGAGGCGGTTCAGCTCGAGGAAAAGGTTGAGCAGGCGTTTGGCCATAGGCGGGTCGACATTGCCTGTGGGTTCGTCGGCCAGCAGCACTTCCGGCCGGTCCATCAGCGCCCGGGCGATTGCGGCGCGCTGCTTCTCGCCGCCGGAGAGCACGGGCGGCAGCACATTGATGCGTTCGCCAAGGCCGACCCATTTCAACAGCTCCAGCACGTCGGTCTTGTAGGAGCTCTCATCCTTGCCACGCACCCGTAAGGGCAAAGCGACATTCTCATAGGTGGTGAGATGGTCGAGCAGGCGGAAATCCTGGAAGACGATGCCGACGCGGCGGCGCAGAAGCGGCAGTTCGGGGCGAGGGATTTCGGAAATGTCGCGCCCGAACATGCGGATCAGGCCGCGTGTCGGCTGCAGAGACATGAAAAGCATCCGCAGCAGCGACGTCTTGCCGGCACCCGATGGGCCTGTCAGGAACTGAAAGGATTTCTTCGGGATGTCGAAGGTCAGGTCCCGGAGGATTTCCGGGCCCATGCCATAGCGCAAACCGACATTCTCAAAGTGGATCAACGGGCAGCTCAGTCTGTTGTGGGTTTCACCGCACGACTTGTTAACCAACACCGTTAACAGCCGGTAAATTTTGCTGGAAAGACGCCCGTTTGATGGCGATCTTTGCGAAGCATTAACCATTAAAATTTACGACTGAGCAGGATTCGTTTCAATGCCAGATTTCTCCTGGCAACGAAACCATGTGGACATCTGCGAGGCAGCCACCATGGAAGCATCCTCCTTCAGTCGCCGGACGCCGGGCCAGGCCTATGATTTCCTGCCGCCGGAACCCGCCAATCGTCAGTACCGCTCGGCGCGTCCTGCCGATATCTCCGACGCTGAATTCGTTACCCTCGGCAACGTGCGGACCAGGGAATTCAGTGCAAGGACCTATAACGACAACCGCAAGCGCATGGCTGCCGCACACGCCGCCCCGCCGCCCATGCCGGCAATGGCTGCTTCCGTTCTGCAGACCGTCGAATCCTGGCTGCAGCGCGCGTCGACGCGGAGCTTCGCAGCGCTGGTGCTGGCGCTCGTCGTGCTCGTCTTCGGGCTTGCGGGTGGTTTTTCCGGCCTTTCCGGCGCGCGCGCCACTTCCGGAGCGCCGCTGCATTTCACCCACGTCACGGTGACGCCGCGTGATGCAAACGGCATGCGCGTGCTCGTTATCAACGGCATCGTCGAAAACAAGAGCGGCACGACGCAGACGGTGTATCCGATCCGTGCCGATCTCGTGACCGACGAGCAGCTGACGGCAAGCATCGTCATCGACCCGCCGGCCGATGTCATCTATGGCGGCCAAAGCCGGGGCTTCTCGGCTCGCGTCCAGCATGCCGGCGGAAAGACGCCGGAGGTCCGGCTCTCCTTCCTGCCATAGATGTAACAGGACATGGAATGGCCGACTTTCTCGCCACAGGTCGGGCCAATCCCGTTAATTTCATGGCCAGCGAGGCTGTTTCAGGCTCGCATATGTGCTAACGGCTTACCCTTCTTTTCATGGAGCAAGCCCTTATGCCTGTCGTGCGCGGAAAAAACATAGAGCCGCTTTTCACCGCCGAGCAGATCGCCGAGCGCAATCATTCGATGGCGCGGGAGATCGCCAGTGGCCCGACCAAGGACCTGCTCGTCATCGCCGTGCTCAAGGGCTCCTTCATTTTCGCCGCCGACCTGATCCGCGCCCTGCATGATAGCGGGCTTGCCCCGGAGGTCGAGTTCATCACACTGTCGAGCTATGGCATCGGTACGGTTTCGCAGGGCGTACGCATCGTCAAGGATATCGACAGCGACGTGCATGGCCGCGACGTCCTGTTGATCGACGATATCCTCGAATCAGGCCGGACGTTGCTTTTTGCCAAGGAACTGCTCTTCGAGCGTGGTGCGCGTAACGTCACGATCGCCGTGCTGCTCGACAAGCGCGTCAAGCGTAAGGAAAAGCTGGAGGCCGACTATGTCGGCTTCGAATGCCCTGACTATTTTGTCGTCGGCTACGGCATGGATGTCGCCTATGCGTTTCGCGAACTGCCCTTCGTCGGCGTGGTGACCGGGGACGCCTGAGCTCCTGCATAGTTCCTAAAATCGGAATCGATTTAAGGATAAAATTATGCAGCAATTAAAAATGTTACAGCGTCCTTTGCGCGTCTTAAAGACGCGCGGCGCTGCAATGCCTTCAAGACGAGTTGTTAACCATCTCGCCCATCGCTTCGTCATCTTTACCGATCGAAAAGGAAAGTCTGGTGATTTCCGTCGCGGGGCTGACGACGGAGCGATGCACATATGGCAAGAATTCTGATTACGGAAGACGAGGACTCCCTGCGGTCGTTCGTAGCCCGAGCCCTGCGGCTCGATGGCCACGAGACCGACGAGGCGGCCGATGGAGCCGAGGGCTTGGAGAAGCTCAAGGACGGGGTCTACGATCTGCTGCTTTCAGACATCCGCATGCCTGTGATGGACGGCATTGAACTCGCCCATCAGGCAAAAGACGCTTTTCCTGGCTTGAAAATCCTGCTGATGACCGGCTATGCCGAACAACGCGAACGGGCCGACGATCTTGCCGAGAAGATCATCGATGTCGTCGCCAAACCATTCGCGCTTCCCGATATCCGCAAGGCGGTCGCCCGGGCGCTTGTCGCTTAGAGCCAGGATGCCGAAAAGTGTCAGCGCTTTTCGATCGGTATCCCGCTCTATTTCTTTGATTTAGATCCAGGTTCAGCTTCTAAAGCGCGTCGCAATCTTTCAGATTCGCTCCTTGCGCTTTAGGTCTTTATTCCCAATGCATGTCGTTCGCGCAAAACCGCTGCATAGTTTTGCGCGACATGCTTTAGGCCGATCCGATCTAGAATCATCCTTTCCCGTGCGCGTCCTATTTTTGCGCGGAGTCGTAAGGCCTACTGGATGTCCAGCAACCGTTCGAGATATCGCCGTTCCATTTCCTGCGGTGGATTGTTGCCGAGCTTTTCGCGGATCGCGTCAAGGATTTCTCGCGCCCGCTGAACGTCGATTTCGTCAGGCACCTTCACGCTGTTGTCGCCGAAATCCGGCCCTTGGGTCCGGCGCGGCCGGCCGAGCGGGTCGCGGCCGTTCTGGTCGCCTTGGCCCACCTGGCCGTTCGGACCTTGACCCTGCTGGCCCTGCTGCGCCTGCATCATCTGGTTCATCATGTCGCGGGCGCCCTGGCGAAGCGCTTCCAACGCGCGGCCCTGGCCCTCGACGGCCGGTTGGCCGCGGCCCTGGCCGAGTTCACGGCCGGCGCCTTCCATTTCGCGTTGCGCCTGGCCAAAACCCGGGCCGGGCTTAATTCCCATCTCGCCGAGGCTCTTCTGCAATTCGCCGAGTTGCTTGCCCAACCCATCCTGCTGCGCGCGCAGCTGTTTCAGCGCCTCACGCAGCTGCTCGGCCGTCATCTGGTCGGAGGGCTGCTGTCCATCCTTGCCTTGCTGGCCCTGCTGCTGATCCTGCGGCTCGCCGTTTTCTCCGGGGTTCATCTCGTCGAGCAGCGGATCGTTCTCGCCCATGTCGGGCTCGCCGCGTTGCATGCGGTCCCTGAGCTGCTGGTCGAGCCGGAAGGTCTGCTCCATCAGCTTTTGCTGGTCGCGCAGGATCTCGCCGAGCTTGTCGATCTGCTTGCGGGCTTCGCTGTTTTCCTGGCTCTGCTGGCTGCGCTGCGGCCGGCCGGCCTGCAGGTTGTTCATCATCCGCTGCAATTCCGACAGCATCTGCTGGGCCGCGTCACGATTGCCGGAGCGGGCGAGATTCTCGATCTGATCCATCATCCGTTCCAGATCCTGCTGGCGCAGAATGTTCTGCGCGTTCTGGTTCGGCTGCATTGGCGCGTTCTGCATGCGTTGGGCAAGCTCAGTCATATAGTCCTGCATCGCCTTGCGCAGCTCGTCCATCAGCTTCTTGATCTCCGCGTCCGGGGCGTTGCGGTCCAACGCGTCGGCGAGGTTCTGCTGGGCCTCGCGCAGCTTGCGCTCGGCCAGCGAAAGATCGCCGTCCTCCATGCCGAGGGCGATTTCCCACAGATATTGGGCCGTATCCTTCAGCGCATCCTCGCCCTTTGCGAGCTTCATACGCGTCAAGGCGGATTCCAAGAGCAGGTAGTTGGTGAGCTTCGGGATGGTCTCCTCGGGGCGGATGGTCAACGCCTCGTTCAGGGCGATTGCCTGCGGCATCTTGCGCGTATCGAGCGCGAAAACCTGCCGTTCCTCGGCGACGGCCGCGGCAAGCGGCTCGTTGAAGGGGCGTGACGGCAGCGTCATCTCATGCGGCGGGCTGCGGCCGGTCTGGCCGGCGGCATCCTTGGCGACGAGCGTGATGCGCACACGTTTGCCGGCAAGCGGATGTTCGGTCAGGTTCCGGCTGGTCACAGCCTTGGCGTCGCGGGCGTTGCGGCGCGGAATATCCAGCCGGTATTCCGGCAGTGGATAGAGCGGCGTTGCCGTCGGATCGTTTTCCAGAGGAACGATCTCCGCATGAGCCTCCTGGACCCCGTAATCGTCTTTGACGGTGAAGCCGATTTCAAGCGCGCCGTTGACGCTGGGCTTCGGCAGCCCGTCAAAGGCAATTTCCGGCGCCTTATCGGGCAGCACGTTGAAGCTCCAGCGGTGGCCGTTGACCTCGAGTGCGCCGTTCTCCTGCAGCTTCATCATATGCGTCTGCGCGACGAGAGCCTGGCTGGCCGGTGCCGCCGTCTGCCCTGATACCGCTGTCTGCTGCGGCTTGGTATCGGCCTGCACGGCGATATCCTGCGCCTCGCCGTTCGCCTTGCGGAACACGACTTTTTCGGCCGTCCTTCCGCCGCTGACCCGGACAGTGAGGCCTGAAAACTGGGGAATGCCGATCGGCGCCTGCTCGCTGCCGTCAGCCGTCAGATAGACAGGGGCGCGGCCGGTATAGGAAGGCGGCGTTACCCAGGCGTCGATGCGCACCGCCGGATCGCTGACCACCTGCGCGGGCGCCGCCTGCAACGCGTCGCGGATCGAGCCGCCGTTGATCGATAGCGAATAACCGAAGGCCGTGACGAGCAGCAGCGCCGGGACGGCGCGCAGGGCGAAACGATCATGCGCGGCTATATCAGGCCGCGGCAGTCCGGCATCGAGCGCTGCGATCTTTTCAGCCATGCGCGTCTGGTGCTCGCGCCAGAGCGCCCGGCCGAAGGGCGTATCGAAGGCCGGCTCGTCTTCCTGGACGGTGACCGGCTGGTGCGGCAGGCCGTTGCGCTCTTCCAGCATGCGGTCGGCCTCGGCAATCCTCGGCCAGCGCAAGGTGCGGAAGGGGAGGAGCGAGACGAGAAAAGCGGCAGCAAAGGCGATGAGCAGCAGAATGCGCAGCCAGTCCGGCACGCTGCGGAAGAGGCCGAACCAGGAGGTGGAGAGATAAAAGGCGATGACGGACAGTACCGGCATCAGAGGCGGCAGCAACTGCTCGAAAAAGAGCACGATGCGCGCCAGCAGGCGTTTCGTCGTCACCAGCCGGGCAAGCGAGGGACGGAAGGCAAATGCACCTTTCTTCTGCCTCGAGGGGCTTGTCATCGGTCCGGTCTCCGCGATCTGGCGTTCTGGAACAGAGGGCGCTTCCGGCGATTGCGGGGCAATACGCTCATGAACGAAAGGATAACACTCTTTGTGGCGAAGGCGAGGGCGAGCGGCCGGTAATACCGGCTTTTCACGTTTATTCGCCAAAAAGTGATGGCTTGTTCAGTCGAGCCAGGCCGGAACGGAATCGAGGCTGATCAGCTCGGCATAGGTTCTGCGCGGTCGAATCGTATGGAAATCGCTGCCCCTGACCAGAACTTCGGGCACCAGCAGGCGGCTGTTGTAAGTGCCGGCCTGGACCGCGCCATAGGCGCCGGCAGTGCTGACGGCCATCAGGTCGCCGGGCTTCGGCATCGCCATCTCGCGGTCGAGCGCCAGATAGTCGCCGGTCTCGCAGACGGGGCCGACGACATCGGCGCGGATGCGCGGCGCGTTGGCCGCCGAAATCGTTACAGGGCGAATCTCGTGATAGGCCTCGTAGAGCGTCGGGCGGATGAGATCGTTCATCGCGCCGTCGACGATGACGAAGGTCTTTTCGCCGCCATCCTTCACATAGAGGACTTCTGTCACGAGAATGCCGGCATTGCCGACGATCAGGCGGCCGGGTTCGGTGATGATCTTACAGTCCAGGCCGCGCAGCTGGTTCTTGACGATTGCCGCGTAGGCGTCCGGCAGCGGCGGCGGATTGTTGTCGTCCTTGTAGGGAATGCCGAGGCCGCCGCCGATATCGACGTGGTGGATGGTGTGGCCGTCGGCACGGAGCGTCGCGACAAGGTCGTGCAGCAGCTTGAAGGCGTCGTCGAAGGGCTGGAGTTCGGTGATCTGGCTGCCGATATGCATGTCGATGCCGGTGACCTCGATGCCGGGCAGCTTTGCGGCATGGGCATAGATTGCGCGGGCGCGCTCCCAGGAGATGCCGAACTTGTTTTCCTTCTTGCCGGTCGAGATCTTCGAATGCGTCTTCGCATCGACATCTGGGTTGATGCGGAAGGAGACCGGCGCTTTCTTGCCCGCGCTCACGGCGCGCTGGTTGAGGATTTCAAGCTCGGGCTCGGATTCGACATTGAAGCAGTAGATGCCGGCCTCAAGGGCGAAATCCATCTCGGACGGCGTCTTGCCGACACCTGAGAACATGATGCGGTCTGCCGGAATGCCGGCGGCAAGCGCGCGTCGCAGTTCGCCTTCAGAGACCACGTCGATGCCGGCGCCGAGACGGCCCAGCGTCTTCAGCACTGCCTGGTTCGAATTCGCCTTCATCGCATAGCAGACCATGGAATCCATGTCGGCGAAGGCTTCCGAAAAGACGCGGTAATGGCGCTCCAGCGTCGCAGTAGAATAGACGTAGAAAGGTGTGCCGACCGCCTTGGCGATCTCGGGAACGGGAACGTTCTCCGCATGAAGGACGCCGTCGCGGTACTCGAAATGGTTCACGGGCTTGTGCCTTAAAGAAGGGGATCGAGAAGGAAGGGCTTGTCGACTGTTCCCGGCCGTTTCGTCGGCTTGGAAATGTCGCCTTCCTTGGTTGCCGCAGCGCTCGGCGGATCGAGGTCGCCCTTGCGCCCGCATCCGGCAACGGCAAGGCCGATGACGGCGACAATCGCCGTCAGGCGGACGAGGTGCGGCAAGCTCTTCATGGATATCCTCTTCTGCGGCATGTGACGGCATCATTCATATCGAATGACGGACATCTTCATAGCGAAGTTTATCCGCCTTGTGCACCCTGATTGTTGGCGGTCTTTCCGCGCCTGCAGGAAGGGTGCGGCGGCTTTTCGCCAGGCCCTGTATCTCTTAGTTGCGGGCGCGCCAGAAGGCGATCTGCCTGCGTACTTCGGACGGCGCCGTGCCGCCGAAGCTCTTGCGGCTGGCGACCGAGGCCTCGACGGTCAGCACATCATAGACCTTGTCGGTGATGTCGGGATGGATCGCCTGCAGATCGGAGAGCGGCAGCTCGGCAAGGTCGCAGCCCTTGCTTTCGGCGAGTGCAACGGCGCGGCCGGTGACGTGATGGGCGTCGCGGAAGGGGAGGCCTGCTTCGCGCACCAGCCAGTCGGCAAGATCGGTCGCCGTCGAATAACCGGAGCCGGCCGCCGCCTTCATGCGTGCGGTGTTGACGGTCATGTCGCGCATCATGCCGGTCATGGCGGCGATTGCCAGTTCCAGGCTCTCGGCTGCGTCGAAGACCTGTTCCTTGTCTTCCTGCATGTCCTTGGAATAGGCGAGCGGCAACCCCTTCATGATCGTCAGCAGCGCCACCAGCGAGCCGTTGATGCGGCCGGTCTTGGCGCGCACCAGTTCGGCAGCGTCCGGATTCTTCTTCTGCGGCATGATCGACGAGCCGGTCGAGAAGGCGTCGGACAGGCGCACGAAACCGAATTGCGGAGTCGACCAGATGACGATCTCTTCCGCCAGACGCGACAGATGCATGCCCGCAATCGCTGCGATTGACAGGAATTCGATGGCGAAATCGCGGTCGGAGACCGTATCGATGGAGTTGCGGGTCGGCTCGCGGAAACCGAGCGCCTTGGCCGTCATGTGGCGGTCGATCGGATAGCCGGTGCCAGCGAGGGCGGCGGCACCGATCGGGCTTTCATCCAGATGCTCGATGGCGTGGCGCACGCGCGAGCGATCGCGGCCGAACATTTCGACATAGGCCATGCAGTGATGGCCGAAGGTAACGGGCTGGGCGGTCTGCAGATGGGTGAAGCCCGGCATGACGCTTTCGGCATGTTCCTCGGCGCGGTCGAGGAAAGCCGCGATCAGGCCGGTCAGCATCTGTTCGGTTTTCTCAAGCTCTTCCTTCACCCAGAGACGGAAGTCGAGCGCCACCTGATCGTTGCGCGAGCGGGCGGTGTGCAGCCGGCCGGCGGCCGGTCCGATCAGCGTCGCCAGGCGTGCCTCGACATTCATATGGATGTCTTCGAGCTGACGCGAGAATTCGAAATTGCCGCTTTCGATTTCTGACAGGATCGTGTTTAGCCCGTGAACGATCTTGTCCTTATCGTCAGCGGAAATGATCCCCTGATGGGCGAGCATCGTCGCATGGGCAATGGAACCGCGGATATCCTGCGCGAATAGCTTCTTGTCGAAACCGATCGAGGCATTTATCTCCTCCATGATCGCGTCCGGGCCGGAGGCGAAGCGACCGCCCCACATCTGGTTGGAGGATTTGGTGTCCGTGGTGTCGTCGGCCATGAAGGTGTCCGCCTTGAGGATGCATGTCCAGGAGAATGAAATGACGACAAGAAAACCCCTCGGGCTGCCATCCCTGAAATGGATCGCGATGGCCGCCGTTGCGGGTGTCGTTGCCGGTGCGGCAGCGGTATACGTGAAGGAGACGGGGATTGGCAATGGCGGCGGCGAAACGGCGTCGGCCGAATGCAAGCTCGCCAAAGACCGCATCGCCGGCATTACACCGCTGATGAGGGGACAGGTGGCCGCCATGGTCGCCGCCAATGAGCCGCGCAAGCTGACCGCCATTTCCTTCAACGGGCCGGACGGCAAATTGCTGACGCTCGATTATTTCGCCGGCAAGATCGTGCTTCTCAATCTCTGGGCGACATGGTGCGTCCCCTGCCGCGAGGAGATGCCGGCGCTGAATGCGCTCGAAAAGGAGATGGGCAGCGACCGGTTCCAGGTGGTGCCGGTCAATATCGATACCGGCGACGACGAGAAGCCGAGGACCTTCCTCGCGGACACCGGCGTCGATGCGCTGCAGCTCTATCGCGACAATACGATTTCGGTATTCAACAGCCTGAAGAAGGAAGGCCTCGCTTTCGGGCTGCCGGTGACGCTGCTGATCGATGACAAGGGATGCCTGATCTCCGCCATGAACGGCCCTGCCGCCTGGGACAGCGAGGATGCCAGGGCGCTGATCAAGGGTGCGATCGGATCGTAAGAACGCCGGTCAGGAGTCTCCGTCGCCTTTTATGAGGAACACACCCGCAAGTCCGATGAGTACGAAGCATTGCAGCAGGAACATCGGAGTTTCGGTCGACATTGCGTTTCCTCGCGTTCACGGCAAGGAAAGCATTTCGCGGGCGCTCGGTCCATTCAGCCTTTCTGATGATGTCAGCTTAGCGCGTCGGGACCGGCACTTCGCCGCGATAGTCATAGAAGCCGCGGCCGGACTTGCGTCCGAGCCAGCCGGCTTCGACATATTTCACCAGCAGCGGACAAGGACGATATTTCGAGTCCGCCAGGCCGTCATGCAGCACCTGCATGATCGAAAGGCAGGTGTCGAGGCCGATGAAATCGGCAAGCTGCAGCGGCCCCATCGGATGGTTGGCGCCGAGCTTCATCGCCGTATCGATGGCGTCGACCGTGCCGACGCCTTCATAGAGCGTGTAGATCGCTTCGTTGATCATCGGCAGCAGGATGCGGTTGACGATGAAGGCCGGGAAATCCTCAGCGACGGTGATGGTCTTTTCCAGCGTGCCGACGAATTCCTTGGCGGCGGAGAAGGTCTTCTCGTCGGTCGCGATGCCGCGCACCAGTTCGACCAGCTTCATCACCGGCACCGGGTTCATGAAATGTATGCCCATGAAGCGTTCGGGGCGGTCGGTGGCGGCAGCAAGCCGGGTGATGGAAAGGGAAGAGGTGTTGGTGGCAAGCAGCGCTTCCGGCTTCAGGACCGGACAGACCTGAGTATAGATCTTGCGCTTGACTGTTTCATCCTCGGTGGCGGCCTCGATGACGAGATCGGAGGGAGCGAGATCATTGACATCGGACGAGCCTGATATGAGCGACAAGGTCGACTTGCGTTCCTCTTCGGTCATCTTGCCGTTCGTCACCAGGCGGGCCAGGTTGCCGTTGATGGTGGCAAGGCCGGATTCGATGCGGTCCTGCGAGAGATCGTAAATGTGAACCCTGTAGCCTGCGGCGGCCGAAACATGCGCGATGCCGCAGCCCATCTGGCCGGCACCGATAATACCAATATTCTTCAACACCGCATTCATCTCCAAACCCCCGCACGGCATTCGCCCCCGCGCCGCCGCACTTTTCTAACAATACTGCCGGACGAAGGATCGCCCGGCAGCAGTAGTAGCCCGATAAAAGATAATTTTCCAGTCATTCGCACGTGCGAAAGAAAAGCATTTGGCGCGGTCAGAGCGCCTTTTGCAATTCCGGCAGGACATCGAAGAGATCGGCGACCAATCCGTAATCGGCGACCTGGAAGATCGGCGCCTCCTCGTCCTTGTTGATGGCGACGATCACCTTCGAATCCTTCATGCCGGCCAGATGCTGGATGGCGCCCGAAATGCCGCAGGCGATATAGAGATCAGGCGCCACCACCTTGCCGGTCTGGCCGACCTGCCAGTCGTTCGGCGCATAACCGGCATCGACGGCGGCTCTGGATGCGCCGACGGCGGCACCCAGCTTATCGGCAAGCGGCAGGATGACTTCCCTGAACTTTTCCGCCGAACCGAGTGCCCGGCCGCCGGAGATGATGATCTTCGCCGAGGTCAGTTCCGGCCGGTCTGAGGCCGACAGCGCGTCGCCGATGAAGGTCGACAGCCCCGGGTCGGAAACCGCCGGGATTGCGTCGATCGTTGCCGAGCCACCCTCCGGCGCGGAGGCAAAGGATGCGGTGCGCACGGTGATCACCTTCTTGGTGTCCGTTGCCTGCACCGTCTGGATGGCGTTGCCGGCATAGATCGGCCGCTTGAAGGTGTCGGACGAGATCACCTCGATGATCTCGGAGACCTGGGCGACATCAAGAAGAGCAGCGACGCGCGGCAGAACGTTCTTGCCGACCGAGGTGGCGGCAGACAGGATCGTGTCGTAGCTGGCGGAGAGCGAAACGATCAAGTCGCCGAGCGGTTCGGCCAGATTGTTGGCGAGTTCGTCGCTTTCGGCCAGCAGCACTTTCGAGACGCCGGCAAGCTTGGCGGCTTGTTCGGCAGCAGGCTTGGCAGCCTTGCCGGCAACGAGAATATGAATATCGCTTGCCTGGTCCTTGGCGATCTTGGTTGCCGCCGTCAGCGCCTTGGCGGTCTGATCGGACAGGCTGGCATTGTCGTGGTCAGCCAGAAGAAGAATGGTCATGATATTGGCTCCTGTTCCCAGCTGATTACAGCACGCCGGCTTCGTTTTTGAGCTTGTCGATCAGTTCGGCGACCGACTTGACCTTGGCGCCGGCCTTGCGGCCCGACGGTTCCTCGGTCTTCAACACTTTGAGGCGCGGCGTGGTGGAGACGCCGAAATCGGCAGGGCTCTTCTTGTCGAGCGGCTTCTTCTTCGCCTTCATGATATTCGGCAGCGAGGCATAACGCGGTTCGTTCAAGCGTAGATCTGATGTGACGACCGCCGGCAGCTTGATCTCGATCGTCTGCAGGCCGCCATCGACTTCGCGGGTGACGGTTGCTTTGCCATCACCGATCTCGATCTTCGAGGCGAAGGTCGCTTGGGCAATTCCCATCAGTGCTGCCAGCATCTGGCCGGTCTGGTTGCTGTCGTCGTCGATCGCCTGCTTGCCAACGATGATCAGCCCCGGCTGTTCGGCATCGGCGACAGCCTTCAAGATCTTGGCGACGGTGAGCGGCTCTACAGCATCGTCGGTCTCGACTAGGATCGCCCGATCGGCACCCATCGCGAGTGCGGTCCTCAGCGTCTCCTCGGCCTTGGCCGGACCGATTGAGACGACCACCACTTCCTCGCACCTGCCGGCTTCCCTCAGCCGCAGCGCCTCTTCCACCGAGATCTCATCGAACGGGTTCATCGACATCTTCACATTGGTTAGCTCGACACCCGTGCCATCCGGCTTCACCCGGATCTTCACGTTGTAGTCGACAACCCGTTTGACTGGGACGAGTATCTTCATGGGGTCCTTCCTTCAGGAGAAACTGGCTTCGGAGCCTTTTTTAGAAAATGCGCGCTTGGGCGCCGCTCCGATTGTCGAATGGCGACATGGATACGCGTTTTTCCTCCAAATTCAACGCTTGCATGACGCCGGCAAGCGATTTGCCTCGGCAATATGTGGACGTTTACGTTCACGTCAATATCGTCAGCGTCGGCCCCAGGGAAAGCGCTGCGCCGTCCGCCCGTCCGTGCCGGCCGCGATGGCCGGGCCGGTGCCCGGGTCGTTTCTGACGGCGCGAGGCGTGACGATCTGCCGGTCGAAGAGCGGCACACCAGGCCGGCGGAACACCAGGATCAGGAAAGCGCCGGCAAGGATGCCGCCGACATGCGCGCCCCAGGAAACGTCGCCGTCAGACGCGATCGCCAGCATGAAGAACTGCTGCCCGATCCATAAAAGCAGCGGCACGAAGGCCGGCAGGGGCAACGGAACACGGAAAAACACCAGCACCCAGACCCGGACGCGCGGATGCAGAATGACATAGGCGGCAATGACGCCGGAGACCGCCCCCGATGCGCCGACCAGCGGCGCTTCCGAGGTCATGGTCAGCAGGCCGTGACAGAGCGCGCCGGCGGCGGCACAGATGAGATAGAAGATCAGGAAGCGCAGATGCCCCATCGCATCCTCGACATTGTCGCCGAAGACCCAAAGGAAGATCATGTTGCCGGCCAGATGCCAGAAGCCGGTATGAACGAAGGCGTAGGTGAGGTAGGTGAGGGGTTCCGGCACGATCTCCAGCCCTTGCGCCAGCACCGCGTGGCCGAAGGCGATTGCCGGGATATAGCCGAGCCCGACGGTCGTCGCCTGGGCTGCCTGTTCGTTCTCAAAACTGGTCAAAAGCCAGACCGCGATATTCAACGCCATCAATGCGAGCGTCACCCACTGAACCTTGATATGTTTCAAGGTATTGGCATCGTGAAGTGGTATGAACATAAAGGCCCCCCGGCGATCGTGATCGCGACAAGCCTATCTGTTTTTTCCCGGAACCCAAAGCACATCCGCATGGCCCCCGTCATTTGCATGACGTGCGGCGACGAAGAGGAAATCGGACAGGCGGTTGACATATTTCATCGCCGGCTCGCCGAGGATTTCGCCGTCGGTGCGGGCAAGCGCCACCATCAGACGTTCGGCACGGCGCGCAATCGTGCGGGCGAGATGCAGATGCGCGGCGGCCGGGCTGCCGCCTGGGAGGATGAAGGATTTCAGCGGCTGCAGATCGGCGTTCAGCTGGTCGATATCGCGCTCGACGCGGTCGACCTGCGTCTCCGAGATCCGCAACGGTTCATAGGCCGGCAGTTCGCCAGTGTCAGGGGTGGCGAGATCGGCGCCGAGATCGAAGAGGTCGTTCTGGATCGACATCAGCATGGCGTCGAGTTCAGGCAAGCCGGCCGTGTACAGCCGCGCCAGGCCAATCGCGGAATTGGCCTCGTCGATCGTGCCGTAGGCCTCGACGCGCAGATCGTCTTTTAGCCGGCGCGGGCCGGACACCAGCCCGGTCGTGCCGTCATCGCCTGTTTTCGTGTAGATCTTGTTGAGCTTGACCACGGTTTCCTCCTTGAATGACGATCAGGTCGGGCGGCCACCGCCGGTCAGCCAGAGCGTCAGCATGATCAGGATGACGGCGACCGCCTGCAACAGCACACGAAGCTGCATCAGCTTGTTGGAACGGTTGGCATCGCCGCCCTTCATCATGTTGAAGAGGCCGCGGATCAGGACGAGGGCGACGACGCCCATGACGATGATCGCGAGGATATAGGTGACTGTGGACATGGCATTCAGCTTTCTCAGTCCATCCAGCGCATCAGGCGGTAGAAGAGGTCTGCCGGAAGCAGCCGCTTCAGGAACATGCCCTGCTTGGCCGGAGTCGTTACGGGATAATGTGGCCTTGGATTTTTCGAGTTCAATGCGTGCTTCAACACGGAATAGACCGCTTCCGGGCCGAGCTTGTGGCGGTTGACCGGCCCCGATCCGTCGAGCCTCGCCAATTGCCTGACGTAATCGACCGCGTGCGGCGAATTCTCGAGATCGATATGCTCCTTGATCTTTGCGAGCGCGTTGGCGGTGAACCGTGTAGCGATCGGTCCCGGCTCGATCAGGCTCACATGGATGCCGCTGCCCTGCAGCTCCATGCGTAGGGTGATGCTGAGGCCTTCGAGCGCGAATTTGGAAGCGGTGTAGGCGCCGCGATAGCGATAGGGGACGACGCCGAGGATCGACGAGCATTGTACGATCCGCCCTTGGCCGCGTTTACGCATCGGCGGAATGACCTGCCGCGTCAGCTCATGCCAGCCGAAGAAATTCGCCTCGAACTGCGCGCGCAGCGTTGCCGTCGATAGATCCTCGACGGCGCCCGGCTGGCCGTAGGCGCCGTTATTGAAGAGCGCGTCGATCCGGCCGCCGCTGCGTTCCAGAACCGCGCCGACCAGATCGGAAATCGTCTCGGTCCTGGTATAATCCATCAGGAAGGCTTCGATGCCTTCCGCTTCCAGCCCCTTGAGATCGTCCGGTTTGCGCACCGTCGCGAAGACACGCCAGCCATCGGCTTTCAGCGCCCGCACGCAATGAGCGCCGATACCGGACGAACACCCGGTCACGACGATGGTGCGTTCTCCCGCCATGGAATGATTCCTGTACAAAATGGGACTCGTTTCCCATATTCGGCCAGAGGATACAATCTGGAAAGCCGGAGACGGAATGCCGAAGGTGCTGCGCACGATCTACGACGTAGTCTATGACGCGATCTGTCACATGGTCGAGGACGACGGCTTCGCCATGGCAAGCCATGTGGCGCTGTCGAGCCTGCTTGCGGTTTTCCCCTTCCTGATCTTCGGCACCGCGCTTGCAAGCTTCCTCGGCGCCGATCAGTTCTCCTCGACCGCCATCCACCTGATATTCGACACCTGGCCCGAGGCGATCGCCAAGCCGCTCGCCGACCAGGTGCTGCAGGTGCTGACCATTCCGCGCGGCGGGCTGCTGACGATCTCGGTGCTGGCCGCCGCCTATTTCGCCTCGAACGGCGTCGAGGCGCTCCGCATCTCGCTCAACCGCGCCTACCGGGTACAGGAAACACGGCCCTGGTATTTCACGCGTCTCGCCAGCCTCGGCTACGTGCTGATCGCGGTCATCATCTTTGCCGCGATCAGCATCCTGCTGGTCGCGCTGCCGCTGGCGCTCGATTATGCGCGCGGCTGGTTTCCGCTGTTTGCCGATACGCTCGACATCGTCTTCAGCTGGCGCATCTACGGCACGCTGGTGGTTCTGACGGTCGGACTGCTGGTCATGCATCTCTGGCTGCCGGCCGGCAAGCGGCGGGTCTTCGACGTCATTCCCGGCGTACTGTTGACGCTGCTTCTCTGGCTCGCCGGCGCGCTGATCTTTGCCTATTATCTCGCGACCTTCGCCAATTATACGGCAACCTATGCTGGTCTCGCCTCTGTCATGATCGTTCTGATCTTCCTCTACATGGTCGGCGTCATCTTCATCATCGGGGCGGAGATCAACGCGGCGCTGATCAAGTTCCGCGTCTTCCGGATGTTTTCGCACACGCTTTCGATCGTCGGCAGAGAGCGTGTCGAAAGCCATTCAGAGCCCGACAAGGCGGCGAATATCCGCAACTGACATGCCCTGGGCGCGCAATTCGCCAAGTGCGGTGTCGCCCTCGCTTTTCGAAAGTTTGCGGCCGTCGGCGCCGAGAATGAGACGATGATGATGATAGACCGGCTGCGGCAGGCCGAGCAGCACCTGCAATAGCCGATGCACCGATGTCGCGTGGAAGAGGTCGAGCCCACGCACGACATGGGTGACACCCTGCAGCGCATCGTCGACGACCACGGAAAGATGATAGCTCGATGGCGCATCCGAGCGTGACAGGATGACGTCGCCCCAGACGTTGGGCTCGGCGGCGATCTCACCTGTCCTGCCGTCGCCGGTTTCCGTCCAGAACAGCAGTTCACCGATCAGGTCGAGCGCCTTGCGCATATCGAGCCGCCAAGCATGTTTCTTTCCCGAGGTCAGCATGTCCCGCCATTCGTCTGCCGAACGCTCGCGATCATTTGCGGGATAATGCGGGGTGCCGTCGGGATCGCGCGGCCAGGATTCACCCGCCGCCTCGTAGGCGGCGACGCGCGCTTTCACCTCGCCGCGCGTCAGAAAGGCCGGATAGACCAGTCCGCGCTCGATCAGTGTGTGCAGCGCCGCCTGATATTCGGGGAAATGTTCCGACTGGCGCCGCACCGGGCTTTCCCACTTGATATCAAGCCATTCGAGATCGCTGAGGATGCCGGCCTCGAACTCTGGCGTGCAGCGCGTCTGGTCGATATCCTCGATACGCAGCAGCAAGCGGCCTTGTTCGGCATCCGCCATGTCGCGGTTCAGCAGGGCCGACAGGGCATGGCCGAGATGCAACGGTCCGTTGGGGCTCGGCGCAAAACGAAAGACAGGTTTTTGACGCTCACTCGTGGTCATGCTTTCTTCTGCCATGGATTCGAATTTTGAACCACTGCGAGGCAGAGTGCAGATCATCCGCAACGAAGACGATGTCAGGCAGGGGCTCGAAGCGCTGCTTCGCCTCGATCCGCGTCTTGCACCGATCGTCGCGGAGGCCGGGCCTATTCCGCTGCGGCTGCGCGAACCCGGCTTTGCCGGCCTTGCCCATATCATCGTCTCGCAGATGGTATCGCGCGCCAGCGCCGACGCGATCTGGCGGCGCATGCTGCCGGCGGACGGTCTTTTGACTGCCGAAGGCTACGTGCTGCTTCACGCCGACGCATGGCGCGAATTCGGCTTGTCGCGCGCCAAGGCCGAGACGCTGTCGCGGATTGCCGAAGCGGTCGCCTCCGGCCGCCTCGATCTCTCCGGGCTCTGCCTGAAGCCGCCGGGCGACGCACTTGGCGAACTGACCGCGCTGAAAGGCGTCGGACCGTGGACGGCAGAGGTCTATCTGATGTTTTGCGGTGGCCATGCCGATGTTTTCCCAGCCGGCGATGTCGCGCTGCAGAATGCCGTCGGGACGGCTTTCGGTCTTGCAGCACGGCCGCCGGCAAAGGCGCTGACCCAGCTTGCGGAAGTCTGGTCGCCGTGGCGTTCGGTGGCGGCACGGCTTTTCTGGGCCTATTACGCCACGAAAATGCGCCGTGACATGGTGCCGATCGGCTGATCGGCAACACTCTTCAAATTGCCTTTATCCTCTGAATTTATTGGACTTCACAATCCTGTAACAACCGGCCTAATATACAGGTGCAGATGCCGAATCGATCAGGAGAGTCCCTTGACGATTGCAGTCTCCCCACAGGCCCTGCCAGCGCTCGTCCTGAACGCTGACTACCGGCCACTGAGTTATTACCCCTTGTCGTTGTGGTCCTGGCAGGACGCGATCAAGGCGGTATTTCTCGACCGTGTGAACATCATTGCAGAATATGAACATTCGGTTTCCTCGCCGAGTTTTTCGATGCGGCTTCCGAGTGTCGTGTGCCTGAAGACTTACGTTCAGCCGTCCCGCAATCCCGCCTTCACCCGGTTCAACGTCTTCCTGCGCGACCGGTTCGAGTGCCAGTATTGCGGCGCTGATGACGACCTGACCTTCGACCACGTCATCCCGCGCGCCCATGGCGGCGAGACCACCTGGGAGAATGTCGTGGCAGCCTGCTCGCCCTGCAATCTGCGCAAGGGCAGCAAGCTTCCGAAGCAGGCAGGCATGTTCCCGGCGCAAAAGCCCTACCAGCCGACGGTACAGGATCTGCACAATAACGGCCGGCTGTTCCCGCCAAACTATCTGCATCAAAGCTGGCTCGACTATCTCTACTGGGATACCGAACTACAGCCCTGATCGAACGGCCTGCAGCATCGCGCGTCTTTTCAGACGCGCAAAAGACGCTGTACATTTCGGTTTCCTGCATAATTTATGCAGTGGCGGCCTTGCAAACGCCGACAAAGGCGAAGGCCGCAAGCAGGATTCCGGCAATCACATTCCAGCCGGCAAAAGACAGGCCGAGCACGCGAAGCGCCGCGTCGGTGCAGGACGGGCCCTTGATGGTGTTGAGCTCACCGAGCAGATCGCCGGCATTGGTCGTCATGCTGCTTGCCGTCGTCGAGCAAGTGGCCGGACCGGGCCAGAAATGCCATTCGACGCCGGCGTGATAGACACCCATGCCTGCCGTCACCAGCATCAGGATGCCGGCCGCGAGAATGAGCGCCCGGGTGATCCAGTTCGGCAGTCCGACGAGTTCGGAGATTGCGGCCAGGATCGCGATCGGGATGGCGTAATAATAGGGCTGACGCTGCAACAGGCAGAGCGCACAGGGAATATAGCCGCCGATATACTGGAAGCCGAGCGCCGTTCCGACCGCCGCCGCCATACCGATGGCGAGCAACAGGGAATAAATAAAGCCGGGGCGGGCGAGAGGCGAGGAAGTGGCAGTCATGGCGGAGCTCCGCGAAATTGGCTCAGTGGGCAAACAGTTTATAAGCGATTCCGAGTGTGATGAGGACGCCGGCACCGATGCCGACGATCTGACCAAGGCGTTTCTCGACGAAGTGGCGGATCGGCTCACCATATCGACGAAGCAGCCACGCCAAAAGCAGGAACCGAGCACCACGAGCCACGATGGCCGAGATAACGAAGAAGCCTAGATTCATTCCAATGACGCCAGCCATAATGGTCACGACCTTAATCGGCGGAAGGTGTGCTAAGCCGGAAGTCACCAGCAATAGTAACAGGATTTCCCATTCGCCGTGGATCGCGCTTCGCAATCGCTCGAAATCATCGAATTTGCTGTAGAACTCAAGAACTGGTCTGGCGATTGCGTCATAGGCGTAATAGCCGAGCGCCCAGCCGGCGATGCCGCCGAGCACGGAGGCGACAGTTGCAATCAGCGCATAACGATAGGCGCGTTCCGGCTTGGCAAGCGCCATCGGCAGGAAGAGCACATCGGCGGGGACGAGAAAGACGGAGCTTTCGACGAAGGCGATGACGGCGAGCCAGACTTCGGCCGATTTGCGCGAGGCCAAAGACATGGTCCAGTCGTAAAGTCTGCGGAGCATTCCGTTTCCTTCCTGTTGCGGTGCAAAAAGCTTTAGGGGCCGTGCGCGGCGCTGTAAATGCTCGCCCGTGTCCTTCCTGCCACCGCCGTCGAAAAATTTTCGTGATGCAGGCCATCGGCGCCTCTCCCAAGATTTGACGGGATTGCGAATCGGCCATTCTGCGGCAAGCTGATTTAGGGTCGACGTGCAGGGTGGCATGAGAATGTTCAAAGTGATCGAAGGCGGCCGTGGACAGGCCGTGCAAATGGATGGGCTCTCCGCAGAGGGGCGTGGACCAAGCAAAGACGACGTGCGCCGGGAGGCTGCGCGACGGATCAGCGAGAGCGATTATCATCTGTCCCGCGTCCGGGAATTCGCGACCGGCGTGCCAATGCTGGCGTCTCTCAAACACTTGTCGCTGCAGATCGATTTCGCAGCCGAGGCGTTGTCGCGGCTCGATCCAATCCCGGAGGATTTCTGCGCCGACGGTTATTGGCCGGCGGGCTGAGGCAATCCCGCTACGGCGCCGCGCGTCTGGGGATTTAATCCCTATGCCTGTCGGAACAACGGCTTTGGCGCATGGTTTCCTTCTCATGATCAACAAAATCCCGAGGAGGATATTCCCATGCGGATGAAACTTGCTGCAGTCTCGCTGCTCGCTCTTGGCATGGCGGCGTCGGCTTTTGCACAGAGCAACCCGCCGCAGGCTCCGACCAACAGCGGCGCCAATACGCCGAGCAGCTCGGAATATAACAGCACCGGCAACAGCGGCAGCGGCACGACGGTACCACTGGATCCGAATGCAACGAACAGCACGACGAACAATGGCTCCGGCGGTTCGATGAACATGCCGATGAACAAGGCAAATTGCCCGGACCAGCCGAGCGGCAATTCGCTTCAGACGCAAGGCGGCAACAGCGGCACGACGACCAACGAAGCTTGCCCCGACAAGTAGTCTATCATTTTGCGAAACGCCGCAGCTCTATCCGAGAGCTGCGGATCCCGTCTCAGGATAGGTCCATCGACTTTTCCCATTGCTGCCGCAGGACGTTCATTTCCGTCCGCTTCTGGGCCATTTCGCTAACGGCGGCACGCAGATGCGGATGGCGCGACATGAACATGTTGAAGTCGCGCCGCTCGAGCACCTCGAACTGGCAGAAGTCGACGGCGATGACGTCGGCGGTGCGCCGTCCGCCAGTCAGCAGCGCCATTTCCCCGAAGAAGGCGCCCGGCTCCAGGCGTATCGCGCCGCTGGCGAGCCGCACTTCCACCGCGCCAGAGGAGATGAAATACATGCTGTCGCCGCGGTCGCCGCGGCGGATGACGCGTTCGCCAGGCGGCGCGGATTTCGCCTTGAAGAGCAGCAGCAGCTCCTCCTGCGCGTCCTCGTCGACCTCGGAGAACAGCGGGAAAGTCTCGATCAGCTGCTGCATCTTCAGTTGATGCTGGCGCTCGCGCTCTTCGCCGAGCTCCCTGATCTTTTCGAGCTCTTTGCCGAGCGCCTTCTGTCTGCTCCTGCCGTAGCTTTCCCAGAGGGAGGGCCATTTCGAATGGATGTATTTCTTCAGGCCGTCGGTCGCAAAGATCACGATCGGATTGAGGGTGATCGACAGGATTGCGGCGGCCAGGATCAGATCCTGGCCCTCATGCGGCAGGAGCCCGAGCGAGACGCCGAGGCCGGCGAGGATGAAGGAAAACTCGCCGATCTGGGCAAGGCCGCCGGCCAGAGTCAACCCCATGCTGATCGGATATCTGAGCAGGATGACGATCAGGAAGGTGATGATGCCTTTGCCGAGGATGACGAGCGCCAGCGCGCCGATCACGGCGAGCGGCTGACGCACCAGGATCGAGGGATCGAAGAGCATGCCGACGGAGACGAAGAACAGCACGGAGAAGGCATTCTGCAGCGGCAGCGAGTCGGCCGCCGCCCTGTGACTGAGCTGGGATTCGCTCATGACGACGCCAGCGAAAAAAGCGCCGAGCGCAAAGGAGACGCCGAAGATCGCCGCCGAACCGAAGGCGATGCCGAGCGCGATCGCCAGCACCGTCAGCGTAAAGAGTTCGCGCGAGCCGGTGCGGGCGATCATCGTCAGCAGCCAGGGCACGATGCGAGGGCCGAGGAAGATCGCCATGGCGGCGAAGGCCGCCACCTTCAGCAGCGTCAGGCCGATCGTCAGCACCAGCGGCAGGTCGCCGAGCCCATGATTGGTCGTAATGCTGGCATTGCCACCCAGAAGCTCTGCGAGCGCCGGCAGCAGCACCAGCGCCAGCACCATCACCAGATCCTCGACGATCAGCCAGCCGACGGCGACGCGTCCGCTCGCCGCGCTGACGAGATTGCGCTCCTCCAGCGCCTTCAAGAGCACGACGGTGCTCGCCACCGACAGGCTGAGGCCAAGGACGATGCCGGCGCCGAGGCTCCAGCCCCAGAGCTTGCAAAGACCGATGCCCAACAGGGTGGCGAGGATAATCCGCCCGATCGCGCCCGGCACGGCGATGCCGCGCACGGCGAGCAGGTCGGAGGCGGAAAAATGCAGGCCGACGCCGAACATCAAAAGGATGACGCCCATTTCGGCGAGCTGGCCGGCAAGGGCGGTATCGGCGACGAAGCCCGGCGTGAACGGACCCATCAGGATGCCCGCCATCAAATAACCGACGAGCGGCGGCAGCCGAAGCCGGTCGGCGCCATAGCCCAGGATCGCCGCGAAAACGAAACTGACGGCGACCGTCGCGATAAGTCCTACTTCCTGATGCACGTCCGCCCTCTCTTGTGATCGCGGCGGCCACTCTGGACGAAGCGCAAGCAAAATTAAACAGTTGATTTGGGGGATGGGCTCCTGTTTGAAGTCTTCGTTCTCAGTCGCTGGCCAGTGCGGCGCAGACGTCGCCACGGCACGGTCGGGCCGTCACCGATGTTGGAACCACTTGCGTCTTGTCTCGTTGGCCTTTCATCAAGAAAGGAGAACGATATGCGGAAGATCATCCTAAACTGTACTGTGGCGGCTCTTGCCGCCTGCTCGTTTGCAGCGCCTGTTCTTGCCGACAGCGTCTATGTCAGGGAGCGTTCTTATGACGACGGCTATCGCCATGAGCGGGTACGACCCGGCATCACGATCAGCGAAGGTGGCGTCACCTTCGGTGCTGTGCGCGAGCGTGAGCACCGCCGCTATCGCGATAATGGCTGCGAAACCAGGAGCGTCACCCGACAGACCGACGAAGGCGAGGTCACCAGGACGGTCCGGCGCTGCAATTAACGAAAAAATATGCGATAAGCACGAAACCCGGTTCCGACGAGCCGGGCTTTCGCCTTTCGTGGCGCGAATAACTCAATGCGGTGGTGAAAGTCGTCTGTCGGTGTTATGAGCACGCCTTTGGTAAAAGCGCGTTCCCAGCGCAAACACCGCCCGCACAGGATTTTTCAGAATGATTGAGCTTACGCCGTCCCAGATCGCCGCACTTAAACTCGCCAGGGATGGAGACCTTTATCCTCAGCCGGCCAATAAATGGACGCACGAGAACGCGACGGTGACTTATGCAAAAACTGACCGGTGGAAAGAGCGGCCGCAGAAAATAAAATCGGTCACTGCCAAGACGCTGGGCGAGCTGAAGGAGCCGGGTTTTCTGGAGAGGCGGCATCTGAATGACGACGCATCAAAAGACGTCTACGGCATCACGATGGCCGGCAAGATGTGGTTGCTGAAGAATAAGTAAGCTTCGCTAGATACGAATTATGTTGCGTGGTCCTGTGTCGGGTTTTTGAGGCAGGGACACTACGCGACAATAATTTGAGATGATGGTGCCCCATGCCGGAGTCGAACCAGCACTTCTTTCGAAACTCGATTTTGAGTCGAGCGCGTCTACCAATTCCGCCAATGGGGCAACGGATACGAACGGGCGGCTGTCTAACATGCGAGCGCCCGGGCGCGCAAGACGGGCAAGCGAAGTTATCGGACTGATCCGGTAGAGAGATCCGGCCTCGCTTCGAGGCCGGATCCTGTTTGATATCAATGGGCGGCGGCCGGTGCCGGGTTGCTCAGGCCAGACTTCTTCAGCGTAATCGCCAGGATCGAGGCCAGCAGGCAGAAGGCGCCGGCGACGAAGAAGGCGGGCAGGTAGCTCGAAAGCTCCGTGCGCGAGAGGCCGGCGCCATAAGCGGCCGTGGCGGCTCCCAGTTGATGTCCGGCAAAGACCCAGCCGAAGACGAGGCCGGTCTTTTCGCGGCCGAAGCGGTCGGCGGCGATCTTGACGGTCGGCGGCACAGTGGCGATCCAGTCGAGACCGTAGAAAATGGCAAAGATGGAGAGGCCGTAAAAGCTGAAATTGCTGAAGGGCAAGTAGAGCAGCGAGAGACCGCGCAGGCCGTAATACCAGAACAGCAGCCAGCGATTGTCGAAACGGTCGGACAGCCAGCCGGAACCAATGGTGCCGAAGAAATCGAAGATGCCCATGACAGCCAGCACACTGGCCGCGGCCACCGGTACAATGCCGAAATCGCCGCACAGGGTGACGAAATGGGTCTGGATCAGGCCGTTGGTGCTGAGACCGCAGATGAAGAAGGTGGCAAAGAGGATCCAGAAGGTCGAGGTCTTTGAGATTTCCTTGAGGACGGTGATCGGCGTCATCAGCGCGGCGCCAAGCGAGGTGCTTGCCGGTGGTGGCGTCACCTGCGTTTCGCCGAAGGAGGGCAGGTCGAGATCGGCTGGCCGGTCGCGCATGAAGGCAAGCACGGCAAGGGCTGCAACCATGATCATGGCGCAGACGAAAAACACCGTCGAGCGCCAGCCGTAACGTTGCGTCAGTTCCGCCATCAACGGCAGAAAGACGAGCTGGCCGGTGGCCGAGCTTGCCGAGAGCATGCCGACGACGAGGCCGCGATGCTTGGTGAACCAGCGGCTGGAGACCGTTGCGGCGAGCACCATGGCCGTCAGACCCGTGCCGAAGCCGACGACGATACCCCAGAGCAGCAGCAACTGCCACAGCGTCGTCATGAACAGCGAACCGACGAAGCCTGCGCCGATCAGCGCTAAGGCGAAGACGATGACCTTGCGCACGCCGAAATAATTCATGAAGGCGGCGGCGAACGGACCCATGAAGCCGAAAAGGATCAGACGGATCGCAAGGGCCGAGGAAATCTGCGATGTCTCCCAGCCGAATTCGTCCTGCAGTGGCTTGATGAGAACGCCGGGTGCGCCCATGGCGCCGGCGGTGACCAGCATGGTGAGGAAGGTCGCGGCGACGACGACCCAGCCGTAATGGATGTTGCGCCGAGCAAGAGAGGAGGCAAGGGCTGTGGAAACCATGGGCAAGATTCCGGTTGAATTCAGGTCTTAGGAGATACTGGACCGATTTACATGATGGACATCATATTTCTTGCGTATTGATGATGGACGTCATATATTTTGTCAAGCGCCTATTTCTGGAGATGACGAATGCGGGTCAGCCGCGAAAAATTTGCCGAGAACCGCGAAAAGATCCTGAGCGTTGCCGGCGTGCTTTTCCGCGAAAAGGGTTTCGACGGGGTGGGCGTCGCCGACATCATGAAGGCGGCGGGGCTGACGCATGGCGGCTTCTACGGTCATTTCGGTTCGAAGGACGACCTGGCATTTGAGGTCAGCCGCAAGCTGATCGACAAGGTCGAAAGGCGCTGGAAGGAACATATCGCCGAATCGCCCGACCGGCCGTTGGCAGCGCTTCTCGATCATTATATCCACTGGCGCACGGTTGACGATCCCGGCGGCAGCTGCGTCTTCGCAATGCTGATCCAGGAGGTCAGCCGCAGCCGCGGCGCGGTCCGCGCGGTTTTCAGCGATGGGCTGTCCGTGCTGGTCGACACGCTTGCCGATATCGTTCCCGGCGAAACGGAAGAGAAGCGTCGTGCCAATGCGACGACGACACTGTCATCGATGATGGGTGCTGTCATTCTTGCCCGCGCGGTCGAGGACAGGGCGCTTGCCGAGCAGTTTTTGGTGACGATGCGCCGGCAGCTCGATCCTGAAAGCCAGACATAATCTCAGTCGCGAAAGGCGATGGTTTCGATCTCCGCGCGGAGAGGGATCTACTTTGCATGTGCTGAGGACCGAGAAGCCAGCGGCTACTTGAAACCGGCGATGGCGTGCGGGACGTAGGGTGCTTCCAGTGCCGCGATTTCCTCGGCGGTAAGCTTGACCGAGAGCGAGGCAACGGCGTCTCTGAGGTGGTTGGGTTTGGACGCGCCGATGATCGGGGCGGTCACCGCAGTCTTCTGCAGGATCCAGGCGGTTGCGACCTGGGCGCGGGAGATGTTGCGGGCAGTGGCGACTTCGGCCACGGCCCCGACGATCTTGCGGTCGGCATCGATGGACTGGGTGTAGAGCGTCTTGCCGAATTCGTCGGTTTCGCTGCGTGCCGTCGTCTCGTCCCAGTCACGGGTCAGGCGGCCGCGGGCAAGCGGGCTCCAGGGGATGACGGCGATCTTCTGATCCTCGCAGAGTGGCAGCATTTCGCGCTCTTCCTCACGGTAGAGCAGGTTCAGGTGGTCCTGCATGCTGACGAATTCGGTCCAGCCGTTCAGTCTGGAGACATAGAGCGCCTTGGCGAATTGCCAGGCATACATGGAGGAGGCGCCGATATAGCGGGCCTTGCCTGATTTGACGATGTCGTGCAGCGCTTCCAGCGTTTCCTCGATCGGCGTCGTGTAGTCGAAGCGGTGGATCTGGTAGAGATCGACATAGTCGGTGCCGAGACGACGCAGACTGTTGTCGATCTCGTCGAAGATCGCCTTGCGCGACAGGCCGGCGCCGTTCGGGCCCGGCCGCATGCGGTTGAACACCTTGGTCGCCAGCACGATGTCCTCGCGCTTGGCGAAATCTTTGATGGCGCGGCCGACGATCTCCTCTGACGAACCGTTGGAATAGGTGTTGGCGGTGTCGAGGAAATTGATGCCGAGGTCGATCGCCTGCTTGATCATCACCCGGCTTTCTTCTTCCCGCAGGCTCCAGGCATGATTGCCGCGGCCGGGATCGCCGAAGGTCATGCAGCCCAGGCAGATTTTCGATACTTCGAGACCGGTCTTTCCGAATTTTACATATTCCATGAAACGACTCCGTGATGAATTGGATGACCCCCAGGCGGCTCTCCATGATTTAGCGCGAGATCGCCAAAGTCGCAGGGCGGCAAATGAAGAATCTACGCTGCATGCGCACAATGATCCGTGATCGACTTCTGAAGCTCATCGCTGTCGATTCCGGCTGCAGCTTGCACATCCGCGCCGCAAGATGTTAGCTGACGCAGCATTTTATCGGAATCCGACCATGCAGCTGCCGTCACACGATCGCTACGACGATCTCTATCGCGATTTCTCCTGGCGGATTCCGGAGGATTTCAATATCGGCCGCGCCGTCAGCGACGACTGGGCCGCAAGAGATCCGGAGCGTGTCTGCCTTGAGCATTTCAGCCTTGACGGCGATCATCGCGCAATGACCTATCGCGCGCTCGCCGACCTTTCCTCGGCTTTTGCAAATGCGCTCGTTTCACTTGATATCAAACGCGGCGATCGCGTCGCGCTGCTATTGCCGCAATCCTTCGAAACGGTGATCGCGCATGTGGCGATCTATAAGACCGGCGCGATCGCGCTGCCACTGGCGCTGCTCTTCGGCGTCGAGGCGCTGGAATACCGGTTGAAGGCGGCAGGTGCCGCGGCCGTCGTCACCAACGGCTTCGGTCTCGAACGCATCCGGCAGATCCGCGGACGCCTGCCGGCGTTGAAGCATATCGTCAGCATCGACGGGGCGAGTGCCGATGCGACTGCTTTCGCCGAACTGGCGGATGGCCATCCCCCTGTCTTCGACATCGCCAAGACCGGTCCGGACGATCCGGCGCTGATGATCTTTACCTCCGGCACGACGGGGCCGCCCAAGGGTGCGTTGCATGGTCATCGCGTTCTGCCCGGCCATATTCCCGGTATGCAGTTTGCCCATGAGGGTTTTCCGCAACCGGGCGACAAGGTCTGGACGCCGTCCGACTGGGCTTGGGCGGGCGGTCTGCTCAATGCGCTGCTGCCGAGCCTTCTGCTCGGCGTTCCCGTCGTCTCGTCGCCGGCGCAGAAATTCGATGCCGGCATGGCTTATCGCATCATGGCTGAGATGAAGGTGCGCAATGCCTTCATTCCGCCGACGGCGCTGAGATTGATGCGGTCCGTGTCCGATCCGCGCTCGAAATATGATCTGGTGCTGCGCACCATCGGCTCGGCCGGGGAGGCGCTCGGCCGCGAGACCTATGAATGGGCGCGGCATACGCTCGGCATCACCGTCAACGAATTCTACGGCCAGACGGAGTGCAATTTCGTGCTCGCTTCCAGCGCTGCTTATGGCGTCACCAAGGCCGGTGCCATCGGACGGGCAGTGCCCGGGCATCGCGTCGCGATCGTCAGCGAGACGGGCGACGAGTTGCCCGTCGGCGAACCGGGCCAGATCGCCATCGCCGGTCCCGATCCTGTGATGTTCCTCGGCTATTGGGACGATGCGGCGGCGACCGAACGAAAATTCGCCAAGGGCTGGCTGCTCACCGGCGATATCGGCCGGCAGGACGCTGAGGGCTACGTCACCTTCGAAGGCCGCGACGACGACGTCATCACCTCGTCGGGATATCGCATCGGCCCGGCCGAGATCGAAGACTGCCTGATCGGCCATCCCGCCGTGCAGCTTGCCGCCGCCGTCGGCAAGCCCGATGCGGTGCGCACCGAGATCGTCAAGGCCTATATCGTGCTTTCACCGGGCCATCATCCAAGCGAGGCGCTGGCCGCCGACATAAGGGAATGGGTGAAGACGCGGCTTTCGATGCACGAATATCCCCGTGAGGTGGAATTCATCGATGCCTTGCCGCTGACGACCACCGGCAAGGTGATCCGCCGGCTGCTGCGGGAGAGGGCGGCGGCTGAAGGTTAGCCTCGCCCGGCAAGCGACATGATCTTTTCGCGCAGCATCTTCGCCATGTTGCGGGTGCTGCGGTACATGTGGAGCTGGGCGGTGACCTGGCGCATGTCGCGGTCGCCGTTCTGCATCAGGCCGATCACCAGTGTTCCCATCTCCTCGCGCTCCTGCCAGAAGCGGCTCATGATCGGATGATCCGAGACGGCGCAGGAATCGGACCGCACGATATTGGCATCGTCGAGATGCCATTCGGTGAGTTCGCTCATCAAAAGCTTGCCCGGCGAATAGCGGGCATAGTTTTCATCGTAGGCGGTCTTCCAGGTATAGGCCTCGCCGCCCATCATCAGCACGACGATGGCGGCGATCGCCTTGCCGTTGAGATCGATCGTGTGAATGCGCACGGCATCGACGGCGGCAAGGTTCGACACCGCCTCGCGGGCGAAGGCCGTATGATAACGATCGGTGACGAGAGCGCTTCGCCGCTTGCCCTTCCAGCCCCCGGCTTCCATTGCCAGGAATTCCTCGAAGCGGACATGAATTTCGCGCGGTTGGCGGGCGACAGCATAGACCGTTGTTCCCTGTTCCTCCAGCAGGCGCCACTGCCGGCGCATCTCGCGCATATGCGAGGAGGAGATGGTTTTGCCGAGATAGGCCGGCGCCTCTTCCTCGCTCTGCAGCATCGGGCGCAGGTAAGGATTGGTGACGGTGACGGGAAGATTGCGGCTGAGCGCCACGGCCTTGAGCATGCGCACGAAGATACCGTTCAGCCTGAGATCCGGCAGAACCAATATGCCGGGCAGATTGAGATCGCGGGCGGTCAGTCCCTCGAAGAGATTGTCGAGCGTCTCGGCGGCATCCTCGCCATCGACGAGCGGCGTGCCGAGCGGACCGAAGCTGTTCGACCAGCCGCGGATGATCGACGGGCCGACGGCGAAGCCCGGCTTGTCGACCGAAAACGGCAAGAGTAAGCGCATACGGCTGCGGCCGGCATTGTGATCGCGGATCAGGGCGAAGTTCACCTGCCGGTCTTCGAGCCGCGGCATGGCGGGGGCGAGGAAACGGCCGGAGAAAAAGACGTTCGGCTCCATCGCCCGGTTGGAGAGGAAATCGAGCTCATCCTGAAGCTCATAACCGAGCTTGCCGGGATAGATGCAGAGCTCGCGGCCCGGCCGGCCGATCTCGGAGCGAGCCTCGGCCCGCGGTGCTTCGAAATTCAACGCGGCGAGATCATGCACCATGCGGTTTGCGGCGCTGTCAGTGCTTTCGGTAACGGGGGGAACACGCACCATCTATCGAACTCTCATTTCAGGCGTTGCGGTGGAGGGGCTGGCGAAGGCGAAAAGGACGATGCCGAGCGTGCGGCGCACGGCCATATGCAGCAGGATCGCCTCGACGGCCATGGCGGAGGCCGTGGCGATCGCCGTGCCCTCGATGCCGTAATGTGGGATCAATGCGAGGTTGAGGCTGACATTGGCCGTCAATGCGCCGGCATAGAGTGCGACGCAGAGGTTCTGCTTGCCTGCCATCATCAGCAGCGTTTCGGCCGGGCCGACCAGCGATTTGGCAAGGATGCCGGCGAGCAGGATAGCCATCACCAGATAGCCTGATGTAAAGGCGCCGCCGAAGAGCGACAGCAGCAGATGGCCGGCCGCAAGCACGACAAGGCCGACCCCGAGTGCCGGCCAGAAGGTCCAGCGGGCGGCGTCGATGGCAGCGGTTGCCAGCTGGGCGTGGTCGCCTTCGGCGATGATCGAGGAAAAGCGTGGGCCGGAGGCCGCCTTGACCGAGAAATTGATGAAATGCACCAGCGCCATCGTCTTGGCGGCGGCGAAATAGATGGCGACGTCGTGCGGCTCGAGGAAGATGCCGACGACGACGACATCGGAATTGGTGAGCAGGAAGCTCACGCCCTCGATCAGGAAAATCGGGAAGGCGACGCTGAACCAGGCGAGGAAATCGACCTTGCGCGGGCCTTCGTCATAATGCCGGCGAAGGCGGTAGAGCGTTGCGACATACTGGCCGAGAGCGGTGACGAAGGTGGCGACGAGTGCTGCCTGCATTGCGGTGACGGCCGTGTGCTCGGCGCCGATGGCAATCGCGATCAGCATGAAGAGGATGATGAGGATCGGGCGGACGATGTAGACCGGGCTCAGCGCCATCACCGGCCAATGGTTCGCCCGTGATGTGCCTTCCAGAATGTCGCCGAGCGCGATCATCGGCATGGCGAGCAGGCCGATGAAGATCGGGACGAGATAATAGACCTGGATCATATCGCCGAAGAAATGCAGCCCGAGCATGCCGGCGGCGAGCACCGCCGTGCCGGACAGCAGCGCGAAGATCCGCGCCGTGCCGGTCAGGCCGCGGATTTCCTCGAAGGCGCCGGCAGCCCTGTATTGCGGCAAGAAGCGGACGATCGCGGTGTGGAAACCGAGGCATGAGAGATCGCCGAAGACGACGACCAGCACCCAGACGAAAACGAAGATGCCGTATTCATACTCGCCCATCAGCCGGGCAAGCACGATCTGGGAGACGAAGGCGAGTGCTGCGCTGAGGATACGGATCGAAAACGCCGTCAGCGCCATGCGTTGGGCGGCCGCCTTCTCCCCGCGTTCGGTGAGCACGGCGGCAAGCATGCGCAGCGTACGGCCGCCGATTGGGCGCAGGCCCGCGGGCAGCATCTTCTCCGCTGTTTCTATGACCGCCATGATGAACACGCAAAACTCTGAGGTCAGGCAAATCGCCCCTGAAGTCTTGACAGGACAGGGTTAAGAAACGGTTCCGGATTGGGCTGCCGTCCAACGCTGAAATTCGGATTTTCGGCGTTGCCGCAGAAAAGAAAATGCCGCCCGAAGGCGGCATTTTCGCGGATCTTTGCGGGCTTGCCTCAGACCTGCTCGAAGGCGCCGTGGCAGTGCTTGTATTTCTTGCCGGAGCCGCAGGGGCAGGTCTCGTTGCGGCCGACCTTGCCCCAGGTGGCGGGATCATCCGGGTTGCGGTTTTCAGGCGAAACGATGACTTCCGACGCCTGGTAGATCGCCGGGGCGAAATCGTCCTCGCCGGTCGTCGGATCCAGATGATGGGCCTGCATCAGCGGCGGTTCAGGCTCGGCAGGCGCCTGCTGCACCAGTTCGACGCGCATCAGCTGGGCAGTGACGGCCTCGCGCAGATTGTTGAGCAGCGCGGTGAAGAGCTCGAAGGCCTCCGACTTGTATTCCTGTAGCGGATCGCGCTGGGCATAGCCGCGGAAGCCGATGACGGAGCGCAGATGGTCCAGGTTGACGATGTGCTCGCGCCAAAGATGATCAAGCGTCTGCATGACGATCGAGCGTTCGACATAATGCATGATGTCGTCGCCGAAACGCTCGGCCTTTTCCGTGAAGGCCGCATTGGCGGCTTCGGTCAGGCGCTCGCGGATATCGTCCTCGCCGATTCCTTCTTCCTTCACCCAGTCCTCGACCGGCAGGTCGAGATTGAGGATGTTCAAAGCGCCGGTCTTCAGGCCGACAGCATCCCATTGTTCGGCATAGGCGCGCTCGGGGATATGCTTGTCGACCATGTCCTCTATCACCTCGCGGCGCATGTCGGAGACGGTCTCGGATATGTTGGTCGATTCCATCAGTTCGAGGCGCTGCTCGAAGATCACCTTGCGCTGATCGTTGAGAACGTCGTCATACTTCAACAGGTTCTTGCGGATATCGAAGTTGCGAGCTTCGACCTTCTTCTGGGCGCGCTCCAGGGCCTTGTTGATCCAGGGATGGACGATCGCCTCGCCTTCCTTGAGGCCGAGCTTGGTCAGCATGCTGTCCATGCGGTCGGAACCGAAGATGCGCATCAGGTCGTCCTGAAGCGAGAGGTAGAACTTCGAGCGGCCGGGGTCGCCCTGACGGCCGGAGCGGCCGCGGAGCTGGTTGTCGATGCGGCGGCTTTCATGGCGTTCGGTGGCGATGACGTAGAGGCCGCCGGCTTCGAGCGCCTTCTGCTTAAGCTGTTTGATCTCCTCGATGATCGCCTGGATCCGGGCGTCACGCTCCGGACCGGCTTCGACTTCGCCGAGTTCGCGCTCGATGCGCATGTCGAGGTTGCCGCCGAGCTGGATGTCGGTGCCGCGGCCGGCCATGTTGGTGGCGATGGTGATGGCACCCGGCACGCCGGCCTGGGCGACGATATAAGCTTCCTGCTCGTGGTAGCGGGCGTTCAGCACCTTGAAGTCGTCGAAGCCCTGCTTGCGCAGGCGCTCGGCGAGCAGTTCCGATTTCTCGATCGAGGTGGTGCCGACCAGCACCGGCTGACCGCGCTTGTGGGCGTCGAGGATCTCTTCGATGATCGCCTTGAACTTTTCGTCGAAGGTCCGGTAGACCTCGTCATCCTCGTCGAGGCGCTTGATCGGCAGGTTGGTCGGGACCTCGATGACATCGAGATTGTAGATATTGGCGAATTCTTCCGCTTCCGTCTGCGCCGTACCGGTCATGCCGGCGAGCTTGTCGTACATGCGGAAATAATTCTGGAAGGTGATCGAGGCCAGCGTCTGGTTTTCCGGCTGGATCTGCACCTTTTCCTTGGCTTCGAGCGCCTGGTGCTGGCCTTCCGAATAGCGGCGACCCGGCATCATACGGCCGGTGAACTCGTCGATGATGACCACTTCGTCGTTGCGGACGATATAGTCCTTGTCGCGCTGGAAGAGCTTGTGAGCCTTCAGCGCATTGTTGATGTGGTGGACGATGGCAACGTTCTCAATGTCGTAGAGCGCGTTGCCCTTCAAGAGGCCAGCCTGGCGGAGCAGGTTTTCCAGCTTCTCGGTGCCCTCTTCGGAGAAGTTGGCCGAGCGCTGCTTTTCGTCGATCTCGTAATCGCTGGGAGCCAGCATCGGAATGAAGGCGTCGATCGTATTATAGAGTTCGGAGCGGTCGTCGAGCGGACCGGAGATGATGAGCGGCGTGCGCGCCTCGTCGACGAGGATCGAGTCCACTTCGTCGACGATCGCGAAGTTGTGGCCGCGCTGGACCATCTGGTTCTTCTCGTACTTCATGTTATCGCGCAGATAATCGAAGCCGAGTTCGTTGTTGGTGGCGTAGGTGATGTCGCAGGCATAGGCCGCGTGACGTTCCTCGTCGGAAAGGCCGTGGACGATGACGCCGGTGGTCATGCCGAGGAAGCCGTAGACGCGGCCCATGTTGGCGGCATCGCGCTGGGCGAGGTAATCGTTGACGGTGACGACGTGCACGCCCTTGCCGGAAAGCGCGTTCAGATAGACCGGCAGGGTGGCGACAAGGGTCTTGCCTTCGCCGGTTTTCATCTCGGCGATCGCATTCGAATGCAGGATCATGCCGCCGACCAGCTGTACGTCAAAAGGTCGCAGGCCGAGGACGCGGCGCGAGGCTTCGCGCACGACAGCAAAGGCCGGGATCAGAATGTCGTCCAGCGTCTTGCCCTCGGCGAGCAGGGCGCGAAACTCCACGGTCTTTGCCGCGAGCTGCTCGTCCGTCAGGGCCTTCGTCTTCTCTTCGATAGAGTTGATGGCAATGACGTTCGGCTGGAAGGACCGCACGCGGCGGTCGTTGGAAGACCCAAATAACTTGCGGGCTATACCGCCAAAGCTGACCATATGACTGGCCCTTTCTCAATATTCATCCCCGGCGTTTCTTGTTCGCGGCCCAGCCGAAAATCAGGCGCGCGCCTTAAAACGCCCGGAAACTGTTCTGGACGCGAGGTTGCGTGACAGATAAGAGGGGGGTCGAATGATGTCAACGGATTTGGCGGATACAGAAAGGCCACAATCCGGTGTTGATGGCTATTTTGGGCCGGATTCAGGGGATGCTGAAACCGGCAATGTAACTGTGAAGGGTATTTCATGTTGAGCACCAACAAACTTGCCGTTCTGGCGTTTGCAACTTTCGTTGCGCTCCAGGCCCCGGCCTATGCCGATGACGCCGTCATCGCCACGGTCGGCGCCCTGGAGATCCACCAGTCGGAACTCGACCTCGCCGTCGCCAATCTCGACCCCCAGCTGGCACAGCTTCCCGATGACCAGAAGAAGGTCGCAGCCCTTTCCGCCGCCATCGACGTGAAGCTGCTCGCCGCCGACGCTGCGACCGAGAAGCTCGATCAGACCGACGAATTCAAGAAGCGCATGCAGTATCTCACCGATCGCGAGCTGCACAATGCCTATTTCAAGAAGCATGTCGTCGACATCGTAACGCCTGACGAAGTCAAGGCCCGTTACGACAAGGAAGTCGCCGCCCTGCCGAAGCAGGAGGAAGTCCACGCCCGTCATATCCTCGTCAAGACCGAGGACGAAGCCAAGGACATCATCAAGCAGCTCGACGCCGGCAAGGATTTCGCCGAACTCGCCAAGGAGAAATCCACCGATCCGAACAAGTCGGAAGGCGGCGACCTCGGTTATTTCTCGCGCGGCCGCATGGTCAAGGAATTCGAAGACGCAGCCTTCGTGCTTGAGAAAGGCACATATTCAAAGACGCCTGTTAAGACCGATTTCGGCTTTCACGTCATCAAGGTCGAAGATAAGCGCGATGCGCCGCCGCCGCCCTTCGATCAGGTGCAGGATCAGGTTCGTCAGCTCGTCATGCGCGACAAGTATCTTGCGCTTCTGAACCAGGCGAAGGCCTCGTCCAAGATCGAGATCACGGACGAGACGCTGCGCAAGGGTTACGACCAAGCCAACAAGCAGCCGGAGCCGGGCAGCGAGCCCGTCGCGCCGGCGCCGCAGCAGTAATAATAATCGCCTAGGGCCCGGTTCTTCCGGGCCCTTCACTATCGTGGTTGTCGCATTTCCGGACGGCGAACCGGTTTCCATTTCGCCTGGAAATGCTCATTGGCAGGTCTCATCATGTCCGGTTCCGTCTCTCCGCTCGCTCCGAAATCCTTCGTCTCGATGCCACCGCTGCGCGGCGTGCGCATGGCGACGGCTTCCGCCGGCATCAAGTACAAGAACCGTACCGACGTGCTGATGATGGTCTTCGACAGGCCGGCGACCGTCGCGGGCGTTTTTACCCGCTCCAAGTGCCCGTCGGCGCCGGTCGATTTCTGCCGGGCCAACCTCCCCCACGGCAGCGCCCGCGCCGTCGTCGTCAACTCAGGCAATGCCAATGCTTTCACCGGCCTGAAGGGCCGCCAGGCGACCGCGCTGACGGCGAAGTCGGCTGCCGCTGCCGTCGGCTGTGCCGAGAACGAGGTCTATCTGGCCTCGACCGGCGTCATTGGCGAACCGCTCGATGCCACCAAATTCTCAGGCGTTCTGGAACGGATGCAGGTCGAAGCGACCGGCGATTTCTGGTTCGAGGCGGCCAAGGCGATCATGACGACCGACACCTATCCGAAGGTTTCGACCCGCAGCGCCGAGATCGGCGGCGTGGCGGTGACGATCAATGGCATCGCCAAGGGCGCCGGCATGATCGCGCCTGATATGGCGACGATGCTCTCCTTCGTCGTCACCGATGCCGACATCGCGCCTGCCGCGCTGCAGGCGCTGCTGTCCGACGGCGTCGGCCCGACCTTCAATTCCATGACCGTCGACAGCGACACCTCCACCTCCGACACACTGATGCTGTTTGCAACGGGTGCCGCAGCCGAGGACGGCCAGGCCCGCATCGACCGCGCCGACGATCCGCGCCTTGCCGCCTTCCGAGCCGCACTCAATGAAGTGCTGAAGGATCTGTCGCTGCAGGTGGTGCGGGACGGCGAGGGCGCCACCAAGATGCTCGAAATCACCGTGACGGGCGCAGAGAGCGATGCCGCCGCCAAGCGTATCGGGCTGTCGATCGCCAATTCGCCGCTGGTCAAGACGGCCGCCGCCGGCGAGGACGCCAATTGGGGCCGTATCGTCATGGCCGTCGGCAAGTCCGGCGAGATGGCAGACCGCGACCGGCTTGCCATCTGGTTCGGCGACATCAGGGTTGCCGTCAATGGCGAGCGTGATCCCGATTATTCCGAGGAGGCGGCCTCGAACGTCATGAAGGCGCAGGATATCCCCGTCAAAGTCGATATCGGGCTCGGCGCCGGCACGGCAACGGTCTGGACCTGCGACCTCACCAAGGAATATGTTGCGATCAATGGCGACTATCGGAGCTGATCGTTCATTGGCGCAGGCATCCATTTCCCTACACAATCTGCCGCTGGTGCGCAGGCTGGAGGCCGTCGGCTTCCGCGCCTGGCCGGCGGCATCCGTGCAATATGACGGCAGCTGGCAGGTGCGGCTGACGGCCGGTCACCCGTCCAACCGGCTGAATTCGATCGTGCCGCTCGATCCTTCGGATCATCGCGACGTCGAAATCCGCCTCGAAAAAGCGCGCCGGAAGTTCGAGGCCTATGGACGCGCTGCCGTGGTCCGCCAGACGCCGCTTGCCTCGCCGATGCTGATCGAACTTCTGCGCACGCAGAACTGGACGTGCTTCGATGAGACGGTGGTGATGACCTGCGACCTTGCCGAGGCGGAGCTGCCGGATACGCTCGATCACCTGCCGACCCATGACGTCGGCCGGTTCGTCGACGCCAATCTTGCCGTCGACCAGGCGCCACTGAGGCTGAAGCCGGCGCTTGCCGAGATCATTTCGGCGATCAAGCCGCCATCCGGCCTGTTCATGATCGAGAATGCGACGGACGGTCCGCTTGCGACCGTTCTCTGCGTCCAGGACAATGACCTTGCCGGCATCATGTCGCTTTCGGTCTCCGAGACGCGGCGGCGCGAGGGGCTTGGCACCGAAATCCTGACCTCGGCGCTACGCTGGGCGCGCATGCGCAGCGCCCGTTCGGCCTGGCTGCAGGTGAAGCTGTCCAACCGCCCGGCTATCGCACTCTATGAGCGCCTCGGTTTTCGCGACGCCTATCATTATTGCTATTGGCAAAAGGAGCCGCGATGAGCGAGGCAGGCCGGAAGATATTGCTGGTCGCCGCCTGTGCGCTGATCGATGCCGATGGGCGTATCCTGTTGGCGCAGCGTCCCGAGGGAAAGTCGCTTGCCGGGCTCTGGGAGTTTCCCGGCGGCAAGGTCGAGCCCGGCGAGACGCCGGAGGAAACGCTCGTGCGCGAGCTCGAGGAAGAGCTCGGCATCATCACCAAGATCGCCTGCCTTGCGCCGCTTACCTTTGCCAGCCATTCTTACGAGACCTTCCATCTTTTGATGCCGCTTTATATCTGCCGGCGCCATGAGGGCATTCCCCGGGGCCGGGAGGGCCAGGCGCTGAAATGGGTGCGTCCGCAGGCGCTGCGCGATTACCCGATGCCGCCGGCCGACGAGCCGCTCATCCCGATGTTGCAGGATTTACTTTAGCGTTATCTGATTATTATTGTGCCACACCGTTTTCGGCTGTGGATATTAATGGATCGTTTAGCACCTTCTGCCAAAGATCGGCCTCAATCAAGCATCTGGCGTGCGTGTATTAAAAGGCTTGACGTCATGGACGATGATTTCTGGAAAGCTGTCCGGGAAAAGGAACGGGCTTCGTCTGCCTCGCGCAGGACGGGTGCGCTGAATATCGCCCTTCTGTTCGGCACGGCGGTGGTCGCGCTGACGCTCATTCTGACGCCGATGCTTGCGGATTCCTCGAAGAAAAGCGTTTTTGCCAGCGCGCCGGCGGACTTCGATACGATCACGACGGGATCAATCCCGAAGAGTGAAAGCGGCAAGCGTTACACCATCCGCCGCAGCGTTCTTCAGGAGACGCCCGGGTCGGTCTGCGTCGTCCAGGGCTATGGCGTCGGCGGTTGCTGAAGAATGCCGGCCGTCCCCGATAATCGTGGAATTGGTCGTTTGCAGTCGGTTTCGCTCAGAGGGTCGCGTAATAATGCGTATTTTGAAAGCATTTCTTGCGGATAACAGAGGTGCGACGGCAATCGAGTATGGCTTGATCGCCGCCCTCATTTGTGGCGCGCTCATCTCCGGTCTCGGAGCCTTCACCGGCGCCTTGCAAGGCGTCTTCAACGTGATCGGCAACAATCTGCCCGCGAATTGAAGACGCCGGCCGCTACTGCTTGAGCTTGTACTCGTCTACCTTCAGTGCATCGGCAAGGCGCGCCTTGGCCGAACCTGGCCTGAGCGGCTTTTGCTGGCTCTCGTGGGCAGACCATCCCGAGACATAGATGATCGAGAAGGTGGCGCGGATACGTCCATCGGGATCGGAATAACGTTCGGCGTAGATCTCCGCTGCGCGCAGGAAGAAGGCGCGCGTCAGGGGCATCCGGGCGCGGGCTGCAAGTGGATTGCTCATGCCCATCGCTCTCAGATCCCGCATCAGCGGAAAGAGCGAATCATATCGCACCGTATAGTTCTCAGCGTCGATCACCGGCAACGTGAAGCCGGCGCGCTGCATGAGGCTGCCGACATCGCGCACGTCGGCGAAGGGAATGACACGCGGGCTTGCGCCACCCGTCATCTCGACCTCGGCGGCCAGCAGCACGTCGCGCAATTCCTGCAACGTGCCGGCGCCGGGGATCGCGGCCAGGAACAGGCCGTCCGGTTTCAGGGCACGGCGGATCTGGATGAAGACACCCGGCGTATCGTTGGTCAGATGCAGGCTGAGCGGCGCAAGGATAAGATTGGCCGATTGCGGTTCGAGCGGCACATCCTCCAGCGGCGCCTCGATCAAGGTTTCGCCCGGTCCGGCATAGACCTTCTCGCTTTCGATGCGGATCATCGTGCCGATTTTGCCCGTCTCTAGCGCGGCACGGGCGGCAGCACCGGTTGCGCCATGCAGTTCGACGGCGGTCTCGAAAGTCCGCTCGACCACCGTAAGCCTCTCGGCCATTTCCTCAGCGGCAATGTCGAGCAGGAAGGCGGCTTTCGGGTCGTTGTTTACAAGCGCGCGATGGCGATGTGCGGCGATCAGGGCTCTGTCGAAGATCGTTTCCATGGCGATGTCCTTAGTCCCGCGCCGCCTTTGCGGCAAGACGATTTTCCTTTCGTGGAGAACGCGCTAGTCTCTCGGGCATGGGGCCAATCGAATTGAAAAGACCGGCAGAATTCTTGCGGACGCATCTCTTGCGGCCGTTTTCGGCGCTTGCCGATTTCTTTTATCCGCCCGCCTGTTCCGTCTGCGGTATTTCGACCGGCGGCCATCGCGGGCTCTGTGCGAAATGTTGGTCTGGTATCCGCTTCATCGAACGGCCTTATTGCGAGGTGCTCGGCATTCCCTTCTCGCACGATCTCGGCGCCGGGATCCTCAGCGCCGAGGCGATCGCCAACCCGCCGCCCTTCGACCGGCTACGGTCGGCTGCGACCCACGATCATGCGGTCCGTGATCTCGTCCATGGGCTGAAATATCGAGATCGCACCGATCTGGCGCCGATGATGGCCGCCTGGATGCTGCGGGCCTCCGATGGGACGGTCGAAAGCTGCGATGCGCTGATCCCAGTGCCGCTGCATCGCACCCGTATGCTGGCGCGCAAGTTCAACCAGGCAGCAGAGCTTGCCCGCCACATGGCAAAGCTCTCGGGCAAGCCGCTGCTTGCCGCCACGCTTATTCGCGTCAAGCGCACCAGCCAGCAGGTCGGCCTTGGCGCCAAGGCGCGCGAGGACAATGTCAGGGGCGCTTTCGCGATCGCCAAGGGTTGCGAAAACGACATTTTCGGCAAGCGCATCGTGCTTATCGACGACGTCTATACAACAGGGGCGACGGTCGCTGCGGCAAGCCGGACACTGCGCAAGGCGGGTGCGGCTGAGATCACGGTTTTGACCTTTGCAAGGGCTCTCTCCGAGCCTATATGACAGAAATACCCGGCGTCGGTCTGGAGAGATTATGGTACCCGTCACCATCTATACACGGCAGTTTTGCGGCTATTGCAGCCGCGCCAAGTCCCTTCTCGAAGAAAAGGGCGTCGAATATGTCGAGCACGACGCGACCTTTTCGCCGGATCTTCGCCGGGAGATGATCGGCAAGTCGAACGGGCGTACGACCTTTCCGCAGATATTCATCGGCATCGAACATGTCGGCGGTTGCGACGATCTCTTTGCACTCGATCGGGCCGGCAGGCTCGATCCGATGCTGGCAGCTTGAGGAAGAGCCGATGAGCTTCAAGGCCGCCGCCGTCCAGATGTGCTCCGGGGTCGATCCGGTGAGGAATGCCGCGGCCATGGCGCAGCTGGTGCGCGAGGCCGCTGGCCAGGGCGCGACTTATGTACAGACGCCCGAGATGACCGGAATGCTGCAGCGCGACCGTACGGCGGCACGCGCCGTGCTTGCCGACGAGGCGCATGACATCATCGTCAAGACCGGCTCTGAGCTCGCTGCGGAATTCGGCATCCACATGCATGTCGGTTCGACGGCGATCGCCCTTGCCGACGGCAAGATCGCCAATCGCGGTTTCCTGTTCGGTCCCGACGGCAGGATTCTCAATCGCTACGACAAGATCCATATGTTCGACGTCGACCTCGACAATGGCGAGAGCTGGCGTGAAAGTGCTGCTTATACAGCCGGCTCGGAGGCCCGCGTCCTGTCGCTGCCCTTTGCGGAAATGGGCTTCGCGATCTGCTACGACGTGCGTTTCCCTGCACTCTTCCGCGCCCAGGCCATGGCCGGCGCTGAAGTGATGACGGTTCCCGCCGCCTTCACCAAGCAGACCGGCGAGGCGCATTGGGAGATCCTGCTCAGGGCACGCGCGATCGAGAACGGGGTCTTCGTCATCGCCGCTGCACAGGCCGGCCGGCACGAGGACGGGCGCGAGACTTTCGGCCATTCGATGATCATTGATCCCTGGGGCACGGTGCTGGCGTCGGCCGGCGCCGCCGGCGAGGCGGTCATCGTCGCCGAGATCGATCCCGGCGCGGTCAAGGCTGCGCATGACAAGATCCCGAACCTGAAGAATGGGCGGGAATTCTCGGTTGAGAGGATTGCAGGGGCAATCGCCGGAGGCGTCGCCGCTTGATCCGCTATTCCCTCACTTGTGACAATGCCCATGAATTCGAAGGCTGGTTTTCGGAAAGCGCCGATTTCGACCGTCAGGTCGAAGCCGGTTTCCTGACCTGCCCGGTCTGTCATTCCGCCGCCATTTCCAAGCTGTTGATGGCGCCTTCGGTGTCGACTGCGCGCGGGAAGGACGAGAGGCAGACGCTGGCGATGGATGCCATGCGCCGCGAGGCCCTGCAAAAACTCAAGGAGGCCGTTGCGGCGGTCAAGGCCAATTCAGAGGACGTCGGCACGCAGTTTCCCGAGGAAGCCCGCAAGATCCATTATGGCGAGGCGGATGCCCGCGGCATCATCGGCCAGGCGACGGTCGACGAGGCGCAGGCGCTCCTGGAAGAGGGCATTGAGATCGCGGCCATTCCGGTTTTGCCGGAGGACGTGAACTGACATCCAGTCCGGGCGTCTGGCCGCCTACAATTTCGGCCTGCATCTCGTTCTGCTGAAAGTGCAGCCGGCTTATTGACGGCGGGAATTATGCCGGCCGCTTCGCCAGCAGCATATAATTGACGTCCATATCCTTGGACAGGTTCCACTGGTTCGACAGCGGATTGAAGAAGACGCCGGTCCGGTCGGTGATCTCAAGGCCGCTTGCCGCCAGCGGCTTTTCCAGTTCTTCCGGGCGCACCAGCTTTTCATACTGATGGGTGCCGCGCGGCAGCCAGCGCAGAATGTTCTCGGCGGCGAAGATGGCAAGCGCTGCCGCCTTCATCGTGCGGTTGATGGTGGCAACGAAGATCAGGCCGCCGGGGCGGACCATTTTCGCGCAGGTGGTCATGAAGAATTCGACATCGGCGACGTGCTCGACAACTTCCATGTTCAAGACGATATCGAAGGTCTCGCCAGCATCCGCAAGCTCCTCGGCGGTGACGGCGCGATAGTCGACCGAAACGCCGGAGGCTGCGGCATGGGTGGAGGCGATGCCGATATTCTTCTCGGACGGATCGGCGCCGACGACGGAGGCGCCCATGCGAGCGACAGGTTCGGACAACAGGCCGCCGCCGCATCCGATATCGAGCACACGCAGACCCTCGAGCGGGCGCGGGCTTTTCGGATCATGGCCGAAATTCTGGCAGACCTTGTCTCTTATATAGGCGAGCCGGACGGGATTGAATTTGTGCAGTGGTTTGAACTTGCCGGTCGGGCTCCACCATTCCGCCGCCATCGCCGAAAAGCGGTCCACCTCGCCCTGGTCAATCGTGCTTCTGGCGGTTTCCGTCATCGTCCACTCCTTCATTCGTGACATGTGAAGTCGGACGATCGGGGGCATAAGTCAAGGGCGCGGATCAGGGGATTGGCGAGCGCGGATCCGCTCGCCAATAGCTTTTATCGCGTGCGCTTGCCTCCCCCCGCCAAACTCGCTATGAGACGCCGCAACTTGGGGCCTTTGGGGACCTGGGCTTTAGAGCGGTTCCGGAAGTTGGGAATCCGGCTCTTGGGCCTAGCGGTTTGCCCCAGAGCTTTCGTGATGCCGGGTCCGGTTTTCCGATTTCCCGGCGCCAGTCGTGGTAGAGGCATATGGCACGCATCGTAATGAAATTCGGCGGCACATCCGTCGCTGACCTGGACCGCATCAAGAACGTTGCCCGCCACGTAAAACGCGAAGTCGATGCCGGGCACGAGGTGGCGGTGGTCGTCTCGGCCATGTCCGGCAAGACCAACGAACTGGTCGGCTGGGTCCAGGGCACGCCGAAGGTGATCGGCGCCAATTCTCCATTTTACGATGCGCGGGAATATGATGCGGTGGTCGCATCCGGCGAGCAGGTGACCTCCGGGCTGCTGGCCATTGCATTGCAGGCGATGGATATCAATGCCCGTTCTTGGCAGGGATGGCAGATCCCGATCCGCACCGACAACGCGCATGGCGCGGCACGGATCATGGAGATCGACGGCTCCGACATCGTCAAGCGGATGGGCGAGGGGCAGGTCGCCGTCATCTCCGGCTTCCAGGGGTTGGGACCCGACAACCGTATCGCGACGCTGGGGCGCGGCGGATCGGATACCTCGGCCGTCGCAATCGCGGCAGCTGTCAAGGCGGACCGCTGCGATATCTATACTGATGTCGACGGCGTCTACACGACCGACCCGCGCATCGTGCCGAAGGCGCGCAGGCTGAAGAAGATCGCCTTCGAGGAAATGCTGGAAATGGCCTCGCTCGGCGCCAAGGTACTGCAGGTGCGCTCGGTCGAGCTTGCCATGGTACACAAGGTGCGCACCTTCGTGCGCTCGTCATTCGAAGATCCCGATGCTCCGGGCATGGGCGATCTGTTGAACCCGCCCGGAACGCTGATTTGTGACGAGGATGAAATCGTGGAACAGGAAGTAGTCACCGGCATCGCCTATGCCAAGGATGAGGCTCAGATCTCGCTACGCCGTCTTGCCGACCGGCCGGGCGTTTCCGCGGCGATCTTCGGGCCGCTCGCCGAATCCCATATCAATGTCGACATGATCGTCCAGAATATTTCCGAGGACGGATCGAAGACCGACATGACCTTCACAGTACCATCAGGCGACGTCGAGAAGGCGATCAAGGTGCTCGGCGACCATAAGGAGAAGATCGGCTACGATGTCGTGCAAAACGAATCGGGGCTGGTGAAAGTATCGGTCATCGGCATCGGCATGCGCAGCCATGCGGGCGTTGCTGCTACCGCATTTCGTGCACTTGCCGAAAAAGGCATCAACATCAAGGCGATCACCACCTCCGAGATCAAGATTTCCATCCTGATCGACGGTCCCTATGCAGAACTCGCTGTCAGGACTTTGCATTCCTGCTACGGTCTGGATAAGAATTGATTCCCAGCGGGCGCCCTGCCCCTTCAGGTTGAGGAGACGAGGGCCGGCCCGCCGGGACTGAGTGCGTTGTTTCGGGAGCTTGAGACGCCATGAGAGACCTTTCCGGCGGTCCGCGCGTGCTGCTCAGGCGGTTGCGCGAGTTAATGGCGGAGCCGCTGGAGCCGCAGGAGCGGCTTGACCGGATCGTCCGCCAGATCGCCGGCAACATGGTGGCGGAGGTTTGCTCCGTCTATGTGCTGCGCGCCGACGGCGTCCTCGAACTCTATGCGACAGAAGGCCTCAACCGTGAGGCCGTGCACTTGGCGCAACTGAAGATGGGGCAAGGCCTTGTCGGCACCATCGCGGCCTCAGCCCAGCCGCTCAACCTTTCCGACGCGCAGTCGCACCCTGCCTTCCGCTACCTGCCGGAAACGGGCGAAGAAATCTACCATTCCTTCCTCGGCGTGCCGATCCTCAGGACGGGGCGCTCGCTCGGCGTTCTCGTCGTGCAGAACAAGGCGAGCCGCAACTATCGCGAGGAAGAGGTTGAAGCGCTCGAGACGACGGCGATGGTGCTTGCAGAGATGATCGCCACCGGCGAGCTCAAGAAGATCACCAAGCCGGGCCTCGAACTCGACCTGACGCGTTCGGTGACGGTGGATGGCGATACTTATAATGACGGCATCGGCCTCGGTTACGTTGTGCTGCACGAGCCGCGCATCGTCGTCACCAACCTGCTGAACGAGGATGCCGAGAAGGAAATCCGGCGGCTGGCCGAAGCCATGGGCTCGCTCAGGATTTCGATCGACGACATGCTGTCGCGTCGCGACGTCTCGATGGAGGGCGAACACCGCGAGGTGCTCGAAACCTATCGCATGTTTGCGCATGACCAGGGCTGGGTGCGCAAGCTCGAGGAGGCGATCCGCAACGGCCTGACGGCGGAAGCGGCGGTCGAGAAAGTGCAGAGCGACACCAAGGCGCGAATGATGCGGTTGACCGACCCATATCTGCGCGAACGCATGCATGATTTCGAGGATCTGGCGAACCGTCTGCTCAGACAGTTGACCGGTTATACCGGCCGGACGACCGCCGAAGGTTTCCCCAGCGACGCAATCATCCTGGCGCGCGCGATGGGAGCAGCCGAACTGCTCGATTATCCGCGTTCTAATGTCCGTGGACTGGTGCTGGAAGAAGGGGCGGTGACGAGCCACGTGGTGATCGTCGCCCGCGCCATGGGCATTCCGGTCATCGGCCAGGCAGCGGGCGTGGTGGCGCTCGCCGAGAACGGCGATGCCGTGATCATCGACGCCGACGAGGGACATGTGCATCTGCGGCCGATGGCCGATCACCGGCGCTCCTACGAGGAAAAGGTCCGCTTCCGCGCCAGGCGGCAGGAGCAGTTCCGGGCGCTGCGCGCCGTCGAGCCGGTGACCAAGGATGGGCAGCGGATCGCGCTGATGATGAATGCCGGCCTGCTGGTCGACCTGCCGCAGCTTTCGGAATCAGGCGCCGAGGGCATCGGCCTGTTCCGGACCGAACTGCAGTTCATGATCGCCTCCACCATGCCGAAGGCGGAGGAGCAGGAGCAGTTCTACCGCAATGTGATAAAGCAGGCGGCAGGTCGCACCGTCACCTTCCGTACGCTCGATATCGGCGGCGACAAGGTGGTGCCGTATTTCCGCGGCCATGAGGAAGAAAATCCGGCACTCGGCTGGCGCGCCATCCGGTTGTCGCTCGACCGGCCGGGACTGTTGCGCACCCAGTTGCGCGCCCTGCTGAAGGCATCGGCCGACACCGAGCTGAAGCTGATGGTGCCGATGGTGACCGAGGTTTCCGAGCTGAGGATGGTGCGCGAGTTGTTGCAGAAGGAAGTGCAGCATCTCTCGCGTTTTGGCCACGGGCTGCCGCGCAAGCTGCAATTCGGAGCAATGCTGGAGGTGCCTGCACTGCTTTGGCAGCTCGACGAACTGATGGAGGCGGTCGATTTCGTCTCGGTGGGTTCGAACGATCTCTTCCAGTTCTCCATGGCGGTCGATCGCGGCAATGCGCGGGTCTCGGACCGCTTTGATCCGCTCGGCAAGCCGTTCTTGCGCATCCTGCGCGATATCGTGCGCGGGGCGGACCGGAACAAGACACCGGTGACGCTCTGCGGCGAGCTCGCCAGCAAACCGATCTCGGCGATGGCGCTACTCGGCATTGGTTTCCGCTCGATCTCGATGTCGCCGGCCTCGATCGGTCCGGTGAAGGCGATGCTGCTCGGGCTCGATGTCGGGGCACTGACGAAGGCGATGGACGAGGTGCTGGACGATCACCACGCCTTGATGCCGATGCGCGAGGTGCTTGCCCGCTTCGCCGAGAGCCACAATATTCCCCTTTAGACAGAGATTAAGAAGAATCGGAGTGAAGGGTGGCGAAGCTTCCCGTTGAAAAGATGCGCGAGCTGGAACGCCGTTTCGGCGAAATCGAGGCGCGCATGTCGGCTGGCCCGGCTGCCGATGTCTATGTGAAGCTCGCATCCGAATATTCGGAGCTGCAGCCAGTCGTGACGAAGATCCGCGCCTATGAGAAGGCCGTCGCCGAGCTTGCCGACCTCGAAACGCTGCTCGAGGACAGGTCGGTCGACCGCGAGATGCGCGACCTGGCCGAACTCGAGCTGCCAGAGGTGAAAGAGCAGATCGAGGCGCTCGAGCAGGAGATGCAGATCCTGCTTCTGCCGAAGGACGCGGCCGACGAAAAGAGCGCGATCCTCGAAATCCGCGCCGGTACGGGCGGCTCGGAAGCGGCCCTTTTCGCCGGCGATCTCTTTCGCATGTACGAGCGCTTTGCGGCGGAAAAGGGCTGGAAGGTGGAGGTGCTCTCGGCGAGCGAGGGCGAAGCCGGCGGCTATAAGGAAATCATCGCGACGATCACCGGCAAGGGTGTCTTCGCCAAGCTGAAATTCGAATCCGGCGTGCATCGCGTGCAGCGTGTGCCGGAAACCGAGGCGGGCGGGCGCATCCATACGTCGGCCGCAACGGTTGCGGTGCTGCCGGAGGCCGAGGAAATCGACATCGAGATCCGGGCTGAGGATATCCGCATCGACACGATGCGCTCTTCGGGTGCGGGCGGCCAGCACGTCAATACGACGGACTCGGCGGTGCGCATTACCCACCTGCCGAGCGGCATCGTCGTCACCAGCTCGGAAAAATCGCAACACCAAAATCGCGCCAAGGCTATGCAGGTACTGCGCTCCAGGCTTTACGATGCCGAGCGGCAGAGGGCCGACAGCGAGCGTTCTGCCGATCGCAAGAGCCAGGTCGGCTCGGGCGACCGCTCGGAACGTATCCGCACCTATAATTTCCCGCAGGGACGGGTAACGGACCATCGCATCAACCTAACGCTCTATAAGCTCGACCGGATGATGGAAGGCGAGATCGAGGAGGTCGTCGACGCGCTGATGGCCGATTACCAGGCCAGCCAGCTGGCGCAGCTCGGCGAGCAACAATGAGCTCGACGGTCGCCGATATGCTTGCCGATGCGCGCCGCCGCTTCACCGAAGCAGGTATCGTCGATGCGGCGACCGATGCGCGGCTGCTTGTCGCGGGCCTTCTGAAACTGTCGCCGACCGAGCTGTTGACGCGATCGGCCGAGAGGCTTTCTGCCGAGCAGGCAGAAGTGATTTTCAGAGCGCTGGAGCGGCGGCTTGGTCATGAGCCGGTGCATCGCATTCTCGGCGAACGGGAATTCTATGGTCTGCCGCTTCGGCTCTCGGCCGAAACGCTGGAACCGCGGCCGGATACGGAAATTCTGGTCGATACGGTTCTCGTCTACCTCAAAGATCTTGCAAAGGCGCAACGCCGTCTCCATATCCTTGACATGGGAACCGGGACCGGGGCGATATGCCTTGCGCTTTTGAGCGAATGTCCTGATGCGTCAGGTGTCGGCAGCGACATATCGGCGAATGCACTTTTAACGGCAAGATCGAATGCAGAAAGAAACGGGTTGCAGGATCGTTTTGAGGCCGTACAGTCGAATTGGTTCGAGGACATCCAGGGATCCTTTCACGCGATTGTCTCAAATCCGCCCTATATTGCTTCCAATGTCATTCACGATCTCGCTCCCGAAGTGACCAAATTTGATCCGGCTGCGGCTCTGGATGGCGGCCCGGATGGGCTTGACGCTTACGAAGCCATAGCTAAGGATGCGGCAAGGTTCATCAGGCCCGATGGGGTCGTCGGACTGGAGATCGGCTACGATCAGCGAAACGACGTGACGGCGATCTTTGAAGCGAAAGGCTTCAGGTGCCTCAAATCCGTGAAAGATTATGGTCAGAACGACAGGGTGCTCGTGTTCGCGCTCGCGTGAAAGACGATAATGCGGCATTGGACGAGACATTATTGTTATTGCGAAGAAAAGGCTTGGATTTCCCGGTGAAGCAATATAGGTTGCGGTCACGTGTTGGGCAGATGGGAATGAACGAGATTCGTTCGGTACTTGGTTTGCCTCGGGGGTCCGCTCTTTTAAACGAGAGTTTCAACGGTTTGAACACGACCCAATGCGTGAATCAGTCAAACTGACTTGAGAACCAAGCGGCAGGTCGGCGCAAAGGCGCAGTATGCTCGCGGCACAAAGGTCCTGACCCGGTTTTCCGGTCATGGCGGTTGGTGCCATGTATCCATCACAAACAGAGAATTCAGGTGAACGATCGATGAGGCCAGGACAGCAGAACAAGCGCGGTCGAGGGCGTGGTAACAATAATAACGGCGGCGGTGGCGGCGGTGGAAATAACAATAACAACAATTTCAACCGCAAGGGCGGCAACCCGCTAACCCGGACCTATGACAGTTCCGGCCCCGATGTGAAGATTCGCGGTACTGCGCAGCATATCGCCGAAAAATACGCACAGCTCGCCCGCGACGCCCAAAGCTCCGGCGACCGCGTGATTGCCGAGAACTATCTCCAGCACGCCGAACATTATAATCGTATCATTGCCAGTGCCCAGGCGCAGATGCAGGAACGCTTCCAGCGCGACGACCGCGGCGAGTACAATGATCGCGACGGTGCGGACCGCGACGGCGACGATATGGACAACAATGAGAATGACAATGACGGCGACGATGTCGTTATTGTCCAGCCGCCGCAGAGCAGGCCGCACCAGCCGCAGCAGAGCAGACAACATCAGCCGCAGGCACAGCCGAAGCCGGTAGCCGCTCAGGCGCCTGCACCGGCACCCCAATCGGAGATCAACGATGGAACCGGCCCGCAGCCGGAGATCGAAGGCATTCCGGCCGAAGTCGCGATGGACGAGGAAGGTGCCGGCGGCCAGCCGCGCGAACGCCAGCCCCGCCGCCGCAGCACCGGCAGCCGTGCCCGTCGCCCGCGTCGCGGCGCTGAGGGCGAAGAAGCAGCCGCTGAAGGCGAGGGTGCCTCTGCCGAGGCGCCAGTGCTGGCTGACGTCGCATCGGAATGAGGATTTCGCTTTCCCTTCAGGGGAGAACGTGACGCTCATGCCATCAGCTCGAATTGCCTTGAAAATCCCCGGCCTTGTGCCGGGGATTTTCATTTTACGGGCTCTTTAAACTTGCAGAACAGGCTACCATATTCTCCTCGAACTGCTTCGCCCGAATCCATTACGGGTCAAGCGCGGCCTGCCTTTTCAGGGGGTCGATCTCAATCATCGGTCTGCGCCTCGTCAGGGCAGGGCGATCCATGGAGGTAGAATATGAATATCGAGAAATATTCGGAGCGGGTGCGTGGTTTCATCCAGTCCGCCCAGACCTATGCGCTGGCGCAAGGTCACCAGCAATTCACACCCGAACATGTGCTGAAGGTCCTGCTCGACGATGATCAGGGCATGGCGGCGTCGCTGATCGAACGCGCCGGCGGCGATGCCAAGGCCGCCCGCCTAGCCAATGACGCGGCTCTCGCCAAGTTGCCGAAGATCTCCGGCGGCAACGGCAACATCTATCTGGCACAGCCGCTCGCCAAGGTGCTTTCGACCGCCGAAGAAGCGGCGAAGAAGGCCGGCGACAGCTTCGTTACCGTCGAGCGCCTGCTGCAGGCGCTGGCGATCGAATCCTCTGCCTCGACCTTTTCGACGCTGAAGAATGCCGGCGTGACGGCCCAGGGCCTCAACCAGGTCATCAACGATATCCGCAAAGGCCGGACGGCCGATTCCTCCAATGCCGAGCAGGGTTTTGACTCGCTGAAGAAGTTCGCACGCGATCTCACCGCCGAGGCCCGCGAGGGCAAGCTCGACCCGGTGATCGGCCGCGACGACGAAATCCGCCGCACCATCCAGGTGCTTTCGCGCCGCACCAAGAACAATCCTGTCCTGATCGGCGAACCCGGCGTCGGTAAGACGGCGATCGTCGAGGGCCTGGCGCTACGCATCGTCAACGGTGACGTGCCGGAATCGCTCAAGGATAAGAAGCTGATGGCGCTCGACATGGGCGCGCTGATCGCCGGTGCGAAATACCGCGGCGAATTCGAGGAACGGCTGAAGGCCGTGCTCAATGAAGTCCAGGCGGAAAGTGGCGAGATCATCCTGTTCATCGATGAGATGCATACGCTGGTCGGCGCCGGCAAGGCGGATGGGGCGATGGATGCCTCCAACCTCCTGAAGCCCGCTCTTGCCCGCGGTGAGCTGCATTGCGTCGGCGCCACCACGCTCGACGAGTATCGCAAACATGTCGAGAAGGATCCGGCCCTGGCCCGCCGTTTCCAGCCCGTCGTCGTTGATGAACCGACGGTCGAAGACACGATCTCGATCTTGCGCGGCCTGAAGGAAAAATACGAGCAGCATCACAAAGTGCGCATCGCCGATGCGGCGCTGGTGGCCGCGGCGACACTTTCCAACCGCTATATCACCGACCGTTTCCTGCCCGACAAGGCCATCGACCTGATGGACGAGGCGGCGGCGCGGTTGCGCATGCAGGTGGATTCCAAACCGGAAGAACTCGACGAACTCGATCGCCGGATCATGCAGCTGAAGATCGAGCGCGAAGCGCTGAAAAAGGAAACGGACGTCGCGTCCGCCGACCGTCTGAAGCGGCTGGAAACCGAAGTGACCGATCTTGAGGAACAGGCCGATGCGCTAACGGCTCGCTGGCAGGCGGAAAAGCAGAAACTCGGCCTAGCCGCCGATCTCAAGAGGCAGCTCGACGATGCCCGCAACGAACTGGCGATCGCCCAGCGCAAAGGTGAATTCCAGCGTGCCGGCGAGCTGACCTACGGCGTCATTCCGGATCTCGAAAAGCAGCTCGTCGATGCCGAGAAGCAGGATGGCGACCGAGGCGCGATGGTGCAGGAGGTGGTGAGCCCGGACAATATCGCCCATGTCGTTTCGCGCTGGACCGGTATTCCGGTCGACAGGATGCTGGAGGGCGAGCGCGACAAGCTGCTTCGGATGGAAGATGAGCTGGCGAAATCGGTGATCGGTCAAGGCGATGCGGTTCAGGCCGTGTCACGCGCCGTCCGCCGCGCCCGTGCCGGCCTGCAGGATCCGAACCGGCCGATCGGCTCGTTCATTTTCCTCGGCCCGACCGGGGTTGGCAAGACGGAGCTCACCAAGGCACTCGCCCGCTTCCTCTTCGACGACGAAACGGCGATGGTGCGCATGGATATGTCGGAATATATGGAGAAGCACTCCGTTGCCCGGCTGATCGGTGCGCCTCCGGGCTATGTCGGTTATGACGAAGGCGGAGCGCTGACGGAAGCCGTGCGCCGCAGGCCCTATCAGGTCGTGCTGTTCGACGAGATCGAAAAGGCGCATCCCGACGTCTTCAACATCCTGCTGCAGGTGCTGGACGACGGACGCCTGACGGACGGCCAAGGCCGGACGGTCGATTTCCGCAACACGATGATCATCATGACCTCGAACCTCGGCGCCGAATATCTGACGCAGCTGAGGGACGGCGACGACAGTGACACGGTTCGCGAGCAGGTGATGGAGGTCGTGCGCGGGCATTTCCGGCCGGAATTCCTGAACCGCATCGACGAGATCATTCTGTTCCATCGCCTGAAGCGCGAGGAGATGGGCGCGATCGTCGATATCCAGCTGAAGCGGCTGGTGGCTCTGCTGTCCGAGCGCAAGATCGTCATCGATCTCGACGAGGAAGCCCGCCATTGGCTGGCGAACAAGGGTTACGATCCGGTCTATGGCGCAAGGCCGCTGAAGCGGGTGATCCAGAAGTTCGTGCAGGATCCGCTGGCCGAGCAGATCCTGTCCGGCCAGGTGCCGGACGGATCGACTGTCACGGTGACGAGCGGTTCGGACCGGCTGCAGTTCAGGACGAGACAGACGGTGAGCGAAGCGGCGTAAGCCGGTTTGCCGGATGAATGAGAAATGGCGGCTTCGGCCGCCATTTTCGTTGGGTGGTCGAGATGCTACTTGCTCGCCACCTGGTCCGGAGTCTGGTTGTTCAGCAGCGTATCGATGCGTTTGCGCTCGTCTTCGAATTTCGCCAGTGCCTCGCCCTGCAGCGATTTGCCGCCCGGCAGGCGGATGCGCAGCGGATCGACCTTGGTGCCGTTGACGATCAGCTCGTAATGCAGGTGCGGGCCGGTGGATTCGCCCGTCGTGCCGACCCAGCCGATCACCTGGCCCTGGCGGATCTTGGCGCCTGGGACGACTCCTTTGGCAATGGCGCTCTGGTGATTGTAGGAGGATTCATAGCCGTTGGCATGGCGCACGATCGTCTGGTTGCCATAACCGCCGGAATCCCAGCCGGCTTTTTCGACCGTGCCGTTGCCGGCGGCGATGATCGCCGTGCCGCGCGGTGCTGCCCAATCGACGCCGGTGTGCATGCGGGCAAAACCGAGGATCGGGTGGCGGCGCATGCCGAAGCCCGATTTGAAGATGCCGTTCGGCACCGGGTTGCGCAGCAGGAACTGGCGGATACTCTTGCCGTTCTCGTCGAAATAATCGACCGTGCCGTCCTCGGGGTCCTGGAAGCGGTAGAAGCGCGTCTGCGTGTCGCCGAAACGGGCGTTGACGTAGAGCAGCTCGGAATCCTCGGTCGCCTGGCCGCCGCTGTCGGCGACGGAGAAGAAGGCCTCGAGACTGTCGGTGGGCCTCAGCTGCGCCTGGAAATCGACATTGCTGGCGAGCAGCTTGATGATCAGCGCCGTCATATCCTTGGTCATGCCGTAGGAAAGGGAAGCACGATAGATGCCGTCATAGACACGCGGCAGGTTCTGGCCGGGGGGCGGCGCAAAGGAATTATCATCGAAGGCGGTGGCGATGGCATCCAGCATCGGCGGCTCGCTGCCAGGCACGTATCTGCCCTTGTCGTCGACGGCCACGGTGACGAGATGGCGCGTGCCGCGGTAGACGCTGGCCCGGATGATCTTTGCCTGCTCGCCTTTCTGAATGATGCCGATGCGCAGCACGTCGCCCTTGTCGAGATCACCAGAACCCAGTTGCTGCGCGATATAGCCGGCAATGCCATCGGCATATTGCTGCGGATAGCCTGAATCCGTCAGCGCCTTGGCGATGGGCGTGTCGACGCGCACGGGCAGGACGTCGTCGGCGAATTCTTCGGTCTGCGGCGTGATCGATTCCGATGCGGAGACCGTCATGTTCTGTTCGAGCACGCGGGCGGACAGACCGGCGGTCAGATCGACGTCGGCGTCCTCGTTGGAGAAGCGACGCGGATCGACGTAATAAAGGGCTGCGAGCTGCGTGTTGCCGTCAGTCAGCACCGAGCCGTTGGAACGCACGTTCTCTTCAACCTCCTCGAGCGACAGGCCAGACGCCATCTGCACGCTGGTCTTGCCGGTCGGGAAGGGGATGGTCTTCAGGCTGACTTCGGATTCGACGTCGGAGCCGTAAAGCGCGCCAGTGCGGCTTTGCGGCGAGGGCTGAGGCTCGTCGGCGGAAAAGATCGCCAGGGGATCGAAGTCGGGATAGTCCTCCGTCGCCACATGGTTGGCGGCCAGCGTCATCTTCACATGTGCGAAGGGCTGGCGGCGCACGACTTCCTTTTCGCCGTCGTGGACGACGGTTGAGACTTCCATGATGGCACGGTCGGACGGCTTTGCGGCGATGGCGGGCGCGATCAGCCGGCCACCGCGGACCACTGTCGTATCCTCATGCGCGTCCGCCGCAACACTTGCATAGGCCTCGGCGGGGATCGCCAATTGCTGGCGGCCATCAAGGGCGGCAAAAAGGGCGACACCCATCAGGACGGAGGATGTAATGCCGGTGAGGAACGTGCCCGAGAGCCAGCGCAAGGAAACTTCGCGCCGGTCGGGCGCGCGTCTGCCGTCGGCCAGAAGCGGAGGCTCGTTGCCCAACGAGCGGATCATCATTTTCTCCGTCATCATGGCAGTCGGGTCCGCGTCCTTACATCAGGCGTCTGTGGGAGCATGTATCGGCCATCCTGGCTGGGCGAAAGATGTGCATATTTTAGGCATGGAAGTCAAATCACCCAGGAAAAGGCAGTCTGCCTGCATTTGCCTGTGTGAATCATGTGTCTCTTAAGACCAGCAGATTGTGATGATGTCGGGGCGCAGGAGACAAAAGAGGAGTTCTTTCCACGAAAAGTCGAAAGACGTTCATCTTTCCTGGCCGTGTGAGGCCTGTTCGGAATCCGGGAAATGACAAGATGTGAGTGTCACCCGAATTTTAGGCTGAAAAACAATGGCTTGAAAGAAAAATCAATTTTTTCGAAAAGCGCTGTTGACTGTTCTAATGGGTTAGTTCTATAAGCCCACTCACTGAACGAGGGCGGCGGCGCTGCTGGCGACGAAGTCTTTCGTTCTAAAGAAACTCAAGCGGATTGGCGGGTTGCTGGTTTGTGTTCTGGGCGCGAGTTTGGAGCGGGTTTTGTCGACGGCCTTTGGTGTCGTCTGTTATTTGACAATTGAATATAGAGAAGAAAGAGAAACGTGGGCGGCGGAGCTTGCGGGGTCTGAAGAGATTTGGATCCTTTGAAAGAGACTTTGACGGTCACGTTTATCAAGAGAAGTTACACTGGTTTTCGGATATGGGTTTCGGCTTATGTCCTGGAAAACAGGTGTGAAGTTCTCGTCGATTCAAAGAACGTGATTTAGTCGAGATTGAATTCTCAACATGAGAGTTTGATCCTGGCTCAGAACGAACGCTGGCGGCAGGCTTAACACATGCAAGTCGAGCGCCCCGC
>NZ_JBIXJN010000019.1:0-155034 GCF_052871115.1 Rhizobium sp. LARHSG275 | reverse complement strand
GACGATGAGGAGCCGGGAGAGAAGCCGCATTCCCCTTCTCCCCTCGGGGAGAAGGTGCCCGACAGGGCGGACAAGGGGGCCACCCTTCGCAGCACAGGCGACCTTTCCCTTGCGCTCAAGCTCCTCGCAGCTCCGCCGCTCGGCCCCCTCATCTGCCCTTCGGGCATCTTCTCCCCGATGGGGAGAAGGGGAAGAAAGCCGTGAGCGCGTCATTCCGCCGGCTCCATGGCAGGAGCTGCCGGCTTCGCCTTGCGGCGCGGGGCGCCGACACGCAGGCGCCGGTCGCTGAGCGAAACCAGGCCGCCGAAGGCCATGAACACCGCGCCGCCCCAGATGCAGAGAATGAACGGCTTCCACCAGATGCGCACGACGATGCCGCCGTCCTTGGTGGCGTCACCCAAAGAGACGTAGAGCTGGCTGAGCCCGAAGGTCAGAATACCAGCCTCCGTCGTCGGCATCTGCCGGGCGGTATAGAGGCGCTTGGCCGACCAGGTATCGGCAACTGCGACACCGGCACGCCGGATGGTGAAGTGGCCGCGCTCCTCGGTATAGTTCGGCCCGGTCCCCGGCTGCATGCCGTCGAAATGCAGGCTGTAACCGCCGGCCTCGGTCACCTCGCCGGGCTTCATCTCGATGACATGCTCGCTCTCAAACGTCGTCACCGCGACGATGCCGAGCACGGTGACGCCGAGCCCGGCATGGGCTAGCGCCGTGCCGAAGGCCGAACGCGGCAGGCCGGAAAGCCGCCGCCAGGCAAGGCTGCCCGCCACCTTGCCGATGCCGGCGCGGCACCAGAGATCGGCCACCGCACCGAGGATGAGGAACAGCCCGGCGGCCAGGCCGAGGACGGCAAGCACCGGCCCGCCATGCTCGATATAGAAGAAGATCAGTGCGGCAAGGAAGGCGAGACCCGCGACGACATAGAGCCGCTGCAGCGCACCGAGCAGATCGCCGCGCTTCCAGGCCAGCATCGGCCCGAACGGCACGATGACGATCAGCGGTGCCATCAACAGGCCGAAGGTCAGGTTGAAGAAGGGCGGCCCGACGGAGATCTTGTCGCCGGTCAGCGTTTCCAACAGCAGCGGATAGAGCGTGCCGGTCAGCACCGTACCGCAGGCGACCGTCAGGATCAGATTGTTGACGACGAGCGCGCCCTCGCGCGAGATCGGCGCAAACAGCCCGCCGGCCGCAAGCTTCGGCGCGCGGAAGGCAAACAGCGACAGCGCCCCGCCGATGAAGATCAGCAGGATGCACAGAATGAAGACGCCGCGGGAGGGGTCGCTGGCAAAGGCATGCACCGAGGTCAGCACGCCGGAGCGCACCAGGAAGGTGCCCATCAGCGACAGCGAGAAGGTGAGGATGGCGAGCAGCACCGTCCAGATCTTCAGCGCCTCGCGCTTTTCCATGACAAGCGCCGAATGCAGCAGCGCGGTGCCGGCGAGCCACGGCATGAAGGAGGCGTTTTCCACCGGGTCCCAGAACCACCAGCCGCCCCAGCCGAGCTCGTAATAGGCCCAGTAGGAGCCCATGGCGATGCCGAGCGTCAGAAAGGTCCAGGCCGCCAGCGTCCAGGGCCGCACCCAGCGTGCCCAGGCGGCGTCGATGCGCCCTTCCATGAGGGCAGCAACGGCAAAGGAGAAGCAGACGGAGAAGCCGACATAGCCGAGATAGAGCAGCGGCGGGTGGATCGCCAGACCAACATCCTGAAGGACGGGGTTGAGATCGCGGCCCTCGGCCGGCGCCGGATCGAGCCGCAGGAAGGGATTGGAGGTCAAAAGGATGAACAGCGTGAAGGCCACCGAAATCCAGGCCTGCACGGCCAATACGTTGGCCTTCAGCGTCTCCGGCAGATTGCGGCCGAAGACGGCGACCAGCGCGCTGAACAGCGTCAGGATCAACAGCCAGAGCATCATCGATCCCTCGTGATTGCCCCAGACGCCGGAGTATTTGTAGATCAGCGGCACCAGCGAATGCGAATTCTCCCAGACGTTTTCGACCGAGAAATCCGAGACGACATGGGCATAGGTCAGCACGGCGAAGGAGAAGGCCACAAGCGCAAACATCGCCAGCGAGCCGACCGTCGCCACATCCATCATCGCCCGGTCGTGACGACGGGCTCCGATCACCGGCACGATGGAAAGGATGAGCGCCGTGGCCAGCGCCAGCACCAGCGCGTAATGGCCGATCTCGATGATCATGGCGTCGCCTTCACTTCCTGCGCTTGGCTTTCCTTTCCTGGGCCTTGCTTCCCAGGACCTTCCTGGCCCTGAGCTTCCTGGCCTTGGCCTTCCTTCCACAGTCCCTGGGCTTTGAGCCTGTCGGCCACGTCCTTCGGCATATAGGTCTCGTCATGCTTGGCAAGCACGGTGTCGGCGACGAAGATGTTCGTGCCGGCAGTGAACATGCCTTCGGTGACGACGCCCTGGCCCTCGCGGAAGAGATCGGGCAGGATGCCGGTATATTGGACCTTGACGGCATTGGTGCTGCCGTCGGTGACGGCAAACTCCACCGTCGAGCCGGTGCCGCGCACGACACTGCCCTCACCGACCAGGCCGCCGAGGCGGATGCGGGTTTCCGGCGCCACCGGCGTCTGGGCGAGATCGGCCGGCATGTAGAAATAAGCGACCGACTGGCTGAAGGCGAACATCACCAGCAGCACGGCGGCGGCAATGAAGCCCATCCCGCCTGCAATCACCGCCAGGCGCTTCTGTTTGCGCGTCATTGCGTCGCTCCCTCCGAGGCTATGCCGAGTTCCCTGGCCAGCGCCAGCAATTGCCTGCCCTGTTCGCCGGGCGGCGGAAAGGCCGCAAGCCCGCGCTTCAGGGCGCCGGCGGCGCGATCCTTGTCGTTCAAAACGGCATAAGAGCGGACGAGCCGCATCCATCCCTCGAAATTGTTCGGATCCTCGCTGAGCTTGGCATCGAGGCTTTCGACCATGCCGCGGATCATCTGCTGCCGGTCGCCGGCGTTCATGGTCTCGGCCGCCGTCACATCCTGCTGCGTGGGATTGCCGGGGGCCGGATTGGCGCCCGAGGCAGATGGATTGGCGCCCGGGGCAGCCGAACCGGCGCCTGCCGGCGCGCCGCCGTTCATGGCGATATGCTGGTTGACCAGCGGCAGCCACGGCGCATCGGCCGGCGATTGTTTTGCCAGCGCCTCGAAGGCCTGCCGCGCCTCATCGGGCCGTCCCGCCTGCTCCATGCTGAGGGCGATGTAGAAACGGGCGCGCGGATTGTCAGGCTCCAGCGTCAGCGATTGCTCCAGCACTTGCCGCGCCTCCTCCGTCACCACCCCGTCGGAGACCGCCATCAGCGTCTCGGCAAGGCCATCGAGCCGGACCGGGCTCGGGCCGAGAAGCCGGATGGCGTTGCGGTAGGCCACTTGCGCGTCGTTGATGCGCATCGTGCGGAAATAGATCGGCGCCAGCACGTCCCAGCCCTTGCCGTCATCAGGTTTCTCAGCCAGGTGCCGTTCCGCTTTGGTGATCAGCACCGCTACGTCATTGCCAGGGTTTTCCAGCCGCGCTTCCAGCGGCTGCGAGGGCAGGTCCGGCCTGCCCGTCGTCAAATAAAGACAGAGGCCGAGAACCGGCAGGAGCAGGAGGACGAAGGCCTCGGTGAAACGGTGATGCCGCGCGGGTTTCAGTGTCTGCGCCTGCTCGTCGGCAGAGACGGCGATCAGCCGCCGGCCGATTTCCGCCCTGGCATAATCAGCCTCTTCCGGGGTGATCAGCCCGCCATCGAGATCGCGGTCGAGTTCGCGCAACTGGTCGCGATAGACGGCCGTCTCGCCCGCACGGATATTATCCGCCGCCTTCGCTCCGCGCAGAAGGGGGTAGAGCAGGATGACGGCGAGGGCTGCCGTCAAAGCGGCAACGAGAATCCAGAACAGCATGTCGCCCAAATACGTGAAGCGCGCCTTCATTCCAACTGCCAAAGCCGGAATGACGAAGATTTGAGGTTAGCACATAATCCCCATGTGCTGGTTTAAAGCGATAGATCGTCCTTAGCGCGCGCTCTATTGGCCGCAATTCAGAGCGGCGACCAGCTACCGTCGTCGTTGCGGCAGGCAGCGCCCCGCGCCACCGTGTCCTTGCCGTCGACGGTCAGCGTATGGGTATATTGCCGGCAGTTCTGCGAACCGACCTGATAGGGTGCAGCCGCGACGACCTTGCCGGTCACGTCCTTGCCGGTCCAGAGCACGGGCTGGCCGACGGCGGCCCCTTCCAGTGCCCGATATTCCGCCTCGAGCGCCCGCTGCTTGTCGCTGTCACCAAGCGTCACGCCGCTGCGGCCGACGATGCCGCCCTGCAACGCGGTGATGAAGGCAGCCGATGCCGAGGGCTTGCTCGAAAAAATGCCGCGCGAGGCGGCGCCCTTCGTCGTCGTGCAGCCGGACAGCGCGACGGCGACGAGAAGAGCAGAAACGATCATGCCTTGCGAGCGTAAAATCATTGCGTCGAACCACGATCAGGGGTCAATTTCAGCCGATCGAAGTGCAGCGTCCCCGTGTCAGCATTAAGGCAAAGCATGCTATACATTTGCTAGTATCTTTGTGACATCAAGCAGTTGCTCATGCAACATCCTTTGTGACGCCAGGCAGGATAAGCTTCGCCTTCAGCCCGCCCCATTCACCGCGGGAAAGCTCGAGCCGTCCCTGGTACTCATTGGAAATCTCGGTGACGATCGAGAGGCCGAGCCCGGTTCCCGGCTTGCTTTCGTCGAGCCTGCGGCCGCGCTTCAGCGCCTCGCGGATCTGATCCGGCTCCAGGCCCGGCCCGTCATCCTCGACGGCGAGCTCCACCCAGTGGCGGCGCGCGCTCGCCTCAACCCCCTTCACATCCTCGCCGGCCTCGACGGCCGAAAGCCGCACCCGGCTCTTGGCAAAGCGCGCTGCATTTTCCAGGAGATTGCCAACGGTCTCCTCGAGATCCTGCTGCTCCATGGCAACGGCCAGATGCGGCGGCGAGACGACGAGATCGAATTCAGTATCGACGTTCAGCCGGCGCATGACGCGCACCAGTCGCTCGAGCGCCGGCTCGGCATCGGTGCGGGCGAGCACGGATTCGCGCTGCGCGGCGATGCGCGCCCGATTGAGATAGGACTGCACCTGCCCCTGCATCGATTCCGCCTGGCTGCGGACCAGCTCCCCATGGGATTTTTCGAGGACGCGCGCCTCGTTGAGCAGCACGGCGATCGGCGTCTTCAGCGAATGCGCGAGATTGCCAACCTGCATGCGGGCCCGCTCGACGATGCGGCGGTTGCTATCGATCAGCGCGTTCACCTCGTTGGCAAGCGGCAGGATTTCGCGCGGGAAGTCGCCTTTCAGCTGCTCGCTCTCGCCGGCGCGGATGCGCTCCAGTGCGGCGCGGGCCTTGTCGAGCGGCTTCAGGCCATAGAGAATCGCCAGGGCGTTGACGATCAGGCTGCCGACGCCGAAACCGGCAAGCGCCAGATAGAGGCTGTGGGAAAAGGTGCGCACGTCGTCCTCGACGACATCGACATTGCCGGTGACGCGGACGCGCGCCGCGCGCCCGTCGGTATCAAGCACCACTTCGGTCTCGGCCACCTGCACACGGTTCCCGGAGGCATCCGTCACCTGATAGTACCGCTCGTAATTCTTGTCGAAAGGCGCCTCGACGACGGAGGGAACCGGGATGAGCGCCGAGCCGAGCGAAGGCGACACCAGCGGAGCTGTCGTATAGGTGCCGAGCGGTTCCACCACCCAGTACCAGCCGGTCTTCGGCTGGGCAAAGCGCAGGTCGCCGAGCTGCGGGCTGCCGCTGAGTGCGCCCTGATCGCCGATCGTCACCGAATTGATGACATTGTAGAGCTGCGCCCTCAGCAGATCCTGGAAACCGCGTTCGGCGCTCTTGCGGTAGAGGGTGGAGATCAAGAGGCCGATCACCACCAGCGCCACCGTCGACCAGACCGTGGTCAGCAGCAACACACGTGCGGTGAGCGACTTAATTCGCATGTTTCGGCGCTTGGATGCGGTAACCGAGACCGCGCACCGTTTCGATCAGGTCGACGCCCATTTTCTTGCGCAGGCGGCCGACGAAGACTTCGATCGTGTTGGAATCACGGTCGAAATCCTGGTCGTACATATGCTCGACCAGTTCCGTGCGCGAGACGACCTCGCCCATATGATGCATGAGATAGGAAAGCAGCCGATATTCGTGCGAGGTCAACTTCAGCGTCGTGCCGTTGACCGTCGCCTTCGAGGATTTGGTATCGAGGCGTACCGGCCCGCAGATGATCTCGGATGAGGAATGCCCGGCCGCACGCCGGATCAGCGCCCGAATGCGGGCCAGCACTTCCTCGACGTGGAAGGGCTTGGTGACGTAGTCGTCGGCACCGGCATCGATGCCGGCGACCTTGTCGCTCCAGCGGTCGCGCGCCGTCAGGATCAGCACCGGCACGCCGCGGCCGGCGCCGCGCCATTTTTCAAGAACGGTGACCCCGTCCATCTCCGGCAGGCCGATATCGAGGATGATGGCGTCATAGGGTTCGGTGTCGCCGAGGAAATGGCCTTCCTCGCCGTCGAACGCCTGGTCGACGACATAGCCCGCCTCCTTCAGCGTGTCGGCCAGCTGCCGGTTCAGATTAACGTCGTCTTCGACTACCAGGATGCGCATCGGTCCACTTTCGTCCGCTTCAAATCGATCAATGTCCTGAATAAGCCGATTCCGCCTACATCGGAACCTTTACCGTGACTTTGCGTGGGCGCTGGCCATTGCCCTGCACAAGAACGGTGATGATGCAGGTATCGCCCACCGGTTGCACGGACAGCAGCTGGCCGCCGGTCTGCTCGACGACCTGGGCTGCGGCGGCGCTGCAATCGCCTCCGACACGCACGACAAAAGTGCTCGTGGCGTCCGGTGAGGGCGCCGATACCACCAGTCCGGCGGCCAATGCTGCGACGCTCAGAGGAAAGGCCATGTGTTATGCTTTCAAGGTAATGCCAACTTGCCCCGAATATGTACTCACGCGACCTGAATGGCAAATGAATGCGCTGTAATGCAGGGTGTCCAGAACTGTTCTCGACTGTTCGGGACAGCCTGTTTCAGCGCCTGGAAACTGCCGCCATAGCGTCCCCAAACGATGCCCTCCAGCCTTGGAATCCGCGCGTTCTTTATCACCTCCCGTAAAGGTGGGGAGCCGGCGGGACCGACACCATAGTCTTTGTCTGCGAGTCGTCCGCGCTCATCGCATTCTGCCGACCGCAGCTTTCGCCGGCCGGTTGAAACTGTTATGTCCTTGCGGCCCCCGCATCTCAGACCGTTTCAGCACCAATGCCAAAATCCTCCCGCTTCCGCTCGGCGCAGACGGTCACCGTCCTTGCCGTTACCCAGCTGATCGGCTGGGGCACGACTTTCGACATGCTCGGGGTCATGGGCCGCGTCGTAGCGCCGGATCTCGGCCTGGCGAACGAGGTGGTATTTGCCGGCCTGACGATCATGATGGTGGTCAGCGCCATTGTCGGTCCCGCGACCGGCCGATGGCTGGCTCGCCATGGTGCTGCCCGAGTGCTTTCGGCCGCCTCGCTGACCTTTGCGCTTGGCCTGCTTCTGCTTGCCGCCGCAAACGGCATCCTGCTCTATGCCAGTGCCTGGGTCATCATCGGTCTCGGCGGCGCACTTGGCCTCTCGGCACCAGCCTATACCGCCGTCGTCGAGCGCGAGGGCGCGAACGGCAAACGCGTCATCGCCATCCTGATGCTGTTCACCGGCCTATCGAGCGCCATCTTCTGGCCGATCCTCAGCCTGCTCAACGAGACGGTCGGCTGGCGCCTCACCTTTCTCGTCTGCGCGGCGCTGCAATTCTTCGTCTGCCTGCCGCTGCATCTTTTCGCCCTGCCGAAACCGATCGCAACGCATGTCGAAGGCGGCATGGCTGAAATCGCCCCGGTGCCGCTATCGAAAGCGGCGCAGCGCAAGGCCTTCTTGCTGATCGCCGCGGCGACGACGATCTCGACCTTCATCACCTTCGGCATCTCCCCATCTCTACTCGAGATCTTCCGCCAATCCGGCGCCTCGCCGGCCTTTGCGCTGCAGCTCGGCTCGGCGCGCGGCGTCCTCGGCATCTCGGCGCGTTTCCTCGACATGCTGCTCGGCCGGCGCGGCAACCCCATGCTCAGCGCGGCGATGGGTATCAGCCTCATGGCAATGAGTTTCCTGATGATGCTCTTCGCCAGTCCGTCGACACCGCTGCTCGTCACCTTCATCCTGCTCTACGGATTCGGTGCCGGCGTCATGACCGTCGCCCGCGCGCTGCTGCCGCTGGCACTGTTTTCACCGCGCGAATTCGGCCTGCAATCGGCCAGGCTGTCGCTGCCGCAAAATCTCGCCAACGCCATCGCCCCGGTCGTCTTCACCGCCATCCTCGACCGCGCCGGCACCGGCCCGGCGCTCGTCGCCTGCGCCGTTCTCGCGGCATTGTCGCTCATCTTCGTGCTGATGCTGATGGCGCTGGTGCGCGGCGCCCGCGCATCGGAGTCAGCCATTCTTAATGTCTCCTGATTATCATCCACGCATGAACGAGAGAGGCTTTTCGCCCGCGCGCCGCAACCGCTGCGGCAGCCAGACCATGAAGCAGCAGCCCCTTTTTGACGAATCTTTCGAATCGCTTGCCGCCGCTTTTTCGAAAGTTGAGTTCGGTGGCTCAGAAGCTGAGTCAGCTTGGCGACGATCCGAATCCGGACAATCAGTCATCCATTTGAAATTTCAATGGAATGTAGCTTCCCAGTTAAACGCTTGGGCAATTCAGAGCGGCCGCGTCACCGCCGTGCGGCTGTCGTAATCGGCGGCGATGCGTTTTTCCCGGAGCGGCCGTACGCGCTCGATCGAGAGCTGGTAATCGGGGTGCGCCTTGTAGGCGGCAAGGGCCGCCTCATCGTCGAATTCGCCGTAGACCACGAGATCGATCTCGGTGCCCAACTGATCGGTCTTCACGTTGCTGCCAATTTCCAGCAGCCGCGCATGCGGAATGCCGGTCAGGATCGAAAGCCCGGCCCTCACCTCCTGCAGATGTTCCTCCTGCACGGTGAAGAAGACGATATGACGGATCACGCGGAAGCTCCTGTCGGATTTGTCAAAATGATGGAGCGACCTTGGCGCATCCTATCGGACGCGCGGCGCTCCGGCTGTCAGCCGGGCGATAACATGTGCGCCCCAGGCCTTCAACCGCGCGAGCATGCCATGGGCCGCATCGGGACGTATCGCCGCATCGAAGACCATGGCATAGGCTGCGAGCTTTTCCGCCCGGTCGGTGCCATTGACGATGCGGCGCGCATTCACCCAGTCGGCGGTCGTCGCGTTCAGGTGATCGGCGAGTTTATGGCCGGTAAAGCTGCCCTGCAGCATGCCGTCGATCAGTATCGTCACCGCCGCATCCATCTCCATCGCCCGGTCGGGTTCGGCAACGAGGTCGATCCCCGTCAGTACGCTCATCGCCTGATAGTTCCGCTTATGGGTGAGCTGCACCAGGCCGCGGCCGATCCAGCTGCGGCCATCCTCGTCCGGCCGCCAGTAGGGCGTCTTCACCCAGGACAGCCGGCCTGCGGCAAAGGCCGTCTCCAGGATCTCGACCGCGCGGGCATCGCTTTCCGCCAGCGTCTCACGTACCGGCTGCATCGTATAGGCAGTCTCGTGATAAGCGGTTGCGAGGATATAGGCGAGCCACCGACGGTCGGCATCGGCAAAGCGTTCTTCCCAAGCGTCGAGAATCGCCGTGATGCCCACTACCTGAGGCTGAGTCAGGTTTCCTTTGAAGAGTCGGTGCCTCACCGTATCGAAAAAGAATGTCCGGTCCATGTGGACAACCATTCCGCGCTTCCCTCGAAATATCATGGTTAAAACCGTCTTAATCGATTAAATTCAATTTAATCGTTTAAAGTGTTTAAGCCACTGATTTACACGCCTTTTGTCTTATGCAATGCATCTTCTTGCCCCGAAGCCTTACCACGAACAGAGGAGACTTCCGATGCAGACGCCCGCCAACAGCCAAACCACCATTCCCCAGCATGTCGTCGATCAGATGGAAAACGAATGGCGCCAGGTTCGCCCTGAACGCGAAAATACGCGCCCGGCCCAGCAGCCTCAACAGCAACGCTGAAATAGACGCAAAACGCTACCAATGTAAGCTCGAGCGCCTGCCAGCGCCCGATCAATGCCCCGGCCAGTCACTCGTGGCCGGGTGAATTTTTCCCAATTGCAATCAACGTCCAGCGGTTTGCCCCTCAGCACATTACCGCCCCTCATCTCATCACAGCATCGAGCCGCTTCGCCAACGTGTCCAACGATCGGGTGAAAACCATTCTATCATCAAGCGCGCGCGACAGCACCAGCGCGCCTTGAATGCCCGCGACGCCCTCCTCGGCGAGCGTTTGCGCCTCCCCCTCGGGGCAGCCTGCCCGCATCAGCGCCGACCGCAAGGCGTCGATCCAGCGGATGAAATAATCACCGATCGCTGCTGAAAACCGCTCGCGGGTCTTGTCAAGCGCAAAGGCGCCGACGAGGCAGATACGACGACCGGAGCGGAAATAATCGCTCACATTCGTCCACATCGCGGCAATCGCCTGATCGGCGTCGTCCTTTCTCAGCGGCTGATAGATCGCATGTTCGAACCAGGCATCGACATCGGCGAGCACGGCACCCGCCATCTCCTCCTTGCCGCCGGGAAAGAAGTGGTAAAGGCTGCCCTTGCCGATGCCGGTGCGTTCGGTGATCCGGCTGAGCGACGTGCCCTCATAGCCGAACTCGCGGAAGATTTCCGCCAGCAGCGGCACGATGTCGGCGCGTTCGTAGACGGTCTTCACCCGCGGCTTCCTTGGCTTGTTTAGAGGCCGAGTTCGGTCAGACCGGGATGGTCGTCCGGCCGCCGGCCGAGCGGCCAATGGTACTTGCGCTCCGATTCCCGGATCGGCAGGTCGTTGATGCAGGCGAAGCGGCGTTGCATCAAGCCGGCGGCGTCGAACTCCCAGTTCTCGTTGCCATAAGAACGGAACCAGTTACCGCTGTCATCGTGCCATTCATAAGCGAAGCGCACGGCGATGCGATGATCGGTGAAGGCCCAGATTTCCTTGATCAGCCGGTAATCCAGCTCCTTTGCCCATTTGCGGGTGAGGAAGGCGACGATCTCGGCGCGGCCGGTGATGAATTCGGCACGGTTCCGCAAGCGGCTGTCCGGCGTATAGACGAGCGAGACGCGCTCGGGATCACGGCTGTTCCAGCCATCCTCGGCAAGACGGACTTTCTGGGTGGCGGTCTCAAGGGTGAAAGGCGGGACGAGGCTGGACATAGGTTCTCGGGGCGCTTCTGTACTGAACGGTTTTCATGGTACTGATCGGTACAATGATTAGCAAGCCGAGGCGGCGTTTCGCCTCAGCGGTTGGAATGCAGGCACCACCGCAGCGGCAGGGCATCCGGGCGAAGCACGATCGCTTCGGGCGTGAAACGCCACAGCCGTTCCGCCCTTTGAAAGGAGGCGATCTCAGGCGAATCCAGCAGCACCTCGACCCTGCCCGTCATCTGCAGCAGGTCGCCGCTTTCGAAATCGATGAACACCAGACCCGCCTTCGGGTTGACGAGGAAATTACCGAGCGTGTTGAAGAACCGATTGCCGGGAAAGTCGGGAATGGTCAGCACGCCGTCGGTGCCGATCCGGACGAAGCCGGCAGTGCCGCCGCGATGGGACACGTCCACCTGCCGCTCGCCATTGTCGCGGTCGACATAGGAGGCGACGAAAAACGTATCGGCGCCCTCGATCATCCCTAGCGCCCGATCGTCGAGTTGGCCGGAATGAACGGGCGGCATTGCGCTCAGCATATCCGGATCGCGGACGAAGGCGGAAGAGCGAAGCTGGATATATTGCGGGCAATTGCCGAAGCTCTGGCCGACGCGCACTTGGAAAGCTCCAGCATCCGCCCTGCGGATCACGCCGTTCAGCCGGTTGCGGCGCCGGGTCTCGAGTTGGATGCCGAGCATTCCGATCGCGTCGCCATCCTCCATGCCGGCATCGGCAGGATCGGCTGCGTCGCGCGGCAGGCGGACCTCGAGAATCTCCGGCTCCGGCGAGGCCATGAAACCAGGGCGCTCAGCCCTGACCGTCGCCCAGACATCGCCCATGGAATCGACTGCGCCGAGCACGACGAAAGGCAACATCGGAAAGAAGGCGCGGTGCTGCTCCGGCATGGCCTTGCGGACGAAATTCCTTCCCGGCCCATCCATGCGTTCAGCGACACCGACATTGCGCTGCATGGCGAGTTCACCCACATGCCAGGGCGATGTGGCGTCCTGTCTTGTCTGCTCCAGCATCACGGCCTCCTTTTGGGCAGCATTTAGGGAACCGGGACAGCGACCTGCCCCGGCGGCTTGTCACGCGGCAAGGCCGATCTTGGTCTTGCGAAAACCGACGAAACCCGGCAGCGCCTCGATGCGCGCAAGCCAGGCACGAACGCTTGGATAGGCTGAGATATCGACATTGCCCTCCGGTGCGTTGGCGATGTAGCTGTAGAGCGCCACGTCGGCGACCACAGGATTGTCGCCGAGCAGGAAGCTGCGGCCGTGGAGCTCCGCCTCGATCAGCGCGAGAATGCGGTGCGCCCGGGCGATCACCTCGTCGGTGCGGAAATCGGCGCCGAAGACGGTGACCAGCCGCGCGGCACATGGTCCGTAGGCGATCTCGCCTGACGCAACCGAGAGCCATTTCTGTATCCGCGCCGCGGCCACCGCCTCTTCCGGCAGCCAGTCGGTGCGGCCGTATTTGCGCGCGAGATAGACGAGAATGGCAGAGGAATCGGCAATGACCGTGCCATTGTCGTCGAGCACCGGCACCTGGCCAAAGGGATTGAGCTTCAGAAAGTCCGGCGCCTTGTGGGCGCCTGCCGCCATGTCGACCTCGACCAGTTCATAGGGCACGCCAAGCAGCGACAGGAACAGGTGAGCCCGGTGCGAATGGCCGGAAAGCGGGTAGTGATAGAGTTTCATGATGGTTCCTTTGGTCTTCCGATTGACGGGACGCGATTGGCGATGGCCGCTTCGAACCATCTGTTGTGTAATTTACTGCCTTCCATCTGGCTGCAGTAGAATGCTAATCTGGAAGGCATGCTACCAATTCATGGAAGGATAGAATGGACCGCCTCGACGCCATGACCGTGCTCCTTGCCGTCGTCGAACAGGGCAGCCTGTCGGCCGCCTCACGGCATCTGCGATCCCCGCTCGCAACTGTCAGCCGCAAGGTTTCAGAACTGGAAGCCCATCTCAACGCCCAGCTGCTGCAACGGAGCAACCGGAAGATCACGCTGACGGAAGCCGGCCGCTCCTATGTCGAGGCGGCGCGGGAGATTCTCAATCGAGTGGAAGAGGCGGAACGGACGGCAGCCGGTGAATACAGCGCGCCGAAGGGCGAGTTGACGATGACCGCGCCGATCGTCTTCGGGCGGCTGCACGTCCTGCCTGTCGTGGTGGATTTCCTGAAAGCCTATCCCGATATCAATCTGAGGCTGATGCTCGGAGACCGGATATCGAACCTCGTCGAGGATCATATCGACGTAGCGCTTAGGATCGGCAACCTGCCGGACAGCAACCTGATCGCCACAAGGCTCGGCGCGATCCGCCGCACGGTCTATGCCAGCCCGGATTATCTGACGCGGCACGCCCTGCCCCGGCATCCAGGCGATCTCGTTGGGCATGACTGCGTCACCTTCGAGGGTATGGCCTCGATGCTGAGTTGGACATTCACCGAGGGGAAACATGATCTCGCGGTGCCGATCCGCTCGCGGCTGGCGGTCAACACTGCCGAGGCCGCGGTCGATGCGGCTGTCGCCGGCCTCGGCATCACTCGCGTGCTCTCCTACCAGGCCGCACGCGCCGAGATGGCCGGGTTGCTGGTGCCGCTGCTCCAAGATTTCGAACCGCCGCCGGCGCCGGTCCATCTCGTCTATCCCGCGCAAGGCCTGGTGCCTCTGAAACTGCGAGCGCTGCTCGATTTCGCGACGCCGCGACTGCGCGCGACGCTAAACAAGTCCTAAAGCGCGTGGCGATCTTTCAGATTCGCCCTCGCGCTTTAGGTCTTTGTTTTTACGCATGTCGTTTGCGCAAACCGGTGCACACTTTTGCGCGACATGCTTTAGGCGAGCTTGCCCTCTTCCGCCTTGTAGAAATACTGGCTGGCAACCAGCCAGCCCTTCAGCGGCCGGAGCGGCGGAATGCAGGTGGCGAGCATGAAGGGACCGGTGACCAGAAGCTGCACCCAGATCGGCGCCGAAAAGGCCACCTCCAGCCACACGCCGAGCAGCACGCTCGGGATGCAGGCGAAGCAGATGACGAAGAAGGCCGGACCGTCGGCCGGATCGGCGAAGGAATAATCGAGGCCGCAGACTTCGCATTCCGGCTGCAGCGTCAGAAAGCCCTTGAACATATGGCCCTGGCCGCAGCGCGGGCAGCGTCCCCTGATGCCGGTCTGTATCGGAGGAAGTGGGGGATATTCCGTTTCCATGACGATCTCACTTTGCTGTACCGTGAATATTGATGTGATCAATTGTTTCATCAATGTATGCATACAATATAATTACATTGTTGGGATATTGCCAGTCAATTCGTCAGAATGCCGCAGATCTCGCAGCGCAGGCTGGCGGCAAGCTGACTGCAGATTTCTGAAACGGCATTTGAGGCCGCAGCCGGGCCTAGAAGCCTGGGCGGGTCAGACGTGAACGTGACGGCTATGCTTTGCCCATGCCCGGACAGCTTAGGGTGCGGCCGATCTGATCCCGACCGCTTCCAGCTTTCGTCCGGGCCTGATCAGCCCAAGGCGGGGTTCTGCGTCAGAAGAACGACGCCGCCATCTCAGGCGGACCTCCCAGCGCGTGGGCCATGAATTCCAGTGCGCCCTGCAGTTTCTCCCGGGTGATCGGTCCGCCAAGGCAGACACGCACGGCCTCGGGCGCCGCGCCCTCGACCGTGAAGGCATCGCTTGCGACGACGCCGATGCCGGAAGAACGGGTGTGGCTGCCGAAGGTCGAGCGGGTCCAGCCGTTGGAGAGCGGCAGCCAGATGTTGAAACTGATCGGATCGGCGCGGTAGCTGCCGGCCGGCAGGATGGCGGCGACCATCTGCTGGCGGGCGGCGGCCTCAGCGCGGATGAAACGCAGGATCGTATCGGCGGTGCCGTCCTCGATCCAGCGGGTGGCGAGCGCCACGGTCAGTGGCGAGGCCATGACATTGTTGGCGCGCATGGCGCTGACGAAGGGCCACACTGCCTTGCTGTCAGGCGCCACGACATAGGCAAGGCGCAGACCCGCGCCGATGCATTTTGCCAGCCCGCCGATATGCCAGGTCAGATCGGGCGCTGTTGCCGCGAGCGGCGCCGGGCCTTGCTGCGGAATGAAGCCGTAGGCATCGTCTTCGACGATTGGCACATGATATTTGCGGGCGACGGCTGAGATTTGCTCGCGGCGCCTGGCCGGGATGGTCAGCGTCGTTGGGTTCTGCAGCGTCGGATTGAGATAGAGCGCCTTCGGTTTAAATCTCTCACAGGCGTCTGCAAAGGCATCCGGCAGGATACCGTCCTCGTCCATCGGCAAGCCGGCCAGATTGAGCCGCAGCTGGGCGGCGATCGAGCGCATGCCGGGATAGGTGATGATCTCCGAAAGCACGGTCTCGCCGGGTTTTGCCAGCAAGCCGAAGATCGCCAGCAGGGCCGGATGGGCGCCGGGTGTGAGGAAGATGCGCTCCTGCGAGGGCACCAGCCCGCGGCGGCTGAGCCAGGAGGCAGCAGCCTCCTTGTCCATGCTGGAGCCGCCGAAACCCTGGTAGCGCAGGAGCGGAATGAGGTTCGCCGCCACCGCCGACATGCCCTCGCGCATGCGGGCAATCAACTCGGGATCATCCGGTTCCGGCGGCATATTCATCGAGAAATCGACGATGGAGGCGCGGCGGGGATCGGGCGCGGCGTCGGGCGCGAATCCCCGGCGCTCCTTGTCCGCGCCACCGGTGACGAAGGTGCCTCGGCCGACATGCGAATCCACAAGCCCGCGCTTCTGCGCCTCGACGTACCCTCTGGCTACCGTCGTGAAATCGACATTCAGCCGCTTGGCGAGTTCGCGCTGCGGCGGCAGCCGATCCCCAGCCACCAGATGTCCGCTGCGCAGATCCATTTCAATCACATCGGCGATCGCCATATAACGGGGGCTGCTGCTGCGGCTGAGATCTGGATGCCAGTCTTTCATGTCGTGATCCGTGTCAGTCTGATTCCTGATGAGATTGACCGTATATTGTTGCACAATGTCGCTGTCACGAAAAATGTCGCGCCTCTGGGTCCGCAGAGCGACGCAGGACGGAATGCCACAGCTTTTGCGCACGCCTTGATACGTTTTAATGACGGATTGTCGCCGGATTTGACTGCTATTTGCGCAAATACAATCTGGCACGGCGACCGCGCTGTTGCAGGCCGATTTCGGCAGCGTGCGCGCCAATGACGCCTTCACCCGAGAAGGCCCGGGTGAGGCGCGAGGACGGCAAGACAATCGGCTGTGTCTTCGGCGCGCATTGACGAGGGTTTGCCGCGCGCTATGGGTTCAGGCATGCGCCGCGAAAGCATCAATGCCGGTCAGCCTTGCCGACAAGATCCACAGGCGTGCCGCCTCCTCGGGATCGGCGGCATGGTCGCTGACGCCGCCGGGTTCTCCATCGGTTGCGCGGATGGCGATATCGCAGTCCTCGCAATAGAGGCCTCCCATACCGTCGAGTTGCGGCGAGGTCGCCGCCCAAACCTGCGTGGCGGCCCCCTGGGATGGGGTCTTGAATGTCGGATCAACCGGATTGCCGTCCGCATCGATCCAGCCGGCGCCGACCATTTCCTCCTTTGCGAGATAGCGCTGCAAGGGGGTCAAGATCTTGCCCGGGTGCAGCGAGAAGGCGCGGATGCCGGTGTCGCGCCCGAGCCTGTCCAGATGCACGGCGAAAAGTGCGTTGGCGGTCTTCGACTGGCCGTAAGCCTGCCATTTGTCGTAACCGGTCTCGAATTGCACATCCTCCCATCGCATGGCGGAGTTGCGATGGCCACCGGAGGAAACCGAAACGATGCGAGCGCCGCGCGAGAGCGCCGGCCAAAGGCGGTTGACCAAGGCGAAATGGCCGAGATGATTGGTCGCGAACTGTGCCTCCCACCCGTCGCCGACACGCGTTTCTGGGCAGGCCATGATGCCGGCGCTGTTGATCAGGATGTCGATGCTGCGGCCAGACGCGACGAACCGCTCGGCAAAGACGCGAACGCTTTCGAGGTCGGAAAGGTCGAGCCGATCAATCTCTACGCCATCGATACCGGCGACCGCACTGCGCGCCGCCTCGATGTTCCTTGCGCCGATGGTCACCTTGGCGCCGGCGCCCGCCAGAGCGCGCGTGGTCTCGAGCCCGAGGCTCTCGAAGCCATCCGATGCGATCTATTCGATCGCCCGCGACGGCATTGCGACGTGCAACGGCGGCGGCGATTTCTTCCTGATCGGCAGCCGTTTTTCCTTTTCGGGAGGAAATTCGGACATCCTTCTCGGAATCCTGCCACCGATCGTCCATGTGAAGAGGGATTCCGATCACGCCGCCGTGCTGCGCTGGTGCCTCGATCGGATGACGCGCGAATTGCGCAACCAGCAGCCGGGTGGCTTTCTGATGGCGGAGCATTTTGCGCATGTCATGCTCATGCAGGTGTTGCGCCTCCATATCGCATCGCCGAATGCGCGAGGCGTCGGCTGGCTTTTCGCGCTTACCGACCGGCGGATCGGCGCGGCTATCGCTGCCCTGCATGCCGATCCAGCCCGCAAGTGGACCTTGCAGTCTCTGGCTGAACGGGCCTCGATGTCCCGGTCCAGTTTTGCTCTCCACTTCAAGGAAAAGGTCGGGCTGGCGCCGATGGATTATCTGACGCGCTGGCGCATGCTTCTCGCAGGTGACCGATTGACAAGCTCGGCCGAAGCAATTGCCGGTGTCGCGCTGTCGCTCGGTTATGAATCCGAAAGCGCATTCAGCACCGCTTTCAAGAGAGTGATGGGATGCTCGCCGCGGCAATATGGTCGCGCTCAGCCGCCCGCCGGTGCCATGCGCAATAGTCTCGGCGCTCAGTGAAACCTTGATTGGTGCAGGCAGGGGGAAAGGTCGCGCGTTGGCCTGCCGAAATTCCCTCCGATACGGTCTTGCACCCGCCGTCTATTCTCTTACCTATTCAAGGAAGAATGCGCCGGCTTTCGGCCTTTCGTGCCGGCGCCTATCGGGATGAAAGCATGAATATCGATCCGATTTTGCGGTCAGTCGTGGCCGTCCGTTCTTCCATTCCGGAAGATGCCTTCACGGCGGAGACGCTGGGCACCGTCCGGGAAGGCAGCGGCGTGGTCATTCGCGACAACGGGCTGGTGCTGACCATCGGTTATCTCATCACCGAGGCCGAAGAGGTCTGGCTGACGACCCATGACGGGCGGGTGGTTCCCGCGCATGCGCTTGCCTATGATCAGGAAAGCGGCTTCGGCCTGGTCCAGGCGCTTGGCTCTCTGAATGCGCCGGCGGTGGATCTCGGCGACGCGGCGACGGCCAAGGCCGGCGATCCCGTCGTGCTGGCCGATGGCATCGGAGAATTCGTCGAGGCAAATATCGTCGCCCGGCAGGAATTCGCCGGTTATTGGGAATATCTGCTCGACGAGGCGATTTTCACGGCACCGGCCCATCCCTCATGGGGCGGTGCGGCGCTGATCGGCTCGGACGGCAAGCTTCTCGGCATCGGTTCGCTTCGCCTGCAGATGAGCCAGGGCGACGAGGTCGCCGATATCAACATGGTCGTGCCGATCGACCTTTTGCCGCCGATCCTCGACGATCTCTTGAACCGGGGTCAGGTCAACAGACCGCCGCGGCCCTGGCTCGGCGCCTTCTCCGCCGAGAGCAATGGCGGCGTGGTGGTCATGAGCGTGGCCGAAGGCGGCCCGGCCGCCGAGGCGGGCCTGCGTCAAGGCGATATCATTTCGGAGATCCGCGACGAAGAGGTCGATGGCCTGGCCGATTTCTACCGCAAGCTCTGGAGCAGCGGCCCGGCCGGCGCCGAGATTCCCATGCGGATCCTCCGGAACGGCCGGGAAGCATGGCTGCGCATCAAGTCCGCCGACCGCAACAGCTTTCTCAAGAAGCCGCAGTTGCAGTGAGGTCGCGCCGGCGTCGTGACAGACACGGGCGCTCGTTCGAGCGGATTCTCCGCGCATCCTATCCCGCCTCAGAGATTTTCCGATGTGATCGTCAGGAAGCGCACCGGCTCGGCGCTGACCTCCACCTCGATGAGACCAAGCCTGTTCAGCGCAAGGTCTATCGAGCGTCTCGCCTGCACCTCCGGCGCCTGGTCGAGCACGATCGACATGATGCCGCGGCTGAGATAGTCCTGCGTCTCTCGCGTCAATTCGTGGCCGACCCAGAACGGCCGCCCAGCCCTGTTGGCCGCGAGCACGCTCGCAACACCCTTGTTGTCGCCGCCTGCACTATAGACGCCGATGATGCCCGGTTCGCGCCGAAGTGCCGCTTGCAGCAGCTCCATGGCATTGTGCTCGTCATCAAGGTCGAACATGACCTCGATGAAACGATGCTCGTTTGAACCCTTCTCCGAGAGATAGCTGGAGAAGCCGCGGATCCGCTCCTTATGGTTCTCATAGGCGCCGCTGTGGCAGAGAGCGACGAACGAACCGGGGCGCTGCGCCAGCATGCCCGACATATAGTGAGCCGCGGTGCGTCCGGCAGCATAATTGTCGATGCCGACATAGGGCAGTTCGGGGGCCGGACGGGTCATGATCTGGACGACGGGAATGCCGAGACCGGCCGCCTTCCGCACGCTTGTGACAACATCGGCATGGTCGGGCGCAACCACGATCAGCGCCGACCGGCGCGCCGTCGGGTTGGCGATATAGCGGGCGAATTGCGCCGGCTCGTTCTCGCGGACGAAGGTGCGATGAACGACAATGCTGTCGTCGAGCGAGGCGGCAATGCGCTCGAACGCCCGGTTCAGACGCGAATAGAAGCTGGTCTCAGGGCGAACGAGGATCACCTCTATCCGGATCAGGCCGCGATGGGCGACCCCCAGGCTCTGCCGGTATTCAAGCCGTCTTGCCGCCAGGAAGACCTTCTCCACCGTTTCAGGCCGCACGCCGCCGCGGCCGTTGAGGACGCGCTCCACGGTCGCGGTGCCAACGCCGGCTTGGCTTGCGACATCCTTCAAAGTCACCTTCATCAGGCTCACTCCCAAAGCTGACACAGCAGAGCATCGGCAGGCTTCGCGGTCAATGATCAAATTTGATCAAGGAAGCATTGGAGCATGGGGGCGCCGCAGCCGTATCGTGCCAGCAATCCGGGAGGAGCACCGGACGTCCGAAACAAACGAGATCAAGGATTATCCGCCGGCCCGATGCGGCCGGGGATGACGGAGGAGCCAGATGAAGATCGCACTCGACCCGCATATGCACCGTCACCTCAACCTGCGCGACCTCTGCCGCAAGGCGGCGGAGCTCGGCTACGAGCATATCGAGCTGTCACCGCGTGACGACTTTCTGCCCTGGTGGGTGCGCCCGCGGGCGCACAAGGAACGGATCGCGGAATTCAAGTCGGCCCTGAAGGATCACGGCGTCCAGCTCGCCTCGATCCTGCCGATGTACCGCTGGGCGAGCCCGCATGAGGACGAGCGGCAGGCGGCAGTGCGCTACTGGAAGGAAGCAATCGCGATCGCGGCCGAGATGGGCTGCGATACGATGAACTCGGAATTTGGCCGCGGGCCGTCGCCGGATCGCAGCCACCGCGCCAGCTGCTGCGGCGGCATGCATACCCACGAGCACAGCGAGGCCGCCTGGTGGCGCTCGATCGAAGAGCTCGTCCCGGTGTTCGAACGCGAGGGCGTCACCCTCAACATGGAACCGCATCCGGAAGACTGGTGCGAGACGCTGCATCCGGCGATCGACATGCTGAAGACCATCGGCTCGAACAACGTCAAATTCCTCTACTGCGCGCCGCATACCTTCTATTTCGGTGACGACATGGCGCGGATGATCCGCGATGCCGGCCCGCTGATCGCCCATGTGCATGTGGCCGATACCTATAATCACAAGGCGTCGTCCGGGCTGCGCTATATCATCAATCCGCCGGGCGCCAAGGTCACCATCCATCAGCACATGGATATGTACCAGGGCGAGATCGATTGGGATGTCTTTTTCTCCTCGCTCGCCGCTGTCGGGTTCGACGGCATCATCACCGCCTGCGTCTTCGGCTGGGAGGAGCGCGCCGACGATTCCGGCCGCTTCATGCGCTCTGAAATCCAGAAATATGTCGACAAATACTGGCCCGGGAAACTTGGCTGATCGTCAATATCCGCCCCGGCACCCACAATCAGGAATAAAGCCGTGACCATCACGATTACGACCGCCCCCTGCTGCTGGGGCGTGGATGACGTCAATAATCCAAACCTTCCCGCCTGGGAACGCGTCTTCGACGAGGCGGCAGCGGCCGGCTATGGCGGCCTCGAACTCGGGCCTTATGGTTACGTGCCGCTCGATGATGCGCTCGTCGCCAAGGCGCTCTCCGAGCGCAATCTCTTCATCGTCGCCGGCACGATCTTCGACGATCTCGTCTCTTCTCAAAATCGGGAGACATTGCTGCGACAGACGGACGAAATCTGCGCCGTCATCACCAGGCTGCCGCAGCCGGAACAGGTGGCGGGCCAGCGGTTCAGAACACCCTATCTCACGGTCATGGACTGGGGGCACGACGAGCGGGACTATGCCGCCGGCCATTCCGATCGTGCGCCGCGTCTCGACGACAAGGCCTGGGCCGGGATGGTCGCCAATATCACGGCGATCGCCGAACGCGCCAAGCGCAAATACGGCGTGCGCGCCGTCATCCACCCGCATGCAGGCGGCTATATCGAATTCGTCGATGAGATCGAGCGGGTGGCCGCTGACATTCCGCAGGAGATCGCCGGCTTCTGCCTTGATACCGGCCATAGCTATTATGCCGGCATGGATCCGGTGGAGATGCTTCGCCGCTATGCCGACAGGCTCGACTACGTCCACTTCAAGGACATCGACCAGACCGTCTTCGACCGTGTGCTCGGCGAGAACATCCGCTTCTTCGATGCCTGCGGACAGGATGTGATGTGCCCGATCGGCCGCGGCGTCATCGATTATCCCGCTGTCAAACGAGCGCTCGAGGAGATCGGCTATCACGGCTTCATCACCGTCGAGCAGGAGCGCGATCCGCTCAATGTCGCCGGCAGCCTCGAAGATGTGAAGCAAAGCCGCGACTATCTCAGGTCAGTTGGGTTCTAGGACAACATTATGGCGAACAACAGGAGAAAGCCGATCCGCTGGGGTATGGTCGGCGGCGGCAGAGGCAGCCAGATCGGCTATATTCATCGCTCGGCAGCGCATCGCGACGACGTCTTTGCCCTTGCGGCGGGTGCCTTCGATATCGATCCGGAACGCGGCCGCGCCTTCGGCGTCGATCTCGGGCTCGACGAAGCCAGAAGCTACCGGGATTATGCGGCGATGTTTGCTACTGAGGCCCGGCGGGCCGACGGCATCGAGGCGGTGTCGATCGCAACACCCAACAATACCCATTTCGCGATCTGCAAGGCAGCACTCGACCACGATTTGCATGTGATCTGCGAAAAGCCGCTCTGCTTCACGATTGCCGAAGCCGAGGAGCTGAAGGCGCTTTCGGAGGCGCGAGGCCGTATCGTCGGCGTGACCTATGGCTATGCCGGCCACCAAATGATCGAACAGGCGCGTGCCATGGTCAAGAATGGCGATCTTGGCGAGATCCGCATCGTCAACCTGCAATTTGCCCATGGTTTCCATAGCGCTGCAGTAGAGGAGCAGAATCCCGCGACGCGCTGGCGCGTCGATCCGAAATTCGCAGGCCCCAGTTATGTCCTCGGCGATGTCGGGACCCACCCGCTTTATATCGCCAAGGTCATCCTGCCGCATCTGAAGATCAGGCGGCTGCTCTGCACCCGCCAGAGCTTCGTCAAAAGCCGCGCGCCGCTGGAAGACAATGCGATGACTCTGATGGAATATGACAATGGCGCGATCGCCACCATCTGGTCGAGCGCCGTCAATGCCGGCTCCATGCATGGCCAGAAGATTCGCATTGTCGGCTCGAAGGCCAGCATCGAATGGTGGGACGAGCGGCCGAACCAACTCTCCTACGAGATCCAGGGCGAACCGGCCCGCATCCTGGAGCGCGGCATGGACTATCTCTATCCCGAGGCCAGGATCGACGACCGGATCGGCGGCGGTCACCCGGAAGGTCTCTTCGAAGCCTGGGCGAACCTCTATCGCCGCTTCGGCTTTGCCATCAACAATGAGCGCGGCCTCGCCCCTGCGGGCATAGAAGACCTCGTCTTTCCCGATGTCGATGCCGGACTGGAAGGCGTGCGCTGGGTGGAAAACTGCGTGCGCTCCGCCGACGCGGGTGGGATCTGGCTGGACTATAGCTAGAGCATGATGCCGAAAAGTGTGAGCGGTTTTCGGACGACATCAGCTCTAACTCTTTAATTTAGAACAGGATTCAGATTTTAGGCCGAACAGGTCTAAAATCATCCTGTTCTAGATCGTGAACTGCCATGCGGCGCTGTCCTTAGATAAGCCGGTCGTCCTCTTCCGCCGCCCGCGGCACGCGGTGACGCGTGCTATCGTTGGCCGCCTTCTTATGCTCGTCGGCGGCTGCATCGAGGATTTTCTTGGAGTTTTCGCCGCCGGCGTCTTCTGCGGCTGGCTGCGGGTCGCTCTTTTTCACGAAACGGATCATGGGTCATTTCCTGCTTCAACAGTGGGAGCGCTCCGCAGATATATCGGAGCGCTCTGCAAAAACGGTGTCAGACGGCAAGCGCAGTGGCGCAGCCTTGAACACTTCGGCTGTCGGGTGAGGTCTGCCCAGGCATGGTCGCCCAACCGCCGGCCTCGACAAACTGACGCTGCTTGTAGCCTTCGGTAATCGCCTTGAACTCGATGAGTTTAGCGGCCGCATCCGGTGCCGCCTTGAACCGCTCGACGCAAATGGCCGACGCCAGCTCTCCGCGTGCGATGTCGCCGGCGGCGGCTGCCGCTTTGCTTGATGTGCCGCCTGTTACCCAACCTCCCCAGCTGAAGCCGATGATCATCGTGGCGATCGCCGTAACGACGCAGGCCCAGGCGAGAAGCGTCTTGGATGGCTGGTAACTGTCGAAACGCTGGGTAATCGATGTCTTGCTGCTGCTCTGCACGGACATTGGAATTCTCCCTGTCTATTGTTCGGGTTGCGCCGTCTGACCACTTTGGCCGAACGGTTTAGGCTGTCCTCAGTACCCCATGCCGCCCATGCCGCCATTTCCGGCAGCGGACGCAGTATCTCTTGCGGGAATGTTGGCGATCATTACCTCGACGGTGATCAGCAGCGCCGCGATCGAACCGGCGTCCTGCAGAGCGGTGCGCACGACCTTGGCAGGATCGACGATGCCGGCCTCGATCATATCGACATAGGTCTCCGTCTGTGCATCGAAGCCCTGATTGTGATCATTGCTGCCGGCGAGTTTTCCGACGACGATCGAGCCCTCGAACCCGGCATTGTCGACGATCTGCCGGATCGGGGCTTCGAGCGCCCTGAGCACGATCGAGATGCCCGCCGTCACGTCGGCGTTCTCCCCGGTCAGTCCCGTGAGCGCCGACTTCGCGCGCAACAGTGCCACGCCGCCGCCGGGCACGATGCCCTCTTCGACCGCCGCACGGGTGGCGTTCAGCGCATCGTCGATGCGGTCCTTCTTTTCCTTGACCTCCGTCTCGGTCGCGCCGCCGACGCGGATGACCGCGACGCCGCCTGCGAGTTTCGCCAGGCGTTCCTGCAGCTTTTCCTTGTCGTAGTCGGAGGTGGTGTCTTCGATCTGCGCCTTGATCTGCTGGATGCGCGCCTGGATGGCCGCTTTCTCGCCCGAGCCGTCGATGATCGTGGTGGTCTCCTTGTCGATCAGCACACGCTTGGCGTGGCCGAGCATATCGAGAGTGACGTTCTCGAGCTTGATACCGAGATCCTCGGAAATCATCTGGCCGGCGGTTAGCACGGCAATGTCTTCCAGCATGGCCTTGCGGCGATCACCAAAGCCCGGCGCCTTGACGGCTGCGACCTTCAGGCCGCCACGCAGCTTGTTGACGACAAGCGTCGCCAGCGCCTCGCCTTCGACGTCTTCCGAGATGAGGAGCAACGGTTTGCCGGTCTGTACGACGGCTTCCAGGATCGGCAGCATCGCCTGCAGGCTGCCGAGTTTCTTCTCGTGGACGAGAATATAAGGTTCCTCCAGTTCCACGCGCATCTTCTCGGCATTGGTGACGAAATAGGGCGAGAGATAGCCGCGATCGAACTGCATGCCCTCGACGACATCGAGTTCGGTCTCGGCGGTTCGCGCCTCTTCGACTGTTATGACGCCCTCATTGCCGACCTTGTCCATCGCCCTGGCGATCATCTCGCCGATGGTGGCGTCGCCATTGGCGGCAATGGTGCCGACCTGCGCGATCTCGCCTGACGATTTGACCTTCATCGCCCTCGCCTGGATTTCCTTGACGACGGCGGTAACGCCGAGATCGATGCCGCGCCTGAGATCCATAGGGTTCATGCCGGCAGCGACAAGCTTTGCGCCTTCGCGGAAGATGGAGGCGGCGAGCACCGTTGCCGTCGTCGTGCCGTCGCCGGCAAGATCATTGGTCTTCGAAGCCACCTCGCGCACCATTTGCGCGCCCATGTTCTCGAACTTGTCTTCGAGTTCGATCTCCTTGGCGACGCTAACGCCGTCCTTGGTAATGCGCGGTGCGCCATAGGCCTTGTCAATGACGACGTTGCGACCCTTCGGGCCAAGCGTCACCTTGACGGCGTTGTTGAGCAATTCGACGCCGCGCAGCAGGCGGTCGCGCGCGTCGGTGGAGAATCTGATTTCCTTGGCAGACATGATATTTCTTCCCAGTTCGGTCTTGAGATGCGGGTCGGAAATTCGACCCTCAGGCGGCTTTGTCGGCAGCCGTTTCGGTCTTTTCGACGATGCCCATGATGTCGCCGACCTCGACATCGCGCGGGACCAGAGTGCCGCCTTTGTCGCGCAAGCCCGGGCCGACTGCGACCACTTCACCTTGCTGCGGCTTCTCCCTGGCGGTGTCTGGAATGATGATCCCACCCTTGGATTTGACATCGCCTTCCGCACGTCGAATGACGACGCGGTCGTGAAGTGAGCGGAATTTCATAGAGGTCTTTCTGCTGCCGGCGCGTATGGCGGCTGCAGTACATAAATAGCATCCGTGGCACTCGATTGATAGGAGTGCCAAGAAATATTGTTCACCCAGGGAATTTCTTGAAAAATTCAGGAAATCAATTTGAGCGGATATTTTGTATTAATCTGGAAATGAATAGAATTTTTTTCGCCGCAGCGCTCAACTTTATTTAGCATGTCGTCGCGTTAATTTGGCGTTTTTTATAGATAAATCCGAATTATCTTGATTTAAACTCAATCAAGGCGCAATGATGGGCCTCGTCGATTTGGCCGACTTGGCTTCGCGGTGTCAGAGACCTACGACCCGCCATCACCACTGAATTCTCGATAGCGAATGTATGACGTCGTTCCGGCGTTCATTTCGCCTGTTCCGATCCGGAATGAGCTTGGCGCTGACCGCGGATGTACCGGCAGCCTCGAGTTCGTCCGGCTCGGATCTCAACGATACAGGAACGCATCAGTGTATTCCTGCGGAGGCCTCAGCCGTGACAAGTCGCACCACAGAAACCGTCGTCCGTTTTTCATCTCCATTCCGCTTGCCCGGTTTCGACAGGGCGCAGCCAGCCGGAGAATACCGCGTCGACTATGACGAGGAATCGATCGACAGCGTTTCCAGACTTGCCTGGCGACGGGTCGGCGCCTTCATCCACCTGCCGGCGATCGCCGCGCAGAGTTCGACGCAGCAGATGATGCCTGTCCACCTGTCAGATCTCGAAACCGCGCTCGAAAAGGACCACAAACCGTCATGACCGCTACGCGCATCCCGCAACGCAATGGACGCTCGATCCGACGCGAGGCAGCAACACATATCTTCAAGGTGGGGCAAACCGTCCGGGTGAAGGACGGGTTCCTGGTCGTTCCCTCCAAGCTCCCTGAGACATATCGCATTACCGCCACACTGCCTCTGAGAGGAAATGTGCTGCAATACCGCATCCGCAGTGACGATGAACGTCATGAGCGGGTCGCGACGGAAGACAGCCTGGAACTGATAAACCTTTCGCCCGCCGGCAGCGGCGCAACACTGATCGAGAGGACGTTTGGCCTTGGCCACGGCCCGAATGACGAAAGGTTGACATCGTGACCAGCCATGAAGTCGAAGCCGAACGAAGACGGAATGCCTTTGCCGTCGGCACATGGGAAATCAAATGTGGCGCGTCCGGTCGCTACTCCATGGAGATCGAACACGACCGCCGGATCGAATCCGCCCGTTCGTGGACCGTCTATCGTGTCTCCGCAGGCGTTCCAGTGCACGCCGACCATGCCATGACCGGCAAGAGCCGTTCGGACGCCGGAAAAGACATGATGTCCTTCAATCTTCTCAACATAGAATACCGGAAGGAATGGCTCAGGCTGTCGGACGCCGCTCGGAGTGCTCGCGAGACCCCGCCGGTTCAACCGTGGCGCTAGCCTTCCTGAACCAAAGCCGTAGCTTCGATGCAGCGCGAAATGCTGTGCGCTTCGTCGGCCATGACGGCATGTTCCAGGTGTTGTTCTTCATCGAGGTTGGCGCTCTGGCGAAATCCGACACCGCATTGCAAAGAACCGAGCCTTCGGAAATGAACTGGCTTTCGTTATTCGACGCCCTGCGCAACTCCATTCAGGACGTGGCACACAAAGCCTACTCCCACCGCCGCCGCGCCTTCTATACTCTAACTGCGGCGGATTTCCGCTAGGCGGATCCGGACGCGAGAGAACGCTCCATGTTGATCCGTTACGGCTATGAAATGACGCTGACCTGCCCGCAGCCGACCGCATTGGTATGCCTGTTGTCGGTTCATGATGATCGTGCGGCCGACATCAGAATTCCGGAAACGGTCTTCACCACGCCGGATGTTCGCACTTCGACTTACCGTGATCTCTTCGGCAACCGCTGTCTCCGGCTGGTTGCCCCAGCGGGCGACCTGACCATATGGGGCGATGCGACGATCGAAGACGACGGCAAACCGGACAGGTTGCTGCCAGGCGCCAGGGAACTCCCAGTTTCGGAATTACCGGATGATTGCCTCGTCTACCTGATGGGCAGCCGCTATTGCGAGACGGATCGTCTCAGTCAAATCGCGTGGGATATGTTCGGCACCGTCTCTCCGGGCTGGGGCCGCGTTCAGGCGATCTGCGACTTCGTTCACGGCCATATCCAATTCGACTACATGCAGGCGCGGTCGACTCGGACAGCCTTCGAGGCGTTTCACGAACGTGTCGGCGTCTGTCGCGACTTTGCGCATCTCGCGGTAGCGTTGTGCCGTTGCCTCAACATTCCTGCTCGATATATCAATGGCCATCTCGGCGACATCGGCATTCCCGTCGTCGATCCGATGGACTTCAGCGCCTGGATCGAGGTCTTCCTGGACGGTGCATGGCATACATTCGATCCACGCAACAACACGCGGCGGATCGGTCGTATCATCGTCGCACGCGGGCGCGACGCCGCCGACATACCGCTCATCAATTCCTTCGGGCCGCACATGCTGAAGGCGTTTCGCGTCTGGACCTATGAGGTGACGAACCTGCAGCCGATGCAAAGCGTCGCCGGGGGCGCTGTTTAGAACGAGACCTGGGCGGATGCGCGGCAATGTCCAGCCTCAGGCATTGCCGCAGGCAGTTGCAGTCGGAGGACTGCCTTTTTCGCCAAGGCGCTGGACAGGATCGCCGGCCATGAATGATCCACACCCACGATACAGGCCCCTTCGTTGACTTAAAGCGCATCGCAATCTTTCAGATTCACTCCTCGCGCTTTAAGTCTTTGTTTTACGCATGTCGTTGTCGCAAATCCGCTGTAGACTTTTGCATGACATGCTTTGGTTGAAAGTTGTTGGCGTCGAGCCATCTTGGGTGTGAGCAGTCCTTCGGGGATTAGCGGAAGATAGGGAGTTCGCAGTTGATGTTCGATCATATCTCCATCGGCGTAAAAGACCTCGAAAGAGCCCGGCGTTTTTACGATGCGGCGCTGGCGCCGCTCGGATATGAGCGCCTGTCCAATTCCGACACCATGATTGGCTACGGCCCTGAAAGGGTCGGGCTCTGGGTGATGCAGGTCGAACAGCCCGTGGTTGCCGACATGCGATCCGGGCTGCATTTCTGCTTCGTCGCGCCTAATGAGGCCGCGGTCGATGCCTTTCACGCGGCGGCCGTCGCATCCGGCGGCACGGATAATGGTGAACCGGGTGTGCGGCCGGATTATGGGCAATTCTATTACGCCGCTTTCATCATCGACCCGGACGGCTACCGCCTCGAAGCGTATTTTCACAAAGGCGAACTTTAAGGATCAGGCGGCAACTCTCGATATCGATACGCGGCAGCCGGAGGCTTCGAGCGCCTGGCTGGCGACGTCGAGGAACAGGCGACGGAACCAGCGCGCCCGGCCGTCGGCCTGGTCGATACGGCGATAGAGCATCGTCACCGGATCGGCGGGGAGAGGAAGCGGCGGCTGACAGATCGTCAACCCATGCAATTGCGCCATGCAGCGGCCGATCGATTCCGGCACGGTGGCGATGGCGGGCATGGCCCGCAGCGCCGTCGGCAAGGCGGAAAAGCGCGGTACCGTCGCCACCACCTGTCTGACATGCCCGGTGCGGCTCAGCGCGATGTCGATGCTGGTCGCGGCATTGCCTTCGAACGAGACCGTGACATGCGCCACATTGGCAAAATCCTTGAGGCTCAGCGGCGCCTTTAGCCGGAGTTGAGCTTCGTCGTAAATACAGATTGAGGCCTGGTCGAACAAGGGCGCGCGAATGTGCCAAGAGGCCGGTTCGTCGTGCACGGAGACGCTGAAGTCGAAGACGCCCTCGTCCAACCGGCGCGCGGCATCGCGTTTCTCGGAGGCGACGCCGATCAGCCGGGCGCCGGGTGAAAGCTGGAGAAGACGGGCGGCAAGCGGGCCGAAGAAGGCCGATTCGAGATTGTCGCACATGCCGATGCGGAACTCGCCCTGCCAGCCTGCCGGATCGAATTCGGCCTGCGGGCGGATGGCGCGCTCGATGCCCGACAGTGCATCCTCGATCGCCGGGGCGATGGAAAGGGCGCGCGGTGTCGGCTGCAGGCCGCGGCCGACACGTACGAACAATTCGTCGTCCAGGGCCTCGCGCAGGCGCCGCAAAGCGGCCGACAGGCCGGGTTGGCCAAGCAGCAGCCGTTCGGCGGCACGACTGACGTTGCGCTCCTGCATCAGCACTGAAAAGGCCAGCAGGAGATTGAGGTCGATCTTGCGAAGCGTGGCATCATTCATCATCGTCAGTAATACCTGGCATGGCTACTATCAATTTGCAATAGGAAAGGAAGCTGTACATTTTCTCGTTCCCTGCCGCCCGGCAACCTCCCCCGATGAGGCGGCAGCGAAGAAGGAACGATTTCGATGACTCTTTCCAAATCGCCAAGCGGGGCGGGGCTGGCATTGCTGCTGCTCTGCGCCGCCAATTTTCTCGACGCCATGGACGTCTCCACCATCGGCGTTGCGCTTCCCGCCATCCAGGCCGAACTCGGCATGGAGGCGACATCGCTGCAATGGGCCGTCAGCGCCTATGTGCTCGGCTATGGCGGCTTCCTGCTGCTCGGCGGCCGGGTCGCCGACGTCTTCGGCCATCGCCGCGTCTTCCTCTGGTCGCTGGCGATCTTTGCCGCCGCCAGCATCGCCGGCGGCTTCGTCGATAGCGGGCCGACGCTGATCGCCGCCCGATTGATCAAAGGCATTGCCGCCGCCTTCACGGCGCCTGCAGCCCTAGCGCTGCTGCTCTCCGTCTTCGGCGAAGGAACCGCACGGGCAAAGGCGCTCGGTGTCTTCTCCTCCACCGGCGCCGCCGGCTTCGTGCTCGGCATGGTGCTCGGCGGTGCCGCGACGATCTTCAGCTGGCGGGCGACGCTCGTCATGGGCGCGCCCGTCGCCATCCTGACGCTCGTTCTGGCGCCGCTGGTGCTGCCCGCCGACCCGAAAAGGGCGGGACCGAGACCTGCCTTCGACTGGGCCGGCGCGCTGACGATCACGCCCGGGCTGCTGCTCTTCGTTTTCGGCATCACCAACGCCGCGGCCGCCGGCTGGCAGGCGTTCCCGACCTGGGGTTCGCTCGCTGCGTCGCTGGTGCTGATCCTGCTCTTCCTCCTGGTCGAAGCGCGCCATGCCGATCCGATGGTGCCGCTCGGCATGTTCCGCCGCGCCAAACTCCGGCATGCCAATGCGATCGCCGCCCTCTTCCAGGGTGCCTATGTCGGCTTCCAGTTTCTGGCGACGCTCTACTATCAGAACGTCATCGGCTGGTCGGCCTTCACGACGGGCTTCTGCTTCGCGCTTGGCGGTGTCTTCGTGATGTTCCTGGCGCCACGTTTTGCGACGGTCGCGCAAAATCGCGGCGCTACTCGGCTGATGGCAGTGGGTGTCGGCCTGCAGGCCTTCAGCTACGTCTTCTGGGTGACCGCACTCGGACATGTCGATCCGATCCTGCTGGTCGTGTTCTCGCAGATCCCGCTCGGCCTCGGTTACGCCCTGACCTACCCCTCGGTGCAGGTTGCGGCCCTTTCCGATGTGGAGGATGACAAGGCGGGGCTCGCCTCCGGGCTGCTCTTCGCCTCCTTCCAGATCGGCGGCGGCATCGTGCTTGCGGCCGCCTCGGCGGTCTTCGGCGCCGCACCGCATTTCGGCTGGAACCCCTATGTCGCCGGCATAGCCTTCGTGGCATCGCTTGCGGTGGCGATCACCCTGCTTGCCGCCGCCGGTCCGCGGACATCGGCCGCCCGGAGTCCTGCCTATCAAGCGGCGGAATGATCCTCACAGCCCGCACTCTGACCGGTGCGGGCTGCTCATGAACCGGAGCTAAATCGGCGGCAAGAATCCCGTTGCGTTGCCTGGGCGAAAGGCGCATGGTCGCAACTTCGGCAGCCATTGAACGGGCGCTGCCGACTGAGGATCTTCGTATCCTCGCCCCGATGAAAGGAGGACCGATGTCTTCCACTTCCGAAAAATCGCATCTGACCTCATCCGATCTCGACATGCTTCAGGGCGTGCTCGACGACGCCGGTTACGACGCCAGAATCCTGATCGACGACGAAAGGGTCTTCAACGTTGCGGCCGTGCTGCTGATCAGGCTGTTCGAGGAGGGCGTCACCTCGCCGGCCATGCTCTCGCTGGCGCTCGAACATCATTTCGGCAAGCTGAAGACGCCGCCGAAACCGGTAACCCCCATCTTTAACCGATATGCGATACAGGGATTGCCCCGCGAAGACGCGCCGGCAAGGGCGCCGCGCGTCTTTTCAGACGCACTAAGGACGCTCTAACACTTTGAGTTTGCGCGTAATCCTTTCGGAAAATCGATTCCGATTTCGGGGTTATGCGCTAGCGGCAAGCGAGCCGCTCGGCCCGAAGAATTATTGTGCGAAAACCCTCTTGCTTTGTATCTGCGTCGCAGCGGCCGGTTATTTCGGATGGGTGCAGTCCGGGGCTTATCAACAGCGGCAGCACGCCAGGGATTTGGCAGACTTCGACAGGGGGCGCCGGGTGGCGCTCCTGGAAATCGATGGCTGCCAGGCGCAAGTGGATATGCTTTTGTCGATGCTGGTACCGCTCGATATCGGACGGGACGTAGAACTCTGTTTGGCCCGCGGCATCATGTCGGCATCGGGCCGAGCGGAGATGGAAAGAACGAAGCTGATCCGCCTGTTTCCCGTAAATGACTGAGCGCGTCGCAAGATTCACCCCTCGCGCTTCAGGTCCTGTTTTTACGCATGTCGTTATCGCAAAGCCGCTTCATAATTCTGCGCGGCACGTTTAATCCCTGTGGAAATATGGCTTTCCTGCGGCAACGGCCTTAATGGCACCTCAATTTTATTCTACAAGGGGGGCTCGCTGATTTGGCCGATGCGGCATTTGCGGTGACCGGGTTTCCGGCCCCGCCATTTTCCCGATCGCGAAAGCATGGTGACGTCCCGTCTCAACGTCGGGTTTGGCTTTCGGTGACCTCTCCGGTCATCCGCCTCCAGACTGCGATGCGGTTTCAGCAGGCATCATTTTCATTCCATCCCTGCGGCCCGGTGTTGTCGGGTTGCCCCTCATGACGATCCCGCGATCTCTGATCGCGACCGACAGCGGGGCGAATACCACGCAGGCTGCGGCTTTCAATTTCGATCTAAGGGAGATTTTATCGATGGCAAAAGGACAAGTAAGAAGTAATCGCGAGGTCCGGAAGCCGAAGAAGGACAAGCAGGCAGCGAAGGTGGAAAGCACATTCGCCAATCAGATGAAGACGGCGACCAAGACCGCCCCGCAGGGCAGTGCTCCAAAGAAATAGAACTTCTTATCGAGCCCCCCCGCTCCGCCCCCATGCGCATAACAGCGCAAGTGCTAGCGCGTCCTTGTCGAACGCGCCGGGCTCCGGCGTGACACCATCACCCATTGACATGTTCTCAGAAAAACAGGAATTGCTGCAACTATGACCACTCTTCATACCATGTACCACTTCGACTATCCGCTCTTCCTCATTCGCTCGGCCGTGGTGATTGCACTCGGCTTTTCGGCGATCGCCGCCTTTCACGGCGTCACTCTGTGATCGAATCTGCGCGCCGCAGCGAGTGCGAGGAAATCCAAGTGGCCCCTTTGGGCGAGCCCGACGACAACTCGGAGCGATCCGAAAACCCGGATCGATCCGCCGAGCAAGCCGCGCTTTTCGCTGAAAAGCGCTGGCTGAAGATCCTTGCCGGATATCGCCAGCCGCGGGCCGGACGCAGCGCCTTCGAGCTTGCCGTTACCGTCGTCCCCTTCGCGCTGTTCTGGGCTGCCGCATGGGCAGCAGTTCATTACAGCTTCTGGCCCGGCCTGATCCTCGTCTTTCCCGCCGCCGCTTTCCTGCTCCGACTGTTCATGATCCAGCATGATTGCGGCCACGGCTCGTTTTTCGCCCGTCGCCGCGTCGACGACTGGGTTGGACGCACGATCGGCATCCTGACGCTGACACCTTACGACTATTGGCGCCGGGCGCATGCGGAACACCATGCTTCGGCCGGGAACCTGGACGAGCGCGGTGTTGGCGATATCGAAACGCTGACGATCGCCGAATATAACGCGCTGTCACGCTGGGGCCGGCTCGGCTATCGGCTCTACCGGAACCCGATCGTGATGTTCGGGATCGGACCGGCATGGCTGTTCCTCTTCAAGCAACGCCTGCCTTTCGGCATGATGCGCTCCGGCGCTCTGCCCTGGGTTTCGACCATGGCGACCAACCTTGCCGTCGCAGTGGCCGCCGCGCTGTTGATCTGGGCGATCGGGATCATTCCCTTTCTTTTGGTGCATTTGCCGATCGTGCTTCTGGCAGGTGCTGCCGGCGTCTGGTTGTTCTACGTCCAGCATCAGTTCGAGGAAACGCACTGGTCGAAGAAGCCGGACTGGCAGTTCCAGCATGCGGCCCTGCACGGTGCCTCGCATTACGACCTGCCGCCGGTGCTGCGCTGGATCACCGGCAATATCGGCATCCACCATGTGCATCATCTGTCGAGCCGGGTGCCCTACTATCGGCTGCCGGAGGTGCTGCGGGACCATCCTGAGCTTGCCGATATCGGCCGCATCACGCTCATGGAAAGCCTGCGTTGTGTCAAGCTGGTGCTATGGGACGAACAGACGAAGCGGCTGGTCTCGTTTCGCGAGGCGGCGCGGCTTGCCGCAGCATGATAGCGGGCGTTAGAGCGGCTTAGCTTTCACGGAAGCGCAGAGCCGACCTAACCTTTTGCCTGCATCCAATTCCAGGGAAAGCCGTTTCCCTGGAATTATTTAGCGATAACCCGTCACGTCAGCCGGTCTGCCCGGCTCCTGCACTTCCACCATGTAGCGCCAGCAGTCCGGCCGCGAACCGTCGATATCGTCGAAGCCGTAGGTCTTGGCCACTCCGCCGCTCGACAGCGACTGGCCGTTCCAGCGGGCGCGGTCGGGATCGGCGGCGATGGCGGCGACGGCGCGGCCGACAAAGCGGGGGGTTTCGGAAATGGCGAAATGCGGCTGCACCTTGGTCGCCTCGCGCCAGTTCTCCTCACGGACACCGTAAGCATCCAGCATCATTTCGGAGCGCAGCCAGCCAGGCGTGATCGAAACAGCGGTGGCGCCGTGTTTTTCCAAATCTTGCGCATGCGCCCAGGCCATGCGGGTGACACCCGTTTTGACGAGGTCGTAAAAGGGCGAAAGCCGGTAATGCGTGGCATTGTAATCAGCCGTGCCGTCCGTCATCTCCACCAGCAGCCCGCCGGGCCGCTCGATCATCAGCGGCAGGGCGTAATGGGCGGTGATCAGATGTGTCTCGATGCCGAGCTGCAGCATGCGCAGGCCCTTGTCCAGCGAATGCTCCCAGACGGCCTTGTCCCATTCGAACAGTTTCTCGCAGCCCCAGATGTCGTTGACGAGAATATCGAGCCGGCCGGCCTCGCCGCGGATGCGGGCGACCAGCGCGTCGACCTGTTGCTTGACGAGATGATCCACCTGCACGGCGATACCCTTACCGCCTGCGGCGGTTACCAGTTCAGCCGTCTCTTCGATCGTCTCCGGCCTGGAATATTCAGATTGCTGAGCGCGCGTCGTGCGCCCCGTTACATAGACGGTGGCGCCGGCAGCACCGAGTTCCACCGCGATGCCTCGGCCGGCGCCGCGCGTAGCACCCGCCACCAATGCCACTTTCTCCCGCAAGTTCGCTGTCACTTCTCCATCCTCCACGCTAAAGCGCCTCATGCCGCAATGGTTGCACCAGGAATTACCCGGCGCTCCTTGTTTATAAACGAATGATCGTTTACACATGACGTGAATGCAAGAGGAATTTCATGCCGCGACGCCGCACACTGTCCGACGAACAGCTTCTCGCCATGGTGCTGGCGCTGATCCAGGCCGAGGGCCCGGACGCGGCGACCTTTGCGGCGGTGGCGAAAGCCAGCGGACTTTCCGGTTCGACGCTGGTGCAGCGTTTCGCCACGAAAGCGGCGATGCTGCGCGCCGCATTGCTTTATGCCTGGGACAGGCTGGATGCGGAAACGGCGCGGCTTGCCGAGACCGTCCCGAAAACGCCGGAAGGCGCCATCACGCTGCTCGTCGGCTTGTCGCAGGATTACGGCGACAATGCCGCCGCCTATGGCGAGGGACTGCTGGTGCTTCGCGAGGATTTCCGCGATCCGGTCCTGCGCGCCCGAGGAGCGGCCTGGGGAACGGCCCTGACGGCGGCGATCGCGCGATGTTTCGGATCGGCGACTGCGCCGGAGACGATCGCCCGGCTGTTGCTTTCGCAATGGCAGGGTTCGCTCATCTGGTGGGGTTTTGGCGCGGAGGGGCCGGTGGCCGCCTATGTGGAGACGGAGCTGCGGTGCTTCCTCGCGGCAATAAAGCCCTGAGCCCGCTTATGCTTCCTCATCGTCCTTCTCGCCCACGGTCAGCGGCCAGTCGACGACGTAATCTTCGAGATCGTCGATATCGATTTCACTTTCGTTGATCGTGCGGCCTCGCGCAGAAATACCGGCGGCATGGACGGTCTCCGGGTCGCCAGAGACGAGCGGGTGCCACCAGTAGAGGTCGTGGCCTTCATTGACCAGCCGATAGCCGCAGGTCGGCGGCAGCCAGGCGATATCGGGCACGTTCTCCTTCGTCAGCTGAACACAGTCCGGCACGAAATCCCAGCGGTTCTCATAGCTTGAGCAGCGACAGCTTTCGCCGTCGAGCAGCTTGCATCTGACCGAGGTGAAATAGATATCGCCGCTATCCCATTCCTCGATCTTGTTGAGACAACAGAGGCCGCAGCCGTCGCAGAGGCTTTCCCACTCGGCGACGGTCATTTCGGCAAGCGTCTTGCTCTTCCAGAAGGGCAGATCGTTCATCGTTCGTTTCTTGCAACAGCGGCCCGCAAATTCGCGTGACCCTCATGCATCTCTCTTGTTATCGGCCGCAAAATCAATCAATCCTTCAGTATACTCCTGGTACTCGGAGAATTCTCTCCCGATATCGGAGAGATTTGCGGCCATATGCGGGCCTCGCGCTTTCGTCGGATATGACCGAAGCGCGATCAGGCGGGAATACAGGACGTGCAGGATCCGGACAACCCAAGAAATGGGCCAGAAAACGGGCCAGAAAACAGGCCCGGAAAAGCGGCGAACGAGGCGGCGGAAAAGCGGCCGGCGAAGAGCCGTCACATTCTGCTGCGTATCGATTCCTGGATCGATTCGACCGTCTGGAACGCCGGCTTCCGCGCCGCCGAGATCTGGGAAGACATCACCATCTTCTTCCGCCGCTTCCGCGTGCGCGGCTGGAAGCGCATGGTCTTCGAACTTGCCGGCGAAGGGCTGACGCTCGGGGCGGCCGGCTCCGTGCTGATTCTGCTGCTTGCCCAGCCCGCCTTCGAGGCGACCAAGGAGGACTGGCGCAATCGCGGCGATTTCGCCGTCACCTTCACCGACCGCTACGGCAACGTTATCGGCCATCGCGGCGTGATCCACCAGAATTCCGTGCCGATCGACGAGCTGCCGGATTCGCTGATCAAATCGGTGATCGCCACCGAGGACCGGCGCTTCTTCGACCATTTCGGGATCGATTTCATCGGCCTCTTCCGCGCCATGAGCGAGAATGCGCGCGCCGGCGAAGTCGTGCAGGGCGGCTCGACGCTGACGCAGCAGCTCGCCAAGAACCTGTTCCTGTCCAATGAACGCTCGATCGACCGCAAGGTCACTGAGGCGTTCCTGGCATTGTGGCTCGAGGCGAACCTTTCCAAGAAGGAAATCCTCTCCACCTATCTCGACCGCGCCTATATGGGCGGCGGCACTTTTGGCGCAGCCGCAGCGGCGCAGTTCTATTTCGGCAAGAATATCACCGATGTGAACCTTGCCGAATCCGCCATGCTCGCCGGCCTGTTCAAGGCGCCGGCCAAATATGCGCCGCATGTCAACTTGCCGGCGGCGCGTGCACGCGCCAACGAGGTGCTGACCAATCTCGTCCAAAGCGGGCTGATGACCGAGGGTCAGGTGATCGCCGCCAGGCGCAACCCCGCCACCGTCGTCGATCGCAACGAGGTGGAATCGCCCGATTTCTTCCTCGACTGGGCCTTCGACGAGGTGCAGCGGCTTTCACCGCGTTTCCACCAGCATTCGCTGATCGTGCGCACGACGATCGACATGGGCATCCAGCAGGCGGCCGAGGATTCGGTCGAGACGTCGCTGCGCGAATATGGCGAAGCCTATCACGCCAAGCAGGGCGCGATGGTGATGATCGAAAACGGCGGCGCCGTGCGCGCCATGGTCGGCGGCCGAGATTACGGCGAAAGCCAGTTCAACCGCGCCACCAGAGCGCTGCGCCAGCCGGGGTCCTCCTTCAAGGTGTACACCTATTCGGTGGCGATGGAGAGCGGGATGACACCGAAGACGACTATCGTCGACGCCCCGATCTCCTGGGGCAATTGGAGCCCGCATAATTATGCCAATCACTATGCCGGCCGCATCACGCTTGAGACCGCGATCGCCCAGTCGATCAACACCGTGCCGGTGCGGCTTGCCAAGGAAAAACTCGGAATTCAGCCGATCCGAGCGATGGCGAAGAACCTCGGCGTCGAAACGCCGATCCGCGACGACGTCACCATCCCGATCGGCACGTCCGAGGTAACGGTGCTCGACCAAGCAACGGCCTATGCCACCTTCCCGGCCGGCGGCTACCAGTCGCGCCGCCACGGCATCACCCAGATCCTCGATTACGACGGCGACGTGCTTTACGATTTCGACCATGACGAACCGGCGCCGAAACGCGTGCTGTCCGAACAGGCCGACGCCTATATGAACCAGATGTTGTCGCGCGTTCCCTATGTCGGCACGGCGCGCAAGGCCGCACTCGACAACGGCATCCTGACGGCCGGCAAGACCGGCACGACCCAGGCCTATCGCGACGCCTGGTTCGTCGGGTTCACCGGCAATTACACCTGCGCCGTCTGGTTCGGCAATGACGACTACACCTCGACCAACAACATGACCGGCGGCTCGCTGCCGGCGATGACCTTCAAGCGTGCCATGGACTACGCCCATCAGGGCGTCACGCTGCGCGCCATCCCCGGCGTCGAAAACCCCCTGCCCTCGGAAAAGGACCTCGCCAAGACGTCTGCCGCCAAGCCGCAGGACGGATTGCCGCAGCTTGTCCGGCCGCGCATGCTCTCGGTTCAATCGACTGACATCCTCAAGACGCTCGGCGAAAAGCTGAAGGATGCCGCCCCGCTCGCGCCAGCGAAGGTGGCGAGCGCGGAGTAGTTGGCCCAGGAGATTGCCGGACTGCCCCTCATCCGGCTGCCGCCACCTTCTCCCCGTAAACGGGGCGAAGGGACCATGTCGCCACCTCTCCGTTCCCCGCACACCTCTCGTAGGGCACGTCCCCTCGCCCCGTTTACGGGGAGAGGGTTAGGGTGAGGGGCAGCCATTCGCGCAAACCGGACAGCCCTGTTGCCGCACTTTGCATAACGTGGATCAATCGGCCTCTATGGCACGGCTTGGCATTCCACCCCGCCAGAATCAGTGGTAACCCTTTCATCCGATATGGTTTCCAAGGTCATGACGTGTTTCGATTTCCCCTTTTTATCGCGATCACGCTGATCGTCGCCTTTGGCGGCGGGATCATGATTTCGCTTTATGCGCTGGATGCGACGCAGGGTTTTGGGGCGATCAAACTCGGCGCCTGGGAGGCCTTTCCGGCGTTGCAGACGGTCGAGGCCGATCCCTATGCCAAGTCGCACCGCGCGCGCGCCGGCAAGCTGCTCTACGGCAGCGCCGAGGGCCTGACCTTCACGGCGAGCGTCGACGACGAGGGCGCGCGGCTGAATGCCGGCTGCCGCTACCGCATCAGCGGGCAGACGCCGCCTGCCCGGCTCTGGACCCTCTTTACCGCCGACAATGGCGGCAATCCAGCGGCGGTGACGGCCGGGCATCCCTCTGCGCTCAATTCCTGGACGGTGCTGCGCAAGCAAGACAGCAGTTTCTCGATCGAGATCTCCGCCGTCGCCCAACCGGGCAATTGGCTGGCCTTACCACAGGCCGGTTCCTTCCGGCTGGTACTGACGCTGTTCGACACCCCGACCGCCGGCAGTTCCGGCGTGATCGACCTCGCCATGCCGAAACTCACCAAGACCGGATGCGGCAATGCTTAGGATATTCTTCGCCGTCCTGACCGGTCTTTTCGGCGCAGCCCTGCTGCATCTCGTCATCATCCTGTCGCTGCCGCATTTCACCGGCAGGGATGCGGCAACCCGCGTGGAGGCGGAGGGCGATCTCAACAATTTCTACCTGCTCGGCGACCAGTATGACGAGGCCGGCCTTGCCAATGGCGACCCGTTCCTGCGCACCGCCGTCTGCTCCTTCGATGTCGAGGATGCGCCGGTGCATTTCACCGCCAAGGGCAATGTGCCCTTTTGGTCGATCGCGATCTACGACAGCGCCTCCAACGAGGTCTTCAGCATGAACGACAGGACATCGGTCGGCGGTGCGCTCGATGTGCTGGCCGGCAGTCCGATCCAGCTGACCGACCTGCGCAAAAATCTGCCGCAGGAGCTGCAGCAGGCGATCCTGGTGGAAATGGCACGGCCGGACGGTTATGCCGTGCTGCGGACGCTGGCGCCGCAGGCGAGCTTCAATGAGGCTGCGCGCAACTTCCTGACGGAAGCCGGCTGCGAGCAATTCGCCGCTCGCTAAGGTTGAAGAGCGGTTACTTCTTGTTGACGCGCGGCGCGGGCGCCGGACTATGTCTAGGGCTCTCGGCCAACCGCTCGTAGCGGACGCCGGTGAACCAGAGGATCTTGGCTTCGCGGGGCTCTTTGTCCGGGCGACGCGGCGCCCGCGGCTGCCGATCCGCCAATGCGACTACTATTGCCATTCTCGTCTCCATGCACTGCCCGAGACGGATGAACTTGCGATGGATTTCACCCTGCCCGCCAATGTGCGGGCCGGCGCGTCCTGCAGTGCCGGAATGACCGGACCGAGGGCATTCGCGCCTTTCCCACGGCACCTGATTTAAAATACCGTGATGCGGAGTTTCGACGATCCAACTACTCAAATCGCGTCGTTCCTATCCGAATTGAGACACATGACAGTTAACAGTTTACTAATGTTCGGCGATGCCAAACACCGTTCGACTCGCCTTCCCATTAACGCTCGAAGAGTTGATTTGGTTTCACGCCGCCTACGCAAGGGCCTGGCTTGGCATCGGCGCTAAAATTAGAAATAATTCATATAGTTGGCATTGGCGCGGCAATCTCTCTACCTCGAAAATAGCGGTGTTGCAAAAATGCGTCATGAAAATATTTAATTGCGAGGCGCTCAGATGCGCGTATGTTTCGCTCGGTCGATCACAGTTTCCGGGCATCGATCGATCGGGGATTTTCTACGCTCTTGCCGGAATGCGGAGGGTAAGCGGTGTCTTTGCTGGTCAATTCATCCTTCTCGCCTGACGATCTCGACGTGCTGCGCAGTGCACTTGATGCCTGGTGCTCGGAACGGCGCATCGACATCAAAAGCGTCGAGGCGCAGTTCGCGGCATCCGCGGCCCTCGACCTTTATCAGGCCGGCTATGACAGCCGCGAAAAGCTGCTGCACGCGCTGCGCGATCACAGGATCGCCTGAACTTTTCAACCATCACTTCGGCGGTGAGGAATCCTCATAGCGCCGTTCCAAACTGTGCATTTTTATATCGCCGGCTAACTATGCAGAAACACGCTAAGCGTGTATATTTCTGTTGCTTTTTAATAAAATCTTCAGCATGCATTAACCCTACCGGTGTAGGATTTGTTCATAACCGTATGGCCTGACATGCGTTCCGCCAGCGCATATCGGCCCATGGTCCCGTTGTTCTGCGTTTTCGGGGTGTTTTTGTGCGTGACCGGTTTCGAGACCTAGAAGGCCCCTTGGCCGTCAGGAAAAAGGACGTGGTGTTGATGGCGACTGTCAGCAGTTTCGAGAACCTGTCTCATCCGACACGGTCCGAACTGCGCCAATTCGCCGAACTTTTCATGCCGCTGTTCCAGGCCTCGTCCGACGAGGCCAAGCGGCAGGCGGTCGCAGCGCTGTCCCAATGCGAGAACATGCCAGCCGCGGTGGCACTGTTTATCGGCAACCAGCCGATCGAGATCGCGGCCCCTTTTCTTGCCGCCTCCAAGGCGATCGCCGACGATACGCTGATTACCATCGCGCGCATGCAGGGCGCAGCGCATGTCAAGGCGATCGTCAGCCGCGATTCACTCTCGCCGAAGGTCATCGATGCGCTAGTGGCGCTGCGCCAGAGCCAGCCTCGGGCCGTGGGCGCCTCGGCGCCGATCATGGAATCGCCGGCGGTCCCGCTTTCGCCGGTGCCGGCCGAGACCAACGAGGCCGATGCGCTGGAGGAACAGCGGGTTGCCAATGAAGAGGCGTTGCGCGAGCGTATCCTCGGGCTTGCCGGTCATCTCGGCCGTGCCGACGAAGACAGGCTCGGTCTGCGCACGCTCAGCGACATTCAAGAGGCGCTGCTGGTGCGCTTCGCGCGCTCACGCGAGGCGACGCATTTCGCAACAGCACTTGCCGATGCGCTTTCCGCCAGCCGCTGGCTTGCCGAGCGCATCATGCTCGATCTTTCCGGCCAGCAGCTTGCCACGACACTGACGAGCCTCGGCATGGGCTTTCTTGATGCCGTCTTCGTGCTCGAAAGGCTCTATCCGCACCTGGCCGAACAGCAGCACAACGTCACTCGGGGCTGGATGGTGCTCGATGCACTCGACCCGGAAGAATGCCACGAACGCGTCGAAGCCTGGCGGCGTGCCGATCGCTACACCTATAGGCACGATCTGCCCAATGTGCCCGCACCTCAGGAAGCGCCCAACCACCGCTTCATCCGCCAGGCGCCGCCGCAGCGCGACATGCGCATCATGGGACGGCGGTCTCGCTGAACCGCGGATTAGCGGCCTTGCCACATATGAACTGCCCGAAATGGCGCTGAACTGACGAGCGCCTCGACTCTCAGCCGCCCTTCGCAAGTGGGATTATATCTCCGAGTTCATCCGCCTCCAGCTCGACGATCCAGAGATCGGGATCGAATTTGCGTTCGCGCTCCAGCATCGCGCGCACCGCTTCCGGTTCGCTGCGCAACAGGCGGATCTCGAACAGGCGGTCGCCGGCCTGGCCTTCGTCGAAAGCGGTCTGCGGCGCCGGCGCATAGAGAGTTTCCAGGCCGTCGCGGCAGTGCTGACGGATGAAGATCGCACCCGCCTCCTCCGCACCCTTCTTCTCGACGGCGGCGAAATCGCCGCTGGCGAAGACGCGGCGCAGGAGGGCTGAAACGAAGATGTCGGCGCGTAATCTCATCGGCGCGGTATAGACTGGCGCGCCGGTGGCGGCAATGCAGGGTCAGAGTTTGCCCTCAGGGGTCAGACCTTGACTGCCAGGCGCAATCCTCCCCAATGCCATCCGCGGACGGTGATCGGGGCGGAGATATCCTTCATCATCACGAAATTACCGCCGCCCATGTCGCGCCTGGCCCGGATCGTTTCAAACGGCACCGACGCTCCAGTTTCAAGATACCGCTGCCACCGCCCTTCTCACACTTTTCGGCATTATGTTCTATATCGCGCCGATTTCCTCGAGTTTCTTCAGCACCGCCTGGTTCGGCTCGCCGTCTTCGGGCAGGTTGTAGTGCTTTTGAAAATGGCGGATAGCCGCGCGGGTCTGCTCGCCGGCGACGCCGTCGACGCCGACATTGGCATAGGCCATGTTGGAAAGACCCTTCTGGATCTTCAGCACCAGGTCGACATTGGTGATTTCGCTTGATGGAACCTGCTTTGCAGCTGACGAAGCCGTTTTGACCGTCTTTTCAGCGCTCCGGATCGCGGCCGCCACCGGATCTTCCGCCGCCGCCTTCGAGCTCACATCCTCGGGCGGCTTTTCGGCGGGCACGGTCGAGGGGCCGGCGGCATCGGTCTTCAGCGCCGCCAGTACCTCCGGCGTCGGATCGCCGGTCTGGGTCATGCCGACGGTCTCCTCGAAGAAGAGAATAGCCGCACTGGTGCGCGGGCCGATGATGCCGTCGGGTATGCCGTTATAGAGGCCGCGGCGCACCAGCTGCTGCTGGATGTCCATGACGAGTTGGCTCGGCTGCTGGCCAGGAGCGGCAGGCGCCGGCGTCGCATTGGTGGTGGCTGTATCCTGCGGCCGTTCGATCCGGAAGGTGGTGACCTCGCCCTGCTGCTCCTCGGCTGGACGGCGGGCACCGAGCACGGTCGGAGACTGCGGATCGCGGGTGCGGAAAATCGGATGCGGATGCAGGCCCGGCTGATACCAGAGCGCATTGGCGGCGACGAAGGAGAAGATGACGACGAAGGTGATCGTGCCGCCGGCGACCGACGGATTGCGGCCGATGACGCCGCCGAGCACGGATGCGCCCTGCAGGCCGAGCCCGCCGAGCACGGAGGCGCCTTGCAGGCCGAGCCCGCCGAGGGCGGCAGCGCCTGACATCAGAAGGCCCGGCTGCTGCCGTCCCCTTTTTCCCTTAGGCGATTTTCGCTTGCGCGCGGCCATCGAAACGCCCCTCTTCCAATTCTGCACCACTATTGACCGCGCCCTTCAGCCGCGGCGGAAACTCGACAGTCGCGCCATGACCGGCGTCTTCGGCGTGCTGGGCGCCCGAGCCGTCCACCGCGATCTCGATGGTGATGATCGTGCCCTCGCCCGGCTGGCTGGCGATGGCGAAATACCCGCCATGCAGCGCCACCAGCCCCTTGACCAAGGAGAGGCCGAGGCCGGAGCCTTCGAAGCGGCGGGTATAGTCGTTCTGGATCTGGACGAAGGGCTGGCCGAGCAGCGCCAGCTTGTCGGCCGGGATGCCGATGCCGGTATCGCTGACCGTCAGCTTGAGGATGCCGTCGCGCGCTGCCGCATCGACCGAGACGACGCCGCCAGCCTCGGTGAATTTTATGGCATTGCCGACGAGGTTGATGAGGATCTGCTGGATGGCCCGCTGATCGGCGACGACCTCGCCGAGATCGCGCTGGATACGGCTCGTCAGGGTGAGGCCCTTGGTCTTGGCCTGCAATGCCAGCATCGATTCGCAGGATTTGACGGAGCTTGATATATCGAAGGCTTCGAGGATCAGCTCGTAGCGGCCCGCTTCGATCTTGCTCATGTCGAGCATGGTGTTGACGACGGAGAGCAGATGCGCGCCGGATTCGCGGACCAGGCCGACATATTCGCGCTGGCGGTCGTTTTCGAACTTGCCGAAATATTCACCGATCAGGATATCGGAAAAACCGAGAATGGCGTTCAGCGGCGTGCGCAGTTCATGGCTGACGGCGGCGAGGAAGCGCGACTTGGCGTCGTTTGCGGATTCGGCATCGGCCGCGCGGTTCTGGGCCTCGTCACGCAGCTGCTGCTCGACGGAGACATCGCGCAGCTGGGCAATGATGGCGGCAAGCTCGCCATCGGCATCGCGCCGGGCGGTCATGTCCATTCTGAGGTAGGCGAACTGGCGTTGATCGCGCGAGACCGAGGGCCGATCGAGGCGCAGATCGACGCTCTGAGCATCCTCGCCCCGGCGCAGGTCATCAAGCGCCTGCAGGAAAAGGATGCGGTCGGAGACATGCACCTGCTCAAGGAAGCCCCTGCCCTTGGGATCGCGCATCCAGGCAAGGAAATCGCGCCGGTCGCGGCCGCCGACCGTCGCCACACTGCCGTGCGGGTCCAGGAAGAAGACGAGGCCGGGGGTGGCTGCAAGGAAGAAATCCTCGGCCGACTGCGTGGCGATACCGGAAGACGAACCCTGACGGGCGAGCGCGATGCTGCCGACGGCGGAAAAGAGAAAGGCGGCGCAGACCACGGCGACACCCGCCGGCAGCGCGACGGCCGGACTTGTGACTGCCGAAAGGCCGATAGGAGCGGCAACGAGAGCGGCCGACGAGAACAGCACGAGGCGGCGCAGGATCGCGAGCTCGCGTTGGCGTACGGCTTCGCCGCCGCCCGTCCGGGAGAGCCAGCTTGTCGCTGCCCGGTCTACGAGGGCCGTCATCCAGCCGCCAATGTTACTCAATACACGCACGCAATACCCGCCCGAAAGGCTGTCGATCGATCCGGACAATAGGCCTTGGCGACTTAAAGAAAGGATAAGGCAAAAGCGCTGTTCACAGGCTGAAACGGCCGAAATTCCCGTTTTGAAGCATCTGGAAGGCTCTTTGCCTTTTGTGGTTAATAGCAGGTAAGCGACGGATTTTCCTCATATTTCAGCATTGCGTTAACTCTTGTGGCAAGGCGAGCTAGCAAAAGCCCTGCAATTGCAAGCAGGTGTTGCCCTGATGCTTAACGGCGATCGCTCGCATTCGACTAAAATGCGGCTCAAATACCGTTCGCTAAAATTTGAACTAAATTTGCCGCAAATGCGCGTGAGTTTCGAAAAGCGGCATTCGCAACTTGGCGGTAGGGTGAAAACACACCGGACAACCGGCCTGATTCGGCGACAAGAACCGGACGGGGAAAACAGGATGGGCGACGACAATGTGGTTTCTGATCAAAGGATCCTTCTGGTTTGGCCTCGTGCTCGTGCTTCTTTCCGTCTTCAGCACGGAGAGTTCCGACAAGTTGGCCAACGGCCCGCAATTGCAGCTTTCCGACGCGTTCACGGCGGCAAGCGGCGCCTATGACTATCTCACAGGCATGTGCTCGGAAAAGCCCGAGGTTTGTGCCAAGGGCGCCGAAACCTTCACCGCGCTCGGCTACCGGGCCCGCGAGGGCGCCCGCGTCGCCTACGAACTTCTCGACAGCCAGTTCAAGGACGAGGCGCCGGCGACCGCAAAGCTTGCCGAACCGCAAATGCCGGTGGCGCTCAACATGCCTTCGCTGGCAGCACCTGCTATCCAGGAAAAGGTGCGCGAGGCAAAGGCTGCGCTCAACCAGCCGATGCCTTACCGTCCGCCGGTCGAGGATGATGCCTCTCCTGAGACGGTGCTGACCGGCGCTATTCCGCTGCCGACGCCGAAGCCGGCGACCTGACGAAATTTCGCGGGCATTCGTCCGCAATGCCTTTCGGTTTTATAGCTTGCATCGGCGGTCCGCATGACGCGGAGAGGCCCCATGCCTGACGTGCCTGCCCTGTTTAATTCAGCATGTTGCTGCGCCGTGAGGATGCTCATCCCTCACGGCGTTTCTTTTTAGCGGTTCAAATCCGCCGGTCTTTCACCTATATGCAGTGTTAGAGCACTTCCTGACGCATTCCGGACGCAAAACCGCTGCGCACTTTTGCTGGAACTGCTTTAATAGTGAAAGGCTACCATGGCATCCCTCGACCAGATCATCGACGACTTCGCTTTCCTGGACGATTGGGAAGACCGCTACCGCTATGTCATCGAACTCGGCAAGGCGCTGCCCGACTTGGCCGAGGAGAAGCGCACCTCGGAGAACAAGGTGATGGGCTGCGCCAGCCAGGTCTGGCTGGTGACGCATACGACAGGCGATCCCGACAACCCGGTCATGAGCTTCGAGGGTGATTCCGACGCCCATATCGTGCGCGGCCTCGTCGCCATCGTGCTTGCCACCTATTCCGGCAAGACCGCATCCGACATCGCCGGGCTCGATGCCTTCGAGATATTCTCGAAGATCGGCCTGGTGGAGAATCTGTCATCGCAGCGCTCGAACGGACTGCGCTCGATGGTGAACAGGATTCGCGAAGAGGCAAGAGTCCGCGCCGCGGCTTGACCGCGATGATTGCTGATCGGAAAGGCTCTAGGGCCACAGCCGATCGATTCGGACAGCGCCTGCCTTGGCACATCGAATACATTAACACTTGCTGATAGTATAGGAATACATTCTAAGCCTGTCGGCGAAGCATAAGACGGGGTCGCTCAGACTATCTTGGCGCCCGCCCGAATCATCTGCGAAAGGTTGGATCACCGGCGCGATTCAGCTTTTGATAGAAGCGCAGAACCGCTCCAACCTTTCGTTTTACCCAACTCCCGGCAAAACCGCTTCGCGCTTTGCCGGGAAAACCATTTCGCACTTTCCTGGAATGGCCCCATCGAGATTATTTTCCATGCCTTGAAAAGGCACACAAAAAAGCCGGGCACAAGACCCGGCTTTTTGTCGTCGATGCTTTCGAAAAAGCTCAGCCGCGGCCGCGCTTGCGGCGTTGCCCGAGGCCCATCTCCTTTGCCAAGCGCGAACGCGCTTCGGCATAAGCGGGCGCTACCATCGGGTAATCGGTCGGCAGGTCCCACTTCTCGCGGTATTCTTCCGGCGAGAGGCTGTGATGCGTCATCAGGTGACGCTTGAGGGACTTGAAGTTGCCGCCGCATTCCAAACACGTGATCTGCTCGTCCTGTACGGACTTGCGGACAGAAACTGCAGGCTTCTGCTTTTCGACGATCGCCGCAGCAGGCTGCGGTACGGACGTGTTGCTCAGTGCCGAATGCACGTCGGAAATCAGATTGGCCAGGTCGCTGACCGGTACAACATGGTTGCTGACATAGGCCGCAACGATGTCGGCCGTCAGTTCCACAAGCAGCTCCGGCGCATTGCCGGTCGCTATATCCGTCATATTTTTTCTCCTGTTAGCATGCACAAACGGTCTTTGACCGACACGTCAAAGACCCGCCTCGTAGAAGCGAACAGCAAAAGCACCGGAAGCGATCTTCTGTTTCGAAAAACGCGAAATCCACCCCTAGATTCCGAAGAGCGAGACCTGTCCTTATACTGCCTGATTGGAAACCACTACGTCATGCTCCGGGCTATGGCCTCAGTTTAGACATTGAAAATCAAAACTGAGGGACTTGGAAGCAGTACGATTGCAATTCACAATCAGAACTCTACTTGCATTTTCAAATACCATCGTTTGACCAAAAGGCCAATTATTATTTGTCGTTTTTCTTGAGAAAATGTGACAGATGAAGAATTGAAGGGCTTTCCGCCAAGCTTTACTCACAGCTTCCTGTGCATAAGTTTTGCATAAATCTGGTAATGTCGGCGAACAGCATAGGCTCAACGATCCCTGATATCGTCACGGACCGAGAGTTCACCGAGATCATATCCTGAACGGTGGGCAGCTCTGGCAAGGAGATGGGCAGACACCGGCGCCGTCAGCAGGAAAAAGATAAAGCCGGCGATGGCGCGGGCGAGAATCGCCAGATCTTGCGAATAGAGGCCGGCGGCGAGGAGCAATAGGCCGGAGCCGACCGTCCCCGCCTTCGAGGCCGAGTGCATGCGCGTGTAAAGATCGGGCAGCCTGACAAGGCCGATTGCCGCTGCAAGAGCAAAGAGCGCTCCGACGATCAGCAGCAGGGCGGTGATGGCAGCCACGATATAATCGATCATCGCTTCTTGCCCCCTGCCCGCTTTTGCGTGTTGCCATTTGCCGCAGATGGCTTCGATTTGATATTGCCGCGCGACAGCACAAAGCGGGCGAAGGCGACAGTCGCCAGGAAACCGACAAGGCCGAGCGAGATGGCGATATCGATATAGAGCGAAAAGCTGGTCTTGACCGCGATGACCGCAATGAAACCGATGGCGATACCGGTCAGCATGTCGAGGGCAAGAATACGATCCGGCAATGTCGGGCCGGCAACGACGCGCCAGACGGTGAGGATCAGCGCCAGGCCGAGGATGACGAGTGCGGTCGAAGATGCGACCGTGATAATGGCGGCAGGCGTGATCACCGGAAAGCCTCCATGATCTTGCGTTCGAAACCGTTGGCGATATCACGCTTGGTGGCCTCAGGATCGGAACAATCGAGCGCATGGACATAGAGCATGCGGCGATCTGTCGAGACGTCGACCGAAAGCGTGCCGGGTGTCAGCGTGATCAGGTTTGCGAGCAAAGTGATCTCGAAATCGCTCGTCAGCGTCAGCGGGAAGGCGAAGATGCCGGGCTTCAGCTTCATATCGGGCGAGAGGACGGTGACCGTGACCTTCCAGGCCGACAGCGACAATTCCTTCAGGAACAGAATGGCAAGCGAGAGCACCGGGAGGACGCGGGGGATATGTCCCCTGCCGCCGAAGGATTCGCGGATGATGACCAGCGCCAGGGCGCCAAGCAGCAAGCCGAAGATGAGGTTGTGCGGTGAGGCGCTGCCGGTGACGGCGATCCAAGCAACGGCCAGCAGCAAGTTGAAGAGGACGAAGATCACGGCGCGCCTCCTTCCGGGAAGACCGAGTGAAGATAGGCCTGGGGATCGGCAAGGCCGGCAGCTGCCGATTGCGACAGCGCCAGCAGCTGTTCCGGCAGGATGCCGAAGCCGACGACCAGCGCTGTCAGCGCGGCGAGCGGCAGACCGGTGCGCCACCTCGGTCCGGACGGTGTCAGGATTGTCGGCGTCAGGGCTATCGCCGCCGGGCGCCAATAGGCGAGCAGGAAGAGGCGGCCGAAGGCAATCGTCGTCAGAAAGCCGCCAACCAGGATCGCGGCCGCCAGCCACCAGGCGCCGAGATCGAGCGAGGCCTTGACGAGGATGACCTTCGGCCAGAAGCCGGAAAAGGGCGGCAGGCCACAGGCGGCAAGGAAGAGCACGAGGGAGAGCGCGGTGAAGCCACCGCTTTGCCTGTAGAGCCCGCCGAGGGCCGATAGCGAAAAGCCGCCGCCGCGGCGGGCGATCTCGCCGGCGGCAAGATAAAGCGCCGTCATCAGCACCATGGAATGGAGCGCATAGAAGACCGCGCCGCTGATGCCGTCAAGGCCGCCAAGCGCGACGCCCGCAAGCATGTTGCCGATGCCCGATATGACGACATAGCCGAACAGCCTGCGGATATCGTTTTCGGCAAGCGCGCCGAGAGCGCCGACGAGAATGGTCGCGGCGGCGGCGAGTGCGATCACCAAGCTCAATTCCTGCCGCTCCATCGGCAGCAGCATGACCATCACCCGGATCAGCGCGTAGATGCCGACCTTGGTCAGCAAGCCGGCAAACAGCGCCGATACGGTGATGCGCGGCGTATGGTAGGCGGCCGGCAGCCAGAAATTGACCGGAAAGGCCGCCGCTTTCATGCCGAAGGCGAGCAGGAAGAGGCTTGCCAGCGTCATCAGCGGCGCCGTGCCGCGCAAATCCGCGGCTTTTGCAGCTATATCGGCCATGTTGAGGGTGCCGAAGGCGGCATAGAGGATGCCGACGCCTATCAGGAACAACGTCGTGGCGATGAGATTGAGCACCGCATATTTCAGCGCGCCATCGATCTGTTGGCGCTCGGAGCCAAGGATGATCAGCCCGAAGGAGGAGATCAGCAGCACCTCGAACCAGACATAGAGATTGAAGACATCGCCGGTAAGAAAGGCGCCGGTGACGCCGGCCATCAGCAACATCAGCAGTGGGAAGAAACCGTATCGCCGGCCGCTTTCACCAATATCGGCCAGCGCATAGATGCCGCCGGCGAGCGCGGCAAGGGCTGCGGTGAAGGCCATCAGCGCACCGAAGAGATCGACGGTGAAGGCGATGCCGAAGGGCGGCAGCCAGCGGCCCATGACCATGGTGAGCGGCCCTTCGGCGGCGACCTTGGCGAGCAGTGCCGCATCGATCAGCGCCAGCGCGGCAAGGCCTGGGATGGCAAGCCAGGCCTGCAGGCGGGGATAGCCGCGCAGCATCAGCAGGACAGCGCCGAGCGTAATGCAATGGGCGACCGGCAGGATGGCAAGCCAATGGCCGATCGGCACCGGGGTGGTGATCAGGGCGGCGGAGAGATCGACGGTGGAGGTTGGGGCGGCCATGCGATCAGGTTTCTTTTCCGGTCGGCAAGGCAATCTCCCTCTTCTCCCCAGCGGGGAGAAGGTGGCCCGAAGGGTCGGATGAGGCGGGCAGCACGGCACACGTCATCCTTCGTTGTCCCGAAAACATGGCCCTTCGCTTGCGCTTCTGGCGTTCGTCGCCAATGCTCCTCACCCCCCTCATCCGCCCTGACGGGCACCTTCTCCCCGCTGGGGAGAAGAGGGAGATTGCCGGTAGCGTTTCTGCCCAAATTCGCATGTCCATCCTCAATACCCCAATGGCGGCAGCGGCCGGTCGTCGGGCTCGGCGGCGCGCATGTCGCTGGTGTTGTCGGTGCCGAGGTCCTGATAGGCGCGGTAGGTCAGCACCAGCAGGAAGGCAAGGAAGGAGAAGGAGATGACGATCGCCGTCAGGATGAGGGCCTGCGGCAACGGGTTGGCCGTGCCTGCGGGCAAGCTGTCGAGACCCACCGGGATGATCGGCGGCACCTCGCGCGTCAGCCGGCCGCCGGTAAAGAGCAGCAGGTTGACGGCATTGCCGAGGATGGCGATGCCGAGCATGATGCGGATCGAGAATTTCGACAGCATCAGATAGATGGCGGCGGCAAAGAACAGGCCAACGAGGATCGCGAGAAGCGGCTCCATCATTCCACCTCCTTTTCTTCCAATGCCAGCGCGATCGAGGTGATGGCGCCGAGCACGACGAGATAGACGCCGACATCGAAGAGCATGACGCTCGACAGCGGCACCTCGGCACCGAAAAGCTTCGGATAAATCCAGAGGCCGGTCATGAAGGGAACGGCAAAGAGGATGGAGAGAAGACCCGCCATGGTCGACAGGAGCAGGCCGAAGCCGGCAATCGACAGCGGATGGAAGTACAGCGCGCGGCGAACGGCGCCAACACCGCGGGCAATGCCGTATATCGCCAGTCCGGAGGCAGCGATCAGCCCGCCGATGAAGCCGCCGCCCGGCTCGTTATGGCCGCGCAGCAGGACGAAGACGGAAAAAAGCAGCATCAGTGCGGTGAGAAACGGGGCGACGGTGCGGAAGATCAGGGTGTTCACGCGCTCAGCCCTCCGCCGCGGGATCATTGGCGGCAAGCTTGCGCTCGCTACCGGCGCGGATACGGATCAGCGCCAGGATGGCAAGGCCGGTGACCGCGACAACGGCGATTTCGCCGAGCGTGTCGGTGCCGCGGAAATCGACGATGATGACGTTGACGACGTTGGCGCCGTGGGCGATCGATTTGGAATAGGCGTTGAAGAAAGCCGTCAACGCATCGTCGAACGGCGCCTCGGTCGCCCGCATCAGCAAAAGCATGAAGCCGAGGCCGCAGACAAGCGCCAGCGCACCGTCGAAGAGCTTGCGGCCGAGCGGCCGCCGATCGGCGGGAGATAGGCGAAGCCTGGTCATGACCAGCGCGAGGATGACCACCGAGAGCGTTTCCACCATGAACTGGGTAAACGACAGATCCGGCGCGCCGAACAGCAGGAAGATGATGGCGACGGCGAAACCCTGGATGCCGAGCGAGACGATCGCCGTCAACCGGTCGCGGGCGACGAGCACGGCGGCAAGGCCGAAGGCGGCGATCAGAAAGACCGCCCATTCATAGAGCCTGACATCGGCCGGCCAGGCCGGAAGGCGCGGCAGTTCGCCATAGACGACCGGGGGGATGATGAGGATGGCGGCAACGCAAAGGAAGCTGCAGGTGACATAGATCTCCAGCCGCCCCGGCTGGAGGACACGCATGAGGCGGCCCGAGAAGCGGACAAGGCCCGATATAGCGACATCAAAGCCATGGTCCGGCCCGGGTCCGGCCGCGCGCAAGAAGATGGCCATCAGGAAACGGGCGCGCGCCAGCTGCCAGTAAACGCCGATACCGAGCAGTATGGTCAGGGCGGAGAGCGCCAAGGGCAGGCCGATATGCGGCGTCAGCGAAATGTCGATGTCGACGGATGTCTGGCGGATGGCGGTTGCGAGCGGGGAGGACAGCACGGTATGGGTGAAGGTCGAGAAGATCGCCGCGAGCAGGCCGAGGACGGCGAGAACGGCCGGGCCGAGCCAAAGCAGGACGGGTGCTTCATGCGGAGGTTTCGGCGTCTCCACCGGCCGGCCGAGGAAGGGTTTCAGCGCCACGGCGAAGGCGACGGCGAACATCAGCGCATTGCCGAAGACGGTTATCGCGGTAAATGTGATCGCGCGGACATCGGCACCGACGAGTGCGGTGTAGATCTCCTCCTTGGCGAGGAAACCGAAGAAGGGCAGCAGGCCGGCCATGGAGAAGGCCGCCGCAAGCGCGATCATCCAGGTGAGCGGCATCGCCCGCATCAGGCCACTGAGCCTGGTGATATCGCGCGTGCCGGTCTCGTGATCGATGATGCCGGCGACCATGAAGAGCGCGCCCTTGAAGAGAGAATGCGCCACCAGATAAAGCGCCGCCGCCTCGACCGCATGGTCCGAGCCGAAGCCGATCAGCATGACGAGCAGGCCGAGCGAGGAGACGGTGGTATAGGCAAGCTTGAGCTTCAGGTCGGTCTGGCGGATGGCGAGTGCGGTACCGACCACCAGCGTCAGCCCGCCGAAGAAGGGCAGAAGGATTTCCCAGGCAGGCGTTGCCCCCATGACCGGATTGAGCCGCATCAGCAGATAGACGCCTGCTTTCACCATGGTGGCCGAATGCAGATAGGCCGAAACCGGCGTCGGCGCCTCCATGGCGTTCGGCAGCCAGAAATGAAAGGGAAATTGGGCCGACTTGGTGAAGGCGCCGCCCAGGACCAGAAGGAGGGCTGCGAGATAGAACGGGCTTTCGCGCACGACATCGCCCGTTCCGATGAGCCGCGACATCTCCGTGACGCCTGAGATATTCCAGAGGATCAGCAGGCCGGCCAACAGGCAGAGCCCTCCCCCGCCGGTCACTACAAGCGCCTGCAGGGCAGCGCGGCGAGCCGCCGCCCGCTCGTGATCGAAGCCGATCAGCAGGAAGGACGTGATCGACGTCAGCTCCCAGAAGATGAAGAGCATCAGGAAACTGTCGGAAACGACGACGCCGAGCATCGCGCCCATGAAGAGGAAGATGAAGGAGAAGAAGCGGCCCTGATCCTTGTGTCCCTTGAGATAGCCGCCGGCATAAAGCACGATCAGCGTGCCGATGCCGGTGATCAACAGCGCGAAAGCCAGCGATAGGCCGTCGAGGAACCAGGAAAAGGAGAGATGAAAGCTCGGCACCCAGGAATACCCGCCGGTGACGACCTCGCCGCGCGCGATCTTGGGAACGAAACGCAGAAAATGCAGGAAGGCGAGCAAGGGAGCGATCGCCAGGAGCCAGGCACCGTTTGCGCCGAAAATGCGGATGACGAAGGGAGCGGCAAGAGCGCCGACGAGCGGCAGACACAGGGCCAGAAATGTCAGAGCCGTGACATCGGCCATGTCTCCTCCTCTACTGCATAATTCAAAATATTACAGTCCTTTGCACGTCCGACAAGACACGCGGCGCTGTAAAGGCAACAGACGAAAAAGCCGAAGAAAACCGGCCCGTGTTCTGGCTTAGGCGAAATGGGGGAGCGTCTCAAGCGATTTCGGCCGCAGGCCGCACTGCATGACGATGTTCGAAGCCGATCAGGCCATCGGTCGGGAAAGGCGCGTCAGCAGCCGGGTGATGCAACCATGCAGGATAAAGACCAGAAGCGTCAGCGGCCAGAGCAGGCAGGCGAAGAGCCCGGCGAGACGATGGAGCGTCAAGCCGTCATGGTTGGCCCAGCCTTCCAACAGCGTGACCGCCATGGCGGCCACGGCCACCAGGCCGTAAAGCAGGACGATTGCTGCCTCAAACACCAGTGATTCTCCAATGCACGTAACATTAACCCTAACAGAAAACCCCTAACGGACGTAAAAGCAAGCGTCTTACTCCAATTGCGGTATGCCGCCAATCTCATGGCGCGGCGCTGGAGGCTTGATGAAGTGAACGCGGCGCACCACATTTTGCGCAAACGGAAACGCCCCTCGGCGAAAGGAGCACCTCATGTCCGAAACTGCGACCACCGCCAAGATTCATAAGACCGATGCCGAATGGAAAGAGCAGCTCACCCCCGAGCAATACCGCATCACGCGCCAGCACGGCACCGAACGCGCCTTTACCGGCCCTTACTGGGATTCGTTCGAGACGGGGCTTTACCGCTGTGTCGGCTGCAACGCGCCGCTTTTCCGCTCCGACACGAAATTCGATGCCGGCTGCGGCTGGCCGAGCTATTTCGAAGCGGTATCGCCCGGTGCGGTGACCGAACATCGCGACACGGCCTTTGGCATGGTGCGCACCGAAATCCGTTGCGGCAGCTGCGAAGCCCATCTCGGCCACGTCTTTCCGGATGGTCCGCCACCGACCGGCCTGCGCTACTGCATCAACGGCCACTCCATGGTTTTCGAGCCCGGGAAATAGGCCTGAACCTGCGATCGGCATCTGCCGATCCAGCGGCCATGAGGAGACTAAGCGCGACGGAAATTTCCGTGCCGCCATCGACGACATGGCAGCGGCGGCCGCCAGGTGGTCGGCCGCCGCCCACTCGTTTCGATCAGCTTCTGATGGCGATGCGCTTGACCTGTGAGAGCGCCTTTTCGGTCTTGGGCAAGGTGACAGTCAGGACGCCATTCTTGAAGGTGGCGTCGACCTGATCTTCCTTGACCTCGGTGCCGAGCGGGATGCGTCGCTCGAAGCGGCCATAGTAGCGCTCCGAGAACTGCTTCTCCTTGTCTTCCGTCTCCGAACGCTTTTCACCCTTCAGCGTCAGAACGCCGTCATCGAGGAGGACATCGATGTCCTTTTCCTCAAGGCCGGGGACTTCGGCGGTCACCTTGATATCCTTATCGGTGTCGGAGATCTCGACACTCGGCCAGCCGGCACCGAAACCGCTGGCGCCACGCAGTGACGGCAGGCCAGCGCCGAAGCTGCGGAAAGCATCGTCGAACAGCCGGTTTACCTCGCGATGGAGCGACAGGAAAGGATCATGGTCGTCCTCGCGGAGGAGATTCGGAACTTGGTGGCCGTTGCTGCGGCCCCATGGAATCAAATCACGAACACTCATGGCTTACTCCTTTCTGGTGGTTCTTGGGCATTCCTGACGGTTCAGGCTGCCTGCGTCTCGGCCTCGATCTGCCGGGTCTCGGCCTTCGGCATTGCATTCCCAGTTCCGATCTCGATCTGGCGCGGCTTCATCTCTTCAGGAATTTCACGCTTGAGATCGATGGTCAGCAGACCGTTGACGAGGCGGGCATCCACGACCTTGACGTGGTCAGCCAATTCGAACCGACGCTGGAAGCTTCGACCAGCAATGCCGCGATGCAGGTATTGAACATCTTCGCCGTTGGCCTTCTGCCCTGAGACGACGAGCATGTTCTGCTCGTGGATGATCGCCAGCTCGTCCTGCGAGAAGCCCGCCACCGCCATGGCGATGCGGTATTCGTCCTCGCCGGTTTTGACGATATCGTAAGGCGGCCAGTTGTCGATTGTCTCGGCGCGGCTTGCAGCCTCGAGTGCGTTCAACATCCGCTCGAAGCCGACGCTCGACCGGATCAGGGGAGAGAAATCGAGGTTTGTCCTCATAGCCATATCCTCCTTACAAGCAACATGGATACAGGAAACGCCAAGAGCGACAGGCGTCTCCTGGACCTGTCGATCCCTGCTCGGCGATCGACAATACTGATATAATTCAGCCGTTTACCGTTTCAAGAGGACGGAATTTCTCAACGAAAAAATTGCTTTCTTCGAAGGCGCCACCATATCTGGGCGTAGCTTGAGAGAGGAGCAATGGTTATGACAATGACTTCAAAGGACGTCATCGCCGTCCTCGGGCCCGCCGATGAAACGCTCGTGGCCGAGGTTATCGCGACAGGTGCCACCCAGGCTGAACTCGCCGAGGCATTTGCGTGGGCCAGCAACGACGAAGCCTTGATGAGTGAAGGCCGGCCCCTGCCAACAGGTAGGGTTGCTGCGCTTGTTGATCTGCTGAGTTCCGATGAAGAGGAGCCGGAATAGGAGAGGCGGATGACCCACCTCCCCCACTGATCCGTCATGCTGTCGCGAGCACCTGAACATTGCCGTGGCGATCCATCACATCCACCACGACCTGGCGTCCCGATCGGCGAATGGCGACGTCAGCCGAGCCATTGCCGATCAACAGGCGTCGTAAGATCACTTCGTCCAGGAACGGGGGAAGTTGCGGCACGTTGAAGCTGATGCGCAAGCCATTCGGGTCGAAGTCGAGGCCGAGACAGGATTGCAGCAGCGACAAAGGAGCGGCTGCCGCCCATGCTTGAGGCGAGCAGGCGACCGGATAGAAGGTCGGCCCCCGTGCCCGCTGGCGCGGCAGGCCGCAGAGGAGTTCGGGGAGCCGCCGCAGGTCGATATAGGTCGAGGCGGCAAACAATCCCTCGAATATCCGCGCGGCTTCGGCGCGATAGCCATAGCGGGCAAGGCCGCTGGCGATCAAGGCATTGTCATGTGGCCAGATCGAGCCGTTGTGGTAGCTCATCGGATTGTAACGCGGTTCCGTGGAGGGAATGGTGCGGATGCCCCAGCCACAGAAGGACGAGGCACTCATCAGAGTGCGGGTAATCTGTGCGACCCGTTCAGGATAAGCAATGCCGGCGAACAGAGCATGGCCGGCATTGGAAGATCGAACCCGGCAGGGCCGCTTGTCTCCGTCGAGGGCCAACACATATGTGCCAAGTTCCTCGTCGAAGAAGCTGATGTCAAAGGCACGGCGCAGTCCCTCCGCCCGCGCGAGAAAGCTCGCCGCTCGTTCCGGCCTGCCGGTCCGCCGGAAGATTTCGGCAGCACTTTGCCATGCGGCGTAGACATAAGCCTGGACCTCAACGATTGCGATCGGCCCCTTGGCCAATGTGCCGTCGGCATGGAAGACCGAATCGTGGCTATCTTTCCATGCTTGATTGATCAATCCTTCTTCCGTCAGCCGTCCATATTCAATGAAGCCGTCGCCGTCACGATCGCCATGTTCGTCGACCCATGTCAGTGCCGCTTCCAGATGTGGCAGGAGACGGTCGATCGTCGCAAGATCACCGGTTCGTTTGAGATAATCGCCGGCCAGTATCACAAACAGCGGCGTCGAATCGATGCTGCCGTAATAGCGCCGGAACGGAACCTCGCCAAGTTCGGCCATTTCGCCAAAGCGGATTTCGTGCAGGATCTTGCCTGGCTCGGCGTCAGAGGCAGGATCGATGTCCGTCGCCTGGTTGGCTGCCAGATGGCCGAGAACCCCGCGGGCGATCTCCGGATCGAGCCAAAGTGTCTGAAGCGCCGTGATCAGGGCGTCACGGCCGAAGACGGTGCTGAACCAGGGAATGCCGGCGTAGGGATAAGGACCTTCCGGCTTGTCGGTCATCAGCATGTAGAGGTCGGAGACGCTGCGCCGCGCGGCTTCGTTGAATATCTCGTTGGACGTTGCGATCGACGCCGCGCGCGAGGAAGAGGCTCGCAATGCACGCCGGGCATCCCGCAGGGCCAAGAAGAAGGAGCGGTTGCTCGGTGGATCGGCGGGGGTCTGATCGCAGCCGATCTTGATGAAGAGCGATTTTGTCTGCTGCGGCTCAAGATGGAGATCATAGGTGAGGAGATTGCTGCGGATTTCGGCCGGTTCCGGTACGAAGGAAAACCGCGTCGACCGCTTGCGGCCGTCCAGGCCGATATAGGAAAGCAGGACGCAATCCTGCTCTATGATGGCGGGAAGATGGCGCCCTCTCCTTGCTCTTACGGTTCCACGGACTTCGAAAAGGTCGGCGAAATCGGCTTCGAAGGCGATTTGGATTCGGACATGTTGCCGCCGGTCGTCGTAATTCCTCACGGCCACCCGCTCATAACAGCGAGCATTCCAGAGAAACCGTGACCTGCGCAAATGAATCAGGTCATGAGCCAGAGCCAGCTTTCCATTCTTATCGAATAGATCAGGATTGGTGAGATCGCAGGTCAGCGTGGCGTTGTCATCTCGCAGCGTCGACGACAGGAGCATCGGCCGTTGCCCATTGATCGTCAGGTAGAAATGCGAGAGATAACGGGTATCGCAATGGAAAAGACCTTCCGGGCTGCCGGGACCGGACAGAGCGTCGCCATTGTAATCGAAGACGGCGAAAGTATCGCCGTGCTTCAGGGTACGCGGCCGTCGCTCCTGCAGCGACGCGGCCGCCGGAATGAAAAACTGCGCGACCGGTGCCGCCGGGCCTGGCAATGCTGCGGCGGGGTTGCTGTCCGCAGAAATGTTCGACATGTCTCCTCCTTGACGTCAGGCGACAGCCTGCAGGTCGCGCGCTGGACCATTCGACCGACGGATAGGCGCGGCTTTGGTACGAACGCCCGGCAAGTTGCGATAGATGTCGAGATAGCCGCGCGCCATCCGTTGCGCGGTGAAGCGCTTTTCGAATGTGGCTCGCACCCTGCGCCGATCGAGGCGGAGCGCCCATTCGACGTTCTCGGCCGCTTCGGTGACGCTGTCGACCAGGATGCCGGAGATGCCGTTGTCAATCACCTCCGGGACGGAGCCACAGCCGAAAGCGATCACCGGCGTGCCGCAGGCCATCGCCTCGATCATCACCAGCCCAAAGGGCTCCGGCCAGTCGATCGGGAACAGCAGAGCGCCCGCATTTCCGAGGAAGTCAGCTTTCTGTTGTTCATTGATCTCACCGATGAATTCAACCTGCGGGTGCCTCCTCACCATGGGCTCTATAACAGCTTCCCAATAGGCCTTGTCGGCATTATCGATCTTGGCGGCGATCTTCAGCGGCATTCCGACCTTTGCCGCGATTTGGATAGCGCGGTCGGGGCGCTTTTCCGGGGAAATACGCCCAAGGAAGGCGAGGTAATTGCCCCTAGGGTTCTCGGTGAAGGGAAGAATATCGGCCGGCAAACCGTGATAGACCGTTCCGCGCCAATCGACCGGTGGCATCGGACGCCGCTGGTCGTTGGAGATCGACACGAGCGGAATATCCGGGAACGCCGTGTAGAATGGCTTGAGATCCGGCAGGTCCAGCCGCCCGTGCAGCGTCGTGACCGTGCGATCGGCGAAATCGCGGATCAGCGGAAAATGCAGAAGATCGATGTGGAAATGTAGCACATCGAACTCATCCGCCCGCCGACGGATCTCCTCCAGCATCACGACCTGATGCGGCAGATGGTCCTTGACCGCCGGGTTGAGCCGCAGGGCGACGTCCGCACACGCCACCAGCTTCGCCTGGGTGACGGAATCGCCGCTGGCAAAGAGCGTGACGTCATGTCCCTGTGTGACGAGTTCTTCAGTAAGATAGGAAACGATCCGCTCGGTTCCCCCGTAGAGCTTCGGCGGAACGCTTTCGGCGAGCGGTGCAATCTGAGCGATCTTCATCGGCAAAACCTCCTCTGTTGAGCAAAGAGTCGTCGGCAAAAATCATGCCTGCGTCCTCAAGAGGCACGCGGCAGGTAGAGAGAGGATCAGGTTTCTAATAGCTGTCGGCGGCGTTCTCCTTTCCAGTAGCTGCACAAGCCAAGACCGGGGAGCCGGCGTGGCGGCAGCTTTCGACGGCGGATCCTGTGGGCACGCGAGGAAGCGGGCGAATCTTGGTTGCCAGATTGCTGGTCGCCCTTGTCCAACGTTTTCAGCGCTTCAACAATCTCGTCATAGGAGACGGCTGTTTCCGCACCGGGATAAAGGCGAAGGGCCGGTGCGGAATCGATCGCGAAAATATCCGATGCCCATGACGCGAGAATGGCGCGCTTCTCGTCATTGCCGATGTCGGCGGCGGTGAGCACGTCACGCGGGTGACCGAAATGTTTGGCCGGATAAAGCAGATGCGCCGCGCTGATAGCCGCCGTGGCTTCCTGCTGTATGGAATTGCTGATGCTTTCCTTTCTCATAGCTTGGCTCCACTGATGTTGACCGATGGAACTTGGTTCATTCGCTAGTGCGTGGGGAGGCCCGCCCTTAAGAGCAGGGCGGGCCGATCGCTTAGAAGTCCATGCCGGGGCCGGCGGGCATGGCCGGAGCGGCCTCCTTCTTGGGTTTCTCGGCGATCATGGCTTCCGTCGTCACCAGCAGACCGGCAACGGAGGCTGCGTCCTGCAGCGCGGTGCGCACCACTTTCGCCGGATCGATGACGCCCTGCGCATAGAGGTCGCCATATTCGCCGGTCTGAGCGTTCCAGCCATAGGAGAACTCGCTTTTCTCCCGCAGCTTGCCGACCACGATCGAGCCTTCTGCACCGGCGTTTTCGGCGATCTGCCGTACCGGGGCTTCGATTGCGCGGCGCACAATCTCGATGCCGACGCGCTGGTCCTGGTTGGCCACGCTGAGATTATCGAGCGCCTTGACGGCGCGCAGAAGGGCAACGCCACCGCCGGGCAAGATGCCCTCTTCGACGGCGGCACGGGTTGCATGAAGCGCGTCGTCGACGCGATCCTTTTTCTCCTTCACCTCGACTTCGGTCGAGCCGCCGACGCGGATAACGGCAACGCCGCCGGCGAGCTTGGCAAGGCGTTCTTGCAGCTTCTCGCGGTCGTAGTCGGAGGTGGTTTCTTCGATCTGGGCGCGGATCTGAGCCGTGCGACCGTCAAGCTCCGTCTTCGAGCCAGCACCGTCGATGATTGTGGTGTTTTCCTTCTCGATCGACACCTTCTTGGCACGGCCGAGCATATTGAGCGTCACGTTCTCGAGCTTGATGCCGAGGTCTTCGGAGATGACGGTGCCGCCGGTCAGGATGGCGATGTCTTCGAGCATGGCCTTGCGGCGGTCGCCGAAGCCAGGCGCCTTGACGGCGGCAATCTTCAGGCCGCCGCGCAGCTTGTTGACGACGAGGGTAGCAAGCGCTTCGCCTTCGACGTCTTCAGCGATGATGAGGAGCGGCTTGCTGGATTGGACGACGGCTTCGAGAACCGGCAGCATCGACTGCAGGTTGGAGAGCTTCTTCTCGTGGATGAGAATGTAGGGGTCCTCGAGTTCGACCCGCATCTTGTCCTGGTTGGTAACAAAATACGGGCTCAAATAGCCGCGGTCGAACTGCATGCCTTCAACGACTTCGAGTTCGGTTTCGGCGGTCTTGGCTTCCTCGACGGTGATGACACCTTCATTGCCGACCTTTTCCATCGCTTCGGCGAGGTAACGACCGATCTCGGAATCACCGTTGGCGGAGATCGTGCCGACCTGGGCAATTTCGGAATTATTGGAGATCTTGCGGGCGTTGGTTTTCAGTTCTTTGACGACAGCGTCGACGGCCAGATCGATGCCGCGCTTCAGGTCCATCGGGTTCATGCCCGAGGCGACCGCTTTAGCGCCTTCCTTGACGATCGCCTGGGCGAGCACGGTCGCAGTCGTCGTGCCGTCGCCGGCGAGATCGTTCGTCTTGGATGCAACTTCACGCAGCATCTGAGCGCCCATGTTTTCGAACTTGTCTTCGAGTTCGATTTCCTTGGCGACCGAAACGCCGTCCTTGGTAATGCGCGGAGCGCCGAAGGACTTATCGATCACGACGTTACGGCCCTTCGGACCGAGCGTCACCTTCACGGCATTGGCCAGGATGTCGACGCCACGCAACATGCGTTCACGGGCATCGGTATGGAATTTGACTTCTTTCGCAGCCATTCTTTCACTCCTTCGATAGGCAGCTTTTCTTGACTAATGCGCTGAGAACGCCTCAGGCGGCGATCTTTTCGGCGGCCTGGGCCACGATAATGCCCATGACATCGCTTTCCTTCATGATCAGCAGATCTTCGCCATTGATCTTGATCTCGGTGCCGGACCACTTGCCGAACAGGATGCGATCGCCGACCTTGACGTCGAGCGCCTGGATCTGGCCTGCATCGTTGCGCGCGCCGGGGCCGACGGCGATAACCTCGCCTTCCTGCGGCTTTTCCTTGGCGGTATCAGGGATGATGATGCCGCCCTTGGTCTTTTCCTCGGAATCGACTCGGCGGACAAGAATGCGATCATGAAGCGGTCGGAACGACATGTTTTCCTCCAATGGACAAACAATGATGACGTTGTTCCCCTGGCCGGACCGGATGACCGGTCCGGGCGGGTGCAAACCTCTGTCGAGCGTTTTGCGCGGAATGATCTGGTTTTGCGGTTTTTCCATTTCAAGGGGCTGGCGAAAAAAAATAGCACTCGCAATGGATGGCTGCTAACACACTGAGAAGGAACAACAAACACTGTTCCTGCGTTGAGAATCAGTTGATGGACGCAAAGATTTGCGCCACCTTCTCGTTGTCGTGAAACGGAGATGAAGCATGGAATTTTCATCGGACATAGAGCGCCAGCTCAACGGTTACGGTCTTACCACTGCGCACATCCTCTACCGCATGCCGGATTTCGAGTCGGTCCTGCAGACCTATGTCTGGCAGGATTACGATCTCGCCCCGGACTTTCCGGAAATGCACAGATTCCTGGATTTCTGGCAGTCCAAGCTTGACGGGCCGCTGCATTCCGTTCGCTATAGCCACCAGCGGCTGATCGGACCGAACGAATGGCGTCGCGTCGCGGGCGAGTTCCGATTGCACTAAATCGAATCCGACAGTCCCCAGCCAGATGGTTGTGTGCCCGCCAGCCATTGTTGCCCCCTAGGGCCTTACCAGCCGGTATCGCGCGAAGCCCAATCAATCGTGATCGGCAGGGCATGGCCAGGTCGAGGGTGCCGAAAGGCCGGCCGGCAGCTTAGTCGAGGCATCGCCGCAGGCAAGGTCGATCTGCGTCTGTTCGAGCCCGGCGGCGCCCGAGAGGTCGAGGCCTTCGATGCGGGTCAGGAACATGAAGGCGCGCTCGAAGTTCGCCGGGCCTTCGAAGGTGGCCTTGGAGAGATCGGCGCGGGAGAGGTTGGCGAAAGAGAATTTCACCCCCGTCAGCACCGCCTTGTCGAAATCGGCGCGGCCGAGTTCGGCCTTTTCGAAGCTCGCGCCGGCGAGCTGGGCGCCGGCGAAATTGGCACGCTGCAGCTCGGCGCCGGCAAAGGACGCGCCCTCGGCGGCGATATTGGCGAAGCTGGAGCGATAGGCCTCGATCTTGGCGAAGTTGGCGCCTTCAGCATGTGCGCCCTCCAATGAGGCACGCACCAGCGTCGCTTTCTCCAGATTGGCGGATTTGACATTGGCGCCGGCGAGATCGGTCAGCGAAAAATCGGTGCCGACGAGATTGGCGCCCTCGAGATCACTGCCCTGCAGCATCAGGTTTTTCTTGGTGCATTCCTGCCAGTCGAGCTTCGGCTCGGCCAGACTGCTGCAATCGGCGGCCCGTGCGGCAACTGGCGGAAATGCTAGAAGGACGAGGGCAAGGAGACCGAACGACGATCTTTGCATTGCCATGAACTGTTCACCCCCATGATGCTTTCAGGCCGCCTCCGGCGAAGCAGGCCGTCCACTTTCTTACACAGCTCAGACTACAATAAAAAGATGGCACGCGCCGTTCACAATGGCTTGCTGATCAGTCCGGACGATTGCCAGGCAGGTGGATCAATCCACCTTGCCGGGCAGGCGAAGTTCCATACAGGTGAGGTCCAGCCAGCGGCCGAATTTGATGCCGACCTCGGAAAATCTGCCGGCGATACGGAAACCGAGCTTTTCGTGCAGCCTGATCGAGGCGGTGTTCTCAGCCTCGATGCCGGCGATCATCACATGGACGTTCGCGGCTGCAGCACGCGCGATCAGTTCCCGCATCAACCGCTCTCCGATGCCCGCACCGCGGCAATCCTTGTCGACATAGACGGAATGCTCGACCGTGTGGCGGTAGCCGTCGAAGGCCCGCCAATCACCATAGGAGGCGTAACCTGCGACCTTGCCCGATAGTTCGGCGACAATGACAGGAAAGCCGCGCGCCTTGCGCGCCCTGAACCATTCCAACCGATTTTCGAGATCGACCAGCGTGTCGTTCCAGATCGCCGTCGTGTGCTCGACGGCGTGATTGTAAATATCGCGAATGGCGGAAAGATCGGCTTCGGTGGCGTCGCGGAGGAAGACAGCGTCTGTCATGATGCTCGGGTTCATATTGTGTGCGAAGGCGGGCATACGCCCCGCCTCGAGAGATGTAAACGACGGACGCGAAACAGGAACGACTTCGGGCACATCAGTCGTTCAGAGGCCTGGTGGCGACAGGCTGAAACAGGTGAAGACGGCCGAATAATGCACCGCCGCGGCGGTGACGACGAAGCCGTGCCAGATGGCGTTCTGGAACCGCAGCTTCTCCCAGACATGGAAGATGACGCCGAGCGAATAGATGACGCCGCCGATGACGATCAGCAGCATCGAGGCGGCGGGAATGCGCGAGGCGACGGGCTCGGCCACCAGTACGCCGCTCCAGCCCATAGCGAGATAAAGCAGGATGGCAAAGCGGTCGTAACGCCCGGGAAAGACGCATTTCAGGATAATGCCGATGGCGGCGAACAGCCAGATCGCGACCAGCATGAACAAGAGCAGCGGATCGTCGGCGCCGCGTTCAAGGAAGGGCGTGTAGGTGGCAGCGATCAGCAGGAAGATCGCCGAATGATCGAAGCGGCGCAGATACCATTTGGTGCGCGAGACCGGCCAGGCATTGTAGGAAAAGGAAATGGCAAGCGTCAGCACCAGCCCGACGCCATAGATCCAGGCGGCGGCGAGCGCGCCGTAGGAACTCCAGACCGTGGCGTAGAAGATCAGCACAGTGGCGCCGATCAACGCCAGCACGAGACCGACGCCATGGACGATACCGTCGGCGATCAATTCGTATCTGTCATAAGCCCAGCGAATGCCGTTGAACTCGGCCATGCACGCCAATCCGTTTCATACCCCGATTGCAATCGTCGCATCGAACCGGCAGGCGCGCAACTGCGGCAAAGCGCACGGGCGGTAAATCTTCGTGACAGGCTGCAGTTGCGCAAGATCAAACCTTCTGCCGGTCGACCAGCACCGAGCATTTGGCATGGCGCACGACCCGGTCGGCGGTGGCGCCGATGAAGTAATTGGAAAAGTCGGGAACGTGAGAGGCGACGATAATCAGGTCGGCGCCGTGGCTTTCAGCCGCCGAGATGATGGCTTTGGCGGGCGGGCCGTTGCGGATCTCGACGGTTGCCGCAACACCGGCTGCGGCGATCAGCGCTTCCAGTTGCTCGCGGCTGTCCTTCATGGCGTCCTCGACCATATTGGCCGGCAGTTCGATCGCGACATAACTCGGCACATCCTCGACGACGTTGAGTGCGATGATCTCGCCGCCTGCGTCGAGCAAAGACGCGGCCTTGCGAAGGATTTTTTCTCCCTTGTCGATGCCGCCGAGCGCGATCGCTACGATGATCTTCCGGTACATGGCTTCCCTCCACGACTGAGATGCATAAGTTTCCTCTTAAGAAGATATGGGCGCATTGATCGCGATCAAGTGGACACAAGTCATCGTCAACAGCTGCTCAACGCTTCATCCTCAAAAGCGGATCTACTGTGAACAATCGGAATGCGCCATATAGGGATCAAGTACGGCGGCCGAGGTGCGCCTTTTATCTTACAGGCCAATTCAGAGGCAGGAGAACAATCCATGACGACCGAAACTTCCTATGCGCTGACGCGGCCCGCTTATATCGACCAGTCGCATCTCGTCGTGACCGACCTCGGTCTGGTTTCCGGCTTCTATCAATCGATGCTCGGCCTGAAGGTGATCGAGAAGACGGCGAGCGGCGAAGTGCTGGGTGTCGGCGATCTCCCTTTGCTGACGCTGACCACTGCAAAGAATGCCATGACCGCGCCGCGCAATGCCGCCGGCCTTTTCCACACCGCTTTCCTGATGCCGAACCGGACGGAGCTCGCCCACTGGCTGCGCCATGCGGCGCAGAACAATGTCGTCCTCGACGGCGCTTCGGATCATCTCGTCAGCGAGGCGATCTATCTGTCCGATCCCGAAGGCAACGGCATCGAGATCTATGCCGACCGGCCGCACGAACAGTGGAAATTTCATCAGGACGGCATGATGGAGATGGCGACCCTGCGTCTCGACCTGCAGGCGCTCTATAACAGCGCGCCTGGTGAGCGCTGGGACGGCATGGCTGCGGGGACGGCGATCGGCCACTTGCATCTGCAGGTCGGGGACATCCCGCAGGCAGACGCCTTTTACCGCGACGTGCTCGGCCTCAAGCTGATGGCGCGTTATCCCGGCGCGAGCTTCTTTGCGAGCGGCGGTTACCACCACCATCTCGGCGCCAATATCTGGAACAGCCGCGGCGCCATGGCTCGCGCCGGCAACATGACCGGGCTTTCGGACTATAAGATCCGTTTCAACGACAAGGCGACGCTGGATACGGCGGTCTCCAAGCTCGACGCGCTGGAGATCAACAGCGAGAAGCGCGACGGCGGCGTCTTCTTGAAAGATCCGTGGGGCATCGGCCTAACGCTGTCGGCCTGATCCGAAGAGGCTATCGGACCTTCTCGGCACCGGATGGTGTCGTCACCTGCGTCGGTCCACCCCCGTTTCCACTCGGCGATGGTGAACGGTCCACAGCTTCCGGAGGCCTTACCGGGCCGGAGGCAGGATCGTTGTTGAAGGTGCCAGCGCCCGATGGTTGCGCATTGATCGGATCCGGCTTGGTCGAGGCTGTCGCCGTTGGATCATTATTGCTGGGGTTGGGCCAGATCGCGACACTGACGCCGGCGATGATGAGGACCGCCAAGCCGGCCGCGATGATCCCCCAGACCCACCATCGCCGCTGGTCGGAGGCGTCAAGCGTCGCCTTGTCCGCATAGGGCGGCTCGGTGCGGTAAGTCTCGGTGGCATTGATCTGATCTCGATCTGCAGTCATGGCTGTAACTCCTTCCGAGCCCGAACTCCCGTGACCGAAAACTTGTTCCGGCGCGAAAGCCTCACATTCATATGATGACCGCTCGTGCGGTCGCAGGCTCCGGGTGCGACAATTGTGCGATAGCGGACACAGCGGTTCGATTGACGGCGGAACCGGAACCGCACCGGCGCGTTTCCGTCACGAAGCAATGGGGCTTCGGGGACCTCACCGCATGGGCATCGCCAATGGCATCCGCAAACACGCAAAGAAGATCGCCATCGGCGAGCGCCATACCAGCGCCTGGGCACAGTCATTGAAGGAGGCGGCCGAGGAGCTGCCGCCGCCACCGCTGCACCGGCTGGAAAAGGACGGGCTCGATGTCAGCATGGCCTGGGCGATCATCGGTATCTTCGGCATTCTCTTCCTTGCCGCCGTCTATCTGATGTCGCTGATCCTCATTCCGATCACACTTGCCGTCGTCGTCGGCATGATCCTCGGCATGGCGGCAGAAAAGCTCAGCAGGATGGGGGTTCCGCGGCTTGCCAATGCCTTCATCCTGTCAAGCAGCGTGGCGCTAGTGATCTTCCTGCTGATCAACTCGCTCGCCGACCCACTGACGACGCTTGCCAATGAGGGCCCGGCCTTTGCCGAGCGAACCATCAACCGCGTCATGCCTTATCTGGAGCGTATCAGATGGCTGCATATCACGCCGGCGACATTCGAAAGCGGGTCGATGTCGATCGGTGCGCTGCTCGAGAACACCGGCAACGTGCTGCACGTGGTGACCACCAGCCTGACGCCGGCGCTGGTGCAGGGGATGATCTTCTTTGCGGCGCTGCTTTTCTTCCTCGCTGGTCGGGTCAACCTGCGCAAGACGATCATCATGACCTTCCGCACCCGCACGCAGCGCCTGGCGGCCATCCGTGTCATCAATGCCGTCGAGCAGGTGCTCGGCTTCTATTTCGCCACGGCCTCGCTGATCTATGTCGGGCTCGGCGTGGTCATGACTGTCATCGCCTATGCCGGCGGGCTATCGGCGCCGGTGCTCTGGGGCTTCTTTGCCTTCCTGTCGAGCTTCATCCCCTATCTTGGCATCACGCTGATGACACTTGCCGTCGCGGTCGCCGGGATCATCACCTACGATGACTTCATCATCGGCCTGATGCCGGCCGCGGCCTTCTTCACCGTCCATCTCCTCATGGAGAACCTGATCTTCCCGGCGGTGATGGGACGGCGGCTGGAAATCAATCCCTTCGTCGTTTTCCTCGCCATCCTGTTCTGGACGTGGATGTGGGGTGCCGTCGGCGCCATGCTGGCGCTGCCGCTCTCGCTGATCGTCATGACTGTTATCGAAGAATTGCTGATCGAGGAAAAGCCGCAGCCGCAGTTACCGAAATGATCAACCGTGGAGCCGTCAGTGGCATCTGATATCGATCTTGCCGAATCCGATCACGACCAGATGGTGAGTGGCCGCTCTCTCTGGGGCAAAAGCGGCATAGGGCCGCAATGGCGGCCGATCGGTCAGAGTTTTACCACCGACATCGCCGTCATTGGCGGCGGCATCACCGGCGCATTGGTTGCCGAACATTTGACGGCGCGCGGTTTTTCCGTTGTTGTCATCGACCGGGAGGAGCCCGGTTTCAGCAGCACCGCGGCGAGCACGGCGATGCTGCAATGGGAAACCGACAGCACGCTCACCGAACTCGAGGATTATTATGGCTTCGAGCGCGCCGCCGGCATCTATCGCCGCAGCGGCGCAGCAGTCGCCGGCCTTGCCAAGCTGATCGCCGCAAACGGCATCGCCTGCGGTTTCCGGCCGCGCAACACGCTCTATCTCGCCGCCAATCGCGAAGGCGCGCGGGACCTCTTGGAGGAGCGCCAGCTCCGTCGCCGGGCGGGTCTGCCCGGCGTCTATCTCGAACATCCCGATCTCTTCACGCAGTTCGAACTCGACAGGGATGGCGCGATCTATTCGCCGGGTTCGGCGGAGGCCGATCCGCTGCTTCTGACATGGGCCTTGATCGAGATGGCGGTGCGGCGCGGCGCGCGACTGGTGAGCGCCTCCGTGACCGCGCTCAACAGCGAAGGCGATCGCGTGACGGCGGAGACGGACAGCGGTCATCTCATCGACGCGCGTCATGTCGTGCTTGCGACCGGCTATTCGTTGCCGGGTGTCGACATGCCGAAGCTGCACCGCGTCAGTTCGAGTTGGGCGCTCGCCACAGTGCCGCAGGACCCGGCAAATTTCTGGCGCGACAGGGCACTGATCTGGGAGAACAGCCACCCCTATCTCTACATGCGAACGACGGCGGACAATCGCATCGTCGCCGGCGGCGAGGACGACGAGACGAGCGATGCGGCGGCGCGCGATCGCAAGCTGCCGGCCAAGATCATCGCAATCCAGGAGAAAATGAAGCGGCTGTGGCCGAAGGCGGATACGCGCGTTGCTCATGCCTGGTGCGGAACCTTCGGCGAGACGGCCGATGGCCTGCCGCTGATCGGCCCGGTGCCGGAGATACCGCATGTGTTCGCAGCCTATGGCTACGGCGGCAACGGCATCACCTTTTCCTACCTCGCCGCACAGATGATCGGCGCCATGCTCGCCGGCATGCATCGCGACTGGTTCGAGGATTTCGCGCTCGACAGGGATGGGCCGGGTTTAGCACGCTTTCATTCTGGAATGTATAGAAACGAGACGGAAAGCCAAAGGCGCTAAAATTTCAGTCGTCTAGCTGGCTTGCTTTCTTGCACTCATTCGCAATTCTTCAACATGTTTAGCCACTTCGCGAACGTTTGAGATGCCGATAAAGGCGAATTTTTTGACGCTATCCCCTTCTCCCTCCCGACGGAAAGTGAGGGTTCCCGAGCGGTCCCATTTTTCCCGTACCTCCACGACGTTGATGGCCGTTGGTGCTATCGTCATCGCTTGTCGTCTGATTAGATTTCGAACGATGAGAAGCCTGCGATCGGTGGCGGCGTAAGCGGTTCGGCCCGTAGCGATCATATCGAAAACCGCGCCCGCTATGGCCGCGACACCGGCCAGTAAAAAGACTCCGGGGAATATGATGCCCATTATTCCATCCGCCTTTTCGACGACGGCAAGCGCATTGTCAGCCGGCAGAAAGCCAACGCACCCGGAGATCACACAAATGAGGCCGATAATTAATTCAGGACACTTGGAAACGAAAGTTCCCCAGGCACCTGGTTGCCCTGTCCAGACAACAATTTCGGAGGGATGAAGCTCATTTTGAATTTCGCCTTCGACATTCCAAATCGCACGAGACATGCGCTCCCCTACGTTCCCGCAACCGAACAAACAAAAACAGCATTATTCGTTTTCCGGGGGTAAACAAGCAAGAGATTCGGACGCTCTATTCGGTCGTCTTGTCGTCACCGGTATCCTCGACATCCTCGAGGCGGACGAACTCCGTGCCCTTGGCCTTGAGATCGACCAGCGCCTTGGCCACCCCCTCGCCGGCCGCATGGGTCGGCTGGTTGATGTGGGAGATGACGACGTCGCCGTCCTTGGCCGAGGCGATGCGCTTTTCGGTGATGACAGCCCCGAGCAGCGAGCCGCCGTCGCCGTTCACCGAATAACCGGCGATGCGATAGCCCATGGCGCGGATCTCGCCGATGGCGGAAAGATCGTATTTGGCGGTCGAGCCGCGGAACCAGTGCGGCGCCGGAATGCCGGCCGCGACCATGGCGGCAGCGCCGCCTTCGACTTCCTGCCGCACCGCCTGCGGCGAGCCGGCAGAGGCGATGCCATAGACCAGCGTCGGCGTGTCGACGGCCGGAACATGGTTCTGGCCATGATTTTCGAGTTCGAAGAGATCGGGATTTTGCAGGAACACGGCAAGTGCTGCGGGATTGCGCTTCAGCCAGCGGGCAGTGACGAAGATCGTTGCCGGGATGCGTTCACGCACCAGCGTCGAAAGGATGCGCTCGTCCGCCTGCCCCATGCAGGCATCGAAGGTCAGCGCAATGCGGGCGTGGCCGACAAGGTTTGAGCGGGCGATGTGCAGATGCGGCTCGACGAGCTTTGGCGCCGACGCCTTCGGGGCCGGACTAACCGCAGCCGGGACCAGACCAATTGCGGTCGGCACGGCTGACGGAATTCCGTCCGCGAATGCAGCGGAGATGCTGACGACAAGGAAAGCCGACGCGAACAGGATGCGGTTCATATACTGGGTTTCTATGATTCGAACTGCCGATATTAGCGGTAGCTCTCTCCCGGCGCCATGCGGCCGGATGTCACCGCAGCCGCTTGGGCGGACAGGGTCGTATCAGTCATAGAGATAATACTTGTCCCACTTCTCCCGCGGTACCTTCTCGCCGATCTCGTAATCGAGCTCGCGCACGTTGATGTGCTGCGGACCGGTGATGCAATTGTAGGAGAGATGGTACCAGTCGCCCTTGCTGCGGAAGACCGCACCCGGCGCATCCAGCGAATCGTCGCCGGGGATCGGGTCCTTGAAGGTGTAAGCAATCACCTTGTCGGGCTTGAAGCCGGTGCTGTCCTTGTTGATGCGGCTCATCGCCTCGGTGTCGCAGCTCTGTTCCAGCCGGGTGGAGGGATCGAGTTTTTCCAGCTGCTTCTTGATGGCGGGATCGACGGCAAAGGCGGGGGCAGCAAGGCTTGCGAGGGATAGAAACAGGACCAGACGTTTCGGCATTGCGGAGAAAATCCCTTACTGTTCTGCAATTTCTACCCTACCGCCGACAGCTTGCCGGGAGCTTGGCACGTGCAAATTCACTGAGATAGCGGACTTTGTTAAATATTGTGGTGACATCAAGGCAAGGTGGGCTGGGCGTCCTCCTTGTCTGTGGAAGGCCATCCGTGTCCTTGCCGCTTGATCCGGCGGCGGCGCGCCTCTATCTCTTGCCAACCCGACATTCCCACCGGAGCCATTCCTTGTCCGTTTTCAAGAGCCTGCCGACACCGCCTGCCGCACCGAAGAAGCCCGTCTCCGATACGCGCCACGGCATCACCCGCACGGACGACTATGCCTGGCTGCGCGCCGACAACTGGCAGGCGATGTTCAAGGATCCGTCGATCCTCGACCCTGAGATTCGCCGCCATCTCGAAGCCGAAAACGCCTATATGAACGCGGCGATGGAAGACACCAAGCCGCTGCAGAAGGTGCTGTTTGCCGAGATGCGCGGCCGCATCAAGGAAGACGACAGCTCGGTGCCGATGAAGGACGGTGCCTATGCCTACGGCACCTTCTATGTCACCGGCGGCGAACAGCCGCGTTATTTCCGCATCCCACGCGACGGCAATGTCGCCGACGAAACGATCCGCACCGTGCTGCTCGATGGCGACAAGGAGGCTGCCGGCAAGGCCTATTTCCGCCTCGCCGGCCTCGATCACACCAGCGACCACAGCCGCGGCATCTGGGGTTACGACGACAAGGGCTCGGAGTTCTTCACGCTGCAGGTGCGCGACCTCCAGACCGGGCAGGATCTCGCCGACCGGATCGAGAATACCGGCGGCGGCGGCGTCTGGGCGCCCGACGGCAAGAGCTTTTTCTATTCGGCGCTCGACGAGAATCATCGGCCGTCGAAGGTGTTCCACCATATTCTCGGCCAGCCGCAGTCGGAAGACCGGCTGGTCTATGAGGAAGCGGATGCCGGCTTCTTCATGGGCGTCGGCGGCTCGCTGCTCGACGATTTCATCTATATCGACATTCACGACCACGAGACCAGCGAATACCGGCTGCTGTCGACCAAGAACCTGACAGCCAAGCCGAAGCTGGTGGCGGCACGCGAGGAAGGCATCGAATATTCGCTGGCCGAGGGCGGCGATGTCTTCTACATCCTCACCAATGACGGCGGTGCCAAGGATTTCAAGATCATGGAAGCGCCGGTCGACAATCCGGTCAAGGAGAACTGGCGCGAAGTGGTCGCCCACAAGCCCGGCACGCTTGTTATCAGCCACATGGCCTATGCCCGCCATCTTCTGTGGCTGGAGCGCAAGGACGGGCTGCCGCAGATCATGATCCGCGATCGGGCAACCGGCGAGGAGCATGCGATCGCCTTTGCCGAGGAAGCCTATTCGCTGGGACTGCAGGGTGCGGCGGAATACGACACGGATATCATCCGCTTCTCCTATTCGTCGATGACGACGCCGTCGCAGCTCTACGACTACAACATGGTGACGCGCGAGCGCACGCTGCTGAAGACGCAGGAGGTGCCGTCCGGCCACAATCCCGACGACTACGTCACCCGCCGCGTCTTTGCCCCGGCATGGGATGGCGAGAAGGTGCCGGTCACCCTGCTCTATCGCAGGGATACCCCACTCGACGGCAGCGCCCCCTGCTTGCTCTATGGCTACGGCGCCTACGGCATCACCATTCCGGCCGGCTTCAACACCAACTGCCTGTCGCTCGCCGACCGGGGCTTCGTCTATGCCATCGCCCATATCCGTGGCGGCAAGGACAAGGGATTTTCCTGGTACGAAGACGGCAAGATGGACAAGAAGACGAATACCTTCAAGGACTTCGTCGCCGCGGCCGATTATCTGAATCAACAGAAGTTCACATCTTACGCGAAGATCATCGCCGAGGGCGGATCGGCCGGCGGCATGCTGATGGGTGCGGTTGCCAACATGGCGCCGGAGAAGTTCGCCGGTCTCATCGCCGCCGTTCCTTTCGTCGACGTGCTCAACACCATGCTCGACGACACTTTGCCGCTCACCCCGCCGGAATGGCCGGAATGGGGCAACCCGATCGACAGCAGGGAAGAATACGAGCAGATCGCATCCTACTCGCCCTATGACAATGTCGGTGCAAAAGCCTATCCGCCGATCCTGGCGCTCGGCGGCCTGACGGACCCTCGCGTCACCTATTGGGAGCCGGCCAAATGGGTGGCGAAGCTGCGCGACAAGACGACGGGCGACGCGCCGATCCTGCTCAAGACCAATATGGATGCCGGCCACGGCGGCGCCTCGGGCCGCTTCCAGCGGTTGGAAGAGATCGCGTTTGAATATGCGTTTGCGATCAAGGTTGCCGGTAAGATGTAACGGTTCAGACGACGTGGGGCGTGCCGTGGGCACCCCCCTCTGCCCTGCCGGGCATCTCCCCCACAGGTGGGGAGATCACAAGTGGCTTGAACTTCCTGCCCATCTATTGTTTCGCAGTGCTGGATGCTGATTGTTTGGGGAAGCCGATGCGCCCAGCCAATCTCCCCACCTGTGGGGGAGATGCCCGGCAGGGCAGAGGGGGGGCGGGCTCGGCACACACGCCTAGGGAGACACCGAAATGCCCGTCTATATTGCCCTCCTCCGCGCCGTAAACGTCGGCGGCACCGGCTCTTTGCCGATGGCAGAGTTGAAGGCGATCTGCGAAGGCCTGGGCTTTTCCGACGTCAAGACCTACATCCAGAGCGGCAACGTGCTTTTCCGTTCGGATGAAGCGGAAAAGACCGTGGAGGAGCGGCTCGACGAGGCGCTCGGCAGGACGATGGGCAAGCGGCCAGGCGTGATGGTGCGCACCCGCAAAGAACTCGACGGGATCGTTGCCGACGTACCCTTTCCCGATGCTAAGCCGAACTTCCTGCTCGTCTATTTCCTGCCTGAAAAGGCGCCCGGCGATGCACTGGAGACGATGGTGGCGCCCGGCGGCGAGGAGGCGAAGCTCGCCGGCCGCGAAATCTATGTGCATTATCCCAATGGTTCCGGCGGCTCGAAGCTGAAGCTGTCGGCGTTGAAGCCTGGAACGTCGCGCAACCTCAACACCGTGCGCAAGCTCGCGGACATGGCGGCGGCGATGGAAGACGGGGACTGAGGGCAAGTCGTGGGACCATGACGTCGTATAGAATTTGATTCAAGCGACGTGCTTCATCTCCTTGTTTTCATGCATATCCTCGCCGCACGACCGCTGCGCATCCGTGGTCGTATTCATCAGGTCGCCAGCATCTCTCCGGGCTGCCGGGAAAGGCGGCGTCAGCCTTTGGCGACGGCGCCTTTCGTCTGTTTGGCCTTGTAGCCGGTGATCTCCTCGCCTGCGGTCGGCGAAAAGCGCAGGTTCCAGAAGGTGGCGGTGATCGAGATGATCGTGACGACGACGAAGGCCGCCGAGAAATCGCCGAGGGCCGGCGTCTCAGTGCCTGACAGGGCCATGGAGCCGTGCAGCGCCAAGGCGCCGATGCAGATGCCGAGTGACAGCATGAGCTGCTGGAAGGTGGTGTAGAAGCTGGTGGCCGAGCTCATCCGCTCCCTGCTGATCTCGTCATAGGCAATGGTGTTATAGGCCGTGAACTGGAACGACAGGAAGAAGGCACTGAGCACTAGGACGATAAAGACCAGCGGCATCGGCCAGTCCGGCCGAAAGGCGGCACAGAGGCCGTAACCGATCGTCCCGAGGATGCCGTTGAGGACGAGGCTCCTGCGGAAGCCCAGCCGGCGGAAGACAAACTTCGCCATCGGCTTCATGGCGAGAGCGCCAAGCGCGGTCGCGATGATGATCTGGCCGGCCGCAGCGGCGGACAAGCCGAAGCCGATCTGAAAGAGCAGCGGCAGCAGGAAGGGCTGCGCCCCTTGCGTGATGCGCGTCAGCGAACCGGCGATAACAGACGTGCCGAAGCTCGGTACCTTCATCAGCCAAAAATCCATGATCGGCGACGGGTGCTTGCGGGCATGTCTGAGATACGCGATGCCGAAGAGCAGGCCGATGGCGATCAGGAAGATCGAGAAGGCGCCCTCGCCTTCGTGGCTCGACATTTCGAAGCCGAAGAGCAGCGAGCCGAGCGAGATGCCCGAGAGGATGAAGCCGATCGTATCGAAGCGACCGTTCGCCTTGCCCTTGACCTCGTCGATGTAGATCGAGACGAAGATCATGCCGATGATGCCGATCGGCACGTTGATATAAAAGATCCAGCGCCAGTCGAGATAGGTGACGATGAAGCCGCCGAGCGGCGGGCCGACGATCGGGCCGATCAGCGCCGGCACGAGCAGCCAGGACATGGCGCTGACCATATCCTTGCGGTCGACGCTGCGCATCAGCACCAGGCGCCCGACCGGCATCATCATCGCGCCGCCGATGCCCTGAAGTAGCCGCGCCAGCACCAGGAAGGATAGCGTCGGCGCCAGCGCGCAGAGGATGGAGCCGACGACGAAGACCGCGATGGCCGAGCGGAAAACGGTGCGGGAGCCGAAACTGTCGGCCATCCGGCCGCTTGCGGGAATGAAGATCGCAAGGCTCAAGAGATAGGAGGTCAGGGCGATCGACATCGCCGGGGCGCTGACGCCGAAATCGTGCGCCATGGTGGGCAACGCGGTCGCGAGCACGGTCGCATCGATGTTTTCCATCAGCATCGCACTGGCGACAATCATCGCAATCACCCGGAAATTGGGCGTGGCGCGCCGAACCATCGGCGCCTGGTAAATCTGATCCGACATCGTCCGGGATCACTCGCGGTGGCGCGGCGGAGCATACAAGGCAGCAAGGCCGCGGGGGATGACATGGCGCAAAGCCAAGGGGAGACGATTTGCTATACGCCCCGCGATCATGGCGGCGCTATGTCCTTTATGGCAAAGCTGCTTTGACGAGAGGTAAAGGCAGGTCACGATTCCTTGCATCGGCTCGATCTTCGTGAAGGTCCGGCTTGCGCCGCGGGCACCCCGGCCCTACCTATGAGCCATGACCTCCGCCCTGCAGAAAAACCGGCCCGGCGCGGCCTTTCCGTTCGACAACAGCTATGTCGGCTTGCCCCCACGCTTCTTTGCGGCGCAAGCGCCGACCGCGGTGGCGGAGCCCTGGCTGATCAAGCTCAACGAGCCGCTCGCCGCCGAACTCGGGCTCGACGTCGAGACCCTGCGCCGCGACGGCGCGGCGATCTTTTCCGGCAACCTCGTTCCCGAAGGGGCCGAACCGCTGGCAATGGCCTATGCCGGGCATCAGTTCGGCGGCTTCTCGCCGCAGCTCGGCGACGGGCGGGCGATCCTGCTCGGCGAAGTGGTCGACCGCAGCGGCAAGCGCTACGATATCCAGCTGAAGGGCGCCGGCCCCACACCGTTTTCGCGCCGCGGCGATGGGCGGGCGGCACTCGGTCCGGTGCTCAGGGAATATATCATCAGTGAGGCGATGTTTGCGCTCGGCATTCCGGCCACAAGGGCGCTGGCGGCGGTGACGACAGGCGAGCCGGTCTATCGTGAAGAGGTGCTGCCGGGCGCTGTCTTCACCCGAGTCGCGGCAAGTCACATCCGCGTCGGCACCTTTCAGTACTTCGCGGCACGGGGCGATGCCGACGGCGTGCGGGCTCTGGCCAATTATGTGATCGACCGGCACTATCCCGCGCTGAAAGAGGCCGAGAACCCCTATCTCGCGTTGTTCGAAGCGGTCTGCGAGCGCCAAGCGGCGCTGATTGCCCGCTGGCTGCATGTCGGCTTCATTCATGGGGTGATGAATACGGATAATATGACCGTCTCCGGCGAGACAATCGATTTCGGCCCCTGCGCCTTCATGGATGCCTACGATCCGGCGACCGTTTTCTCATCGATCGACCAGCATGGCCGTTACGCCTATGCCAACCAGCCCGCCATCGGCCAATGGAACCTCGCAAGGCTCGGCGAGACGCTGCTGCCACTGATCGACGCCGACGCAGACAGCGCGGTCGACAAGGCCAATGTGGTGATCAAGAGTTACGGCGAACGGTTCCAGGCGCATTGGCTGGCCGGCATGCGCCAAAAGATCGGGCTCTCCGGCGAAGAGGACGGCGACCTCGACCTGGTGCAGGCGCTGCTGTCGCTGATGCAGGTGCAGGACGCCGATTTTACCCTCACCTTCCGGCGGCTGTCCGATCTTGCTGGCGATGATGCCGCAGAGCCTGCCTTTGCGGCGAGTTTCCGCGAGCCGGAGGCATGCGGCACGTGGCTCACGCAGTGGCGCGAGAGACTGTCACGCGATCCGCAGACGGCCACTGAGCGCGCCATTGCCATGCGCAGCGTCAATCCGGCCTTCATTCCGCGCAATCACCGGGTCGAACAGGCGATCGAGGCTGCCGTCGAGGACGGTGATTTCTCGCTGTTCGAGACGCTGCTGAGCGTGCTTTCGAAACCCTATGACGACCAGCCGGGCTTTGCCGCCTATAGGGAACCGCCGAAGCCTAGCGAACGGGTGCTTGCGACCTTCTGTGGAACGTGACGGGCGCTCTCGCCCGTTTTAGTGCAGCAGTTATGCCATAGCGATCCGCTTCCATCCCGGCCCGACGCCCCTTCGGTGCATCGGCCCCCTGCGGCAATTGTGGCCGTTGAAAGGCATCTCCTTCGCACTATCTGGCTGATCGGCGGGACTTTTCCGCCGATCCTTCACCCCGGCTAACCCTCAGCGGGAGACAGCCTTATGGCGATCGTCATCACCTCCATCTTTTTCATCATCATCGGGCTCACTCTCGGCGGCGGCGGGCTCTGGCTCGTCACGCTCGGCGGCAGCGTCTTCTATCTGTTCGCCGGGCTGATGTTCCTGATTACCGCCGGGCTGCTGTTGGTGCGCAAGGCTGTGGCGCTCTGGGTCTATGCCGTGCTCGTCGTCGCAGCACTTGCCTGGGCGATTTGGGAGGTCGGTTTCGACTGGTGGCAACTCGGCCCGCGCGGCGGCATGATCATCCTTCTCGGGCTCTGGCTGCTGACGCCGTGGATTCGTCGGCCGCTCGGCCTGCGCAGCCCGACGGGCATCACCTATGCCGCAAACCCCTGGCCGCTCGCCGTGCCTGTCATTCTCGCCATCCTCGTCGCCCTTTATTCGATGACATCAGATCCGCATGATCTCGCCGGCGAACTGCCCAAGGATACGGTCGCCGCCAATCCCGCCTTCGGCGGCAGCGTGCCGGATGGCGAATGGCATCAGTATGGCCGCACGCCCTTCGGCCAGCGTTATTCGCCGCTCGACCAGATCACCGCCGAGAACGTCTCCACCCTCAAGGAAGCGTGGCGATACCAGACCGGCGACGTCAAGCGGCCGGACGATGTCGGCGAGACGACCTATCAGGTGACGCCGCTCAAGGTGAATGACACGCTCTACCTCTGCACGCCGCATAACTGGGCGATCGCGCTCGACGCCAAGACCGGCAAGGAGAAATGGAAATACGACGCCAACTCCGGCATGAATCCCGACCGGCAGCATCAGACCTGCCGCGGTGTCACCTATTATGCCGATCCAACCGTTGCCGCCGGCCAGCCCTGCGCCGAGCGCGTCTACCTGCCGACCTCCGATGCCCGGCTGATCGCGCTCGATGCTGCGGACGGGAAGGTCTGCACCAGCTTTGCCGACCAGGGCGTGCTGCATCTGGAAACCGGCATGCGCTACAACCCGGCCGGCTATTATTATTCCACCTCGCCGCCGGTCGCGGTGGCGGGCAAGATCATCGTCGGCGGGGCGGTGAACGACAATTATTCGACCGAGGAGCAATCCGGCGTCATCCGCGCCTTCGACATCAACACCGGCGCGCTGGTCTGGAACTGGGATTCCGGCAATCCCGATGTGACGACGCCGATCACCGGGAATCAGACCTACACGACCAACTCGCCGAACAGTTGGTCGGTCTTCAGCGTCGACGAGGGGCTCGGCATGGTCTACATCCCGCTCGGCAACCAAGTCCCTGACCAGATCGGCATCAATCGCAGCGAGAATGTGGAGAAATTCTCCTCCTCGATCGTCGCGCTCGATATCGCCACCGGCCAGCTGCGCTGGGTGCGCCAGACGGTGCATCACGATCTCTGGGACATGGACGTGCCGGCGCAGCCGGCGCTGATCGACCTGACGAAGCAGGACGGCACCGTGGTTCCTGCCTTGGTCGGCCCGACGAAGCAGGGCGATATCTATGTGCTTGACCGGCGCAGCGGCGAGCCGATCATCCCGGTCAAGGAAATCCCGGCACCCGGTGGTGCGGTCTCCGGCGATCATACCTCGCCGACGCAGCCGATCTCGGACCTTACCTTCTCGCCCGAACCACTCCAAGAAAAGGACATGTGGGGCGTGTCGCTGTTCGACCAGATGGCCTGCCGCATCGACTTCCACCGTTACCACTATGAGGGCCGCTACACGCCGCCTTCGCTTAAAGGGACGATCGTCTATCCCGGCAATTTCGGCACCTTCAACTGGGGCTCGGTGGCGGTGGATCCGGAACGGCAGATCATGTTCGGCATGCCGACCTATCTCGCCTTCACCTCGCGGCTGGTGCCGGCCGCCGATATTCCGCCGCGAGGCCAGGACGAGAAGGGCAGCGAACAGGGGCTGAACCGCAATGACGGTGCGCCCTACGGCGTCTTCATGGGTCCCTTCCTCGGACTGCTCAAGATCCCCTGCCAGGCGCCGCCATGGGGTTATGTCGCGGGCGTCGACCTGCGCACCGGCAAGATCGCCTATATGCACAAGAACGGCACCGTGCGCGACATGACGCCATTGCCCCTGCCCTTCAAGGTGGGCGTGCCCGGCATCGGCGGGCCGATGCTGACCAAGGGCGGCCTTGCCTTCCTGGGGGCCGCAGTCGACAACTACCTGCGCGCCTATGACGTGACGAATGGCCAAGAGCTCTGGCGGGCGCGGCTTCCCGCCGGCGGCCAGGCGACACCGATGACCTATACGACTGATGACAACAAGCAATATGTCGTCATGGTCGCCGGCGGCCACGGCTCGGTCGGCACCAAACCCGGCGATTATGTGATCGCCTATACGTTGCCTTGATGACTCAAGGCTCTTCGGTTCGCGCCAATGGCAGCCCCTCACCCTAGCCCTCTCCCCGGGGAGAGGGGACGTGCCAAACGCGGCATCGAGGTTGAGGTAGAGGAAGGCGGCGCTGTATGGTCCCTTCGCCCCGTTTACGGGGAGAAGGTGCCGGCAGGCGGATGAGGGGCTGGTTTCGCCGATTTCATACAACTCGCCGGAAACGCGCTTCAGCTGTCTCCAGTTCACACCATCTCGACGATCATGCGGCCGACCTCGGCAAAGACTGGGTTGAGCTCCTTCACCGGCACGGTCGTCTCGCTGATATAGACGGCGGCGACGATCGGGCCGCGATCCGGCGGCCAGATCACCGCGATATCGCCGAGTGAGCCATTCGGGCCGGTGCCGGTCTTGTCGCCGACCTTCCAATCCGCCGGCAGGCCGGCCCTGAGCCGCTCCTTGCCTGTCGTGCTCGCTACCAGCCAAGCGATCAGCCTGTCTGAGGAGGCCTCGGTCAGGACCGAGCCGAGCGTCAGGTTGCCGAGCGTGTCGAGCATCGCATCCGGTGTCGTCGTGTCGCGCGGATCATCCTTCCGACCCTCGTTCAGCGTCGGCTCGGTGCGGTCGAGACGCGTCGTGCCGTCGCCGATCGAGCGCAGCCAATCGGTCAGCCCCGCCGGCCCGCCGAAACTTTCGAGCAGCAGATTGCCGGCCGTATTATCGCTGACGGTCACCGCCGCCTCGCACAGTTCTGCAAGGGTCATGCGATCGGTTCCGGCATGTTTTTCGCTGATCGGCGAATAGTCGACGAGCTTGTCCTTGCCGTAGCTCACCCGCCGGTCGAGGTTCTCCTCGCCCTTGTCGGTCCGGGCCAAAACGAAAGCGGCGGCCAGCGCCTTGAAAGTGCTGCACATCGGAAAAGCCTCGCTGCCGCGATAGCCGAAGGAGATGCTGGTCTCGGTGTCGAGTACCGAGACGCCGAGGCGACCGCCGGTGCGTTTTTCCAAAGCGGCAAGGCGATGTTCAATATTGTCTTCGCCCTCGCCCGCACTCTCTTTGGCACTCTCCTTGGGCCCCTCCTCCGCATTGGCGGGAAGCGCCAGCGCGGCCAAGCCCATTGAAGCCAGACGCAATGCCGAGCCCATCAGCATGCGGCGAGTCAAACTGAGATCCATGAAATCCTCCGGCGAATCAGGAGGACAGAGCTAAGCAGCGATTGCGGCGACTTGTCGTCCGCCCGCCCCGATCATGCGGCGCGGGTGACCTCGACCGTCACATGCGACAGTTCTTCCAGCGCCGAGAGCCTGTCCTTGTAGAAAGCTGGGTCGCGCGGCTGAGAGGTTAGGACGGCGACGATTGCGGCATGATGGCCGGGGCCGACCTGCCAGACATGCAGATCGGTGATCCGGTCGTCCTCCGTTTCGATGGCGCCGCGGATTTCAGCCGGGAGCGTCTCGCCTTCGGAAATGACGTCGAGCAGGACGCCGCCCGACGATTTCATCAAGCTCCAGGACCAATTGGCGATCACCAATCCGCCGACGATGCCCATCAGGGGATCGAGCCAGAGCCAACCGTAAAGACTGCCGAGCGTCAGCGCCGCGATGGCGAGCACCGAGGTCAGGGCATCGGCGATGACATGCAGATAAGCAGCGCGGATATTGTTGTCGCTGGTTCTTGCGTGGTGGGCATGGTCGCCGTGGCCGTGATTGATATGACTGTGATGGGCGTGGGCATCATTGCCATGCCCGTGATTCACATGACCGTGATGATGGTGGCCATGTCCGTGATCATGTCCTTCACCGGCCAGCAGCCAGGCGCTCACCAGATTGACGGCAAGGCCGACGACCGCGACGGCGATCGCCTGGGCAAAACCGATCGGCACGGGATTGGAAAGGCGCAGCAGGCTTTCCCAGGCCATCAGCAGGGCGATCAGCGCAAGGATGATGGCGCTGGCGAAGCCGGCGAGATCGCCGAGCTTGCCTGTACCGAAGGTGAAACGCGGATTGCGCGCCTGCCGGCGGGCAAAGAGATAGGCGAGTGCGGAAATCAGCAGAGCACTGGCATGGGTCGACATGTGCCAGCCATCGGCGACCAGGGCCATGGAGCCATAGACAGTGCCGGCGGCGATTTCCGCCACCATCATCACTGCCGTCAGCGCGATCACCAGCCAGATGCGCCGCTCGTTGCGCCTATGATCGGCGCCGAGGAAGACATGATCATGTTCCAGGGCATCAATTCCAGCCTTCTCGATTCCGGCACTCATTGCAGGCTCCTTCGCCACCGCTAAGCTTATGTTTCTCGGCAAAATCGCTTCACACTTTTCCTGGAATTGCTCTAGCGTATATAGGTTCTCAACACTTCCGATATTTCCTCGACCGCCTCCGCCCTTGCGGCATCGTCGGCCGCATTCAGCACATGCTCACGCAGATGATCGTCGAGAACCTCGCCGGTCAGCCCGGTCAGCGCGCCGCGGACGGAGGCGAGCAGTTGCAGGATCTCGCCGCAGGGGCGCTCTGCCTCGAGCGCGCGCTCGACCGCCTCCATCTGCCCCTTCAGGCGGCTGATACGGGCGACGAGCTTCTTTTTCTGCAGGGTGGTGTGGGACATGATGGACCCGCTTATAGTATAGGGGGGTATAGTATCAAGAGTGAAGCCCGAGCTCAATGCCTGTAATGGGCTTGAATCCGCCATTGACAAAGCCCGCGTTTCCGACGATCTATGATCCATGATCAAGAACGCGCACCAGAGCCGCTCGTATTTTTGGCTGTACCTGTAAAGGGCGGCCGGACAAGATCATATTGTCAACAAGCCGCCGTCAGGCGGCTTTGTTGTACCAGCAGCGTCCTGACGGCAGACTATCAAAGGACGCGAAGACCATGACCGAAATCGAAGACAGCGAAATTTCACTGATGCGCCCATCGGTGGTAACCATCCGCGCAGCCAAGCCGCGCGACCTACCCGAACTCGGCGAAATGATCGTCCTGCTTGCCGCCCACCACGGCGATGCTGCTGCGACAACGGCAGAGCAGCTGGAGCGCGATCTGTTCGGCCCGCTGCCGTGGATCCATGCGCTCGTCGCCGAAACCAGCGAAGGGCTTATCGGCTACGCCATTCTCGTGCCGCTCTACAGGGCGCAAGAAGGCAAGCGCGGCATGGACCTGCACCATCTCTTCGTGCGTGACGGCCATCGCGGCCACGGCACCGGCCAGCTGCTCGTCGACCGGGCGCGCGAGACCGCCCGCAATGCCGGCTGCGGCTACCTCTCCGTCAGCGCCGCGACCGGAAACGTGCTGGCGCACCGCTTCTACGAACAGCTGGATTTCACCCCGCGTCCGGTGACCGGCATGCGCTACATGCAGTCGATCGCCTAAAGCGCGCCGCGATCTTTCAGATTCGCTTGATCGGCGCTTTAAGTCTTTATTTTTGTTAGGAGCTTTCATGCCTGATTTCAAACTTCATTGCTTCGCTCTCTCCGGGAACTGTTACAAGGTCGCACTCTTCTTTGCGCTTTCCGGCATCAAGTGGGAAAGCATTTTCGTTGATTATCTGGGCGGCGAAACGCGTACTGAAGAATGGCGAAAAACCATCAACGAACAGGGCGAGGCGCCTGTGCTTGAACATGGGCAAATGAAGATCAGCCAATCGGGGATTATCCTGGACTACTTGTCAGAGGTGACAGGCCATTTCGGGGCGCAGACGGCCGAAGAACGGCGCGACGTCATGCGCTGGATCCTTTTCGACAATCACAAGTTCACGAGCTATTACGCGACGCTGCGGTTCATCTATGGCCTCCAGAAGAGCGGCGAGACGCCAGTCGTCGAGTTTTTAAGACTGAGGGCCAAAGCTGCCTATGCCATTGTTGACGAACACCTCGCCGATCGGGCCTTCATGGTTGGCGACCGGGTGACGATCGCAGACCTCTCTCTGGCGGGCTACGTCTTCATGCCGGAGGAAACCGGGATCGATCACAGCGCCTTTCCGGCAATCGCAGCCTGGAAAGATCGTATCAGCAACATGCCCGGCTGGCGCCACCCGTATGACCTGATGCCAGGTCCCACCTCCCTGTAGATAGGGCGTGGGATCTTGCGAAGGTGCCAAGCAACCAAGTGACCGTGGCAGCAACCCTCGCGCGACTGGCATCGTTACTTCCATCGCTAACGACTGGGCACGGCCTTCAGATAGGCGGCGATCGCCTCGCGGTCGGAGGCGGGCAGGCGGGCGATGTTCCGTTGCACATCAACCATCGAGCCGCCGACGCTGTCGAAACCGGGGGTGAAGCCGGTTTCGAGGTAGCTGGCGATATCGGCCTCGCTCCAGGAGCCGATACTCTTGGAGGCCGGGGTGATATCGGGTATGCGGCCCTTGCCTTCCGGATTGGGCGCGCCGGCAAGCCACATATCGGCCTTGAAGCCGCCGAGCGCATCACGCAGCGTATGGCATTCGCCGCAATGACCGGGGCCTTCGACGAGATATTGCCCGCGCTTGATCTTGTCGTCGCCCTTGGCGAGAGCCACGCGCGGCTGATCGTTGAGATAGAGGAATTTCCAGCCGCCGAGCGCCAGCCGGATGTTGAAGGGGAACGGCAGCTCATGCGGTGGCGCGACGTCTGTGCTTTTCGGCAGGGTTTTCAGGAAGGCGAAGAGATCGTTGACGTCCTTGTCGCTTAGGCGGGAATAAGAGCCATAGGGAAAAGATGGGTAGAGATGCTCACCACCCGGGCCGACGCCGCGTTTCATCGCGTTGCCGAACTCGGCAAGCGTCCAGCCGCCGATACCAGCCTTTTCATCGGGTGAGATGTTCGGCACGTGGAAGGTCCCGAAGGGGCTCTTCAGCGCCAGGCCGCCTGCAAGTGTCAGCTTTGCATCGCCTTCGGAACCGGGTGCGGCATGACAGCTGACGCAGCCGCCTGCCCAGAACACCAACTGGCCGTTGGCCAGGTCCGGCGCGCCGAGGCCCGCCCAATGGCTCGCCGGCAGCGGGTCGGGTGCGGTGACGAGATAGAAGGTGCCGCCGCCGAGCACAGCGACGCCGATCAGACAGAGCAGTAACCGGATGAACCTGCGGACCATGCGCCGCCTCCCTTTTTGCCAATGTTGCCGCCGTCGGTCCCACATAAAGCGATCCGCGCCGGCGGCAAGCCGGGCACGGATCGCGGAATCCCGAGCGTTCCATTTCCCCCGCGTCACGCGGAAGCAAGCCGCGCACCTTTGCTGGAATTGCTGTCGTTTGTTGAGCAATTCCGGGCGCAAAACCGCTGCACACTTTTGCTGGAATTGCTGTCGTTTGTTGAGCAATTCCGGGCGCAAAACCGCTGCACACTTTTGCTGGAATTGCTCAGTCGGCCTATCACTCCTTGATACGATAGGCCTTGTGACAGCCGGCGCAGTTGGCGCCAAGCGTGTTTATCGTGGCGCCGACGGCGGCAGGATCGGCCGGAAGCTGGGCGAGCGCAGTTTCGGCGTCAGTGGAGAGCTTGGCGGCGCGCGCCTTGAAGTCATCCATGTTTTCCCAGATCTTCGGGCTCGCCTCTTTGTCGCCGGTCTCCGTGCCCGGCTTGAACTGATCGGGAAAAACCTTGGCCGTTGCGGCAATCTTCGTCAGCGCCGCCTTCACCGCCTCGGCGTCGTAAGGCTTCGTGCCCTTGGCGATGTCCGCCAGCGCGCCAGCCGAACCGCCGATCTGCTTCATTAAGGCAATGCGCGAATCATGGGTGCCGTCGGCGGCGGTCACCGAACCGAAGGCCATGCCGGCCATCGCTACAGCCGCAGCTATTGCTTTCCAATTCATATTCCTCTCCATTTTTCCTCGGCCAAGATGGCCGATGGCCAATCTGCACCGGGAGCATGACAAAATCCATGCCTCCGGGCAGTCACGTTTTGCCGGATCATCATAAAAACAATGTGATAGGCCGTTCTCTGCTTTTATGCATGTCGTTGTCCCGGAACCGCTGCACACTTCCGGGCGACATGCAGTGGCGCTCAAGCGCTTTTCCACCCCTGCCAGAGGCTGAAGGCGGAGACCGCAACCAGCAGCAGTCCGGCGAAGCGGCCGACAAAGGCCGTGACGTCAGGGTTGGCGACGAGCAGGTCGCGGCTACGGCCGGCCGTCATCGCCAGCGTGCCGTAAATGGCGAACTGGGTGACGACAGTCATGACGCCCATGATCAGCCCCTGCGCCCAGATCGGGCCATATTCCGGCCTGAGGAACTGCGGGTAGACGGCAAACATGAAGATATAGGCCTTCGGATTGACGAGACAGGTGACAGCGCCCTGGCGAAAAGCGCGCCAGCCTGAGCGCGCCGTTCCAGGCCCGACCGCCTCGACGGTGATCGAACTGCGGATCAGCGAGATGCCGATCCAGATCATGTAGGCAACGCCGGCAAAGAGCAGCACGTTGAAAAGCTGCGGCAGCATGGTGACGAGCACGCCGACGCCGGCCGCGCCATAGGCCGAATGCACCGCGCCGCCGGCCATGATGCCGCCGGTCGCCGCCAGCCCGCGTTTGACGCCGCCGGTCAGCGAATTGGCGAGCACGAAGAGCATGTCCATACCCGGCACGATGATGATGCCGAAGAGAAGGGTGAAGAAGAGCCAGAGGTTTTCATGGTAGTTCATGTCAGTTACCGCCTTCGGTTCTGCAGGCCGTTTTCAAAAGACCCTGATTGATTTCAATCTGATAGGCGGCTCTATACGCAAACCCTACTGACAGTGTATTGTCAGGAGCGTTGGGATGGGAGAGGTAAAATGCGCAAGGCCTCCAGGCTTTTCGAGATCATTCAGATCCTCAGGCTGGCAAGAAAGCCGATGACGGCGGCGGCGATGGCCGAGACGCTCGAAGTGACCGTGCGCTCGATCTATCGCGACATCGCCGCGCTTCAGGCGATGCGGGTGCCGATCGAGGGCGAGCGCGGCATCGGCTACATCATGCGGCCGGGCTTCGACCTGCCGCCGCTGATGTTCTCGATCGAGGAGATGGAGGCGATCGTGCTGTCGCTGGCGCTGCTCGAACGCACTGCGGACGAGGAGCTGAAGCAGGCCGCGCGCCGGGTCAACCGGAAGATATCAGGCGCCGTGCCGGCGCCGCTGCGCCAGGCGATGGACAACAAGGCGCTTTATGCCTGGGGCTCGATTGCGCAGCCGGCAGGCTTCGACCTTGCTATCGTGCGCCGCGCGATCCGCGACGAACGCAAGCTGATGCTCGGCTACCGCGACGAACTCGGCCGCGCCAGCGAGCGGACGATCCGACCGATCGCGCTGATCTATTATTCGCAGACCGCCAATATCGTCGCCTGGTGCGAGTTGCGCCAGGCGATCCGCAATTTCCGCAGCGACCGGGTGGAGCACTGCGCGACGGCTGAAGATTTCTTCAAAGGCGACGGCGACCGGTTGCGGGAACTCTGGACCAGCGGTTGGACGGAGAAACCGATCGCCGTCTAGCTATTCGCCCAATCGCGATTATTCAGAGCGACATGCCGCCCGAAACCTCGATGCGCTGGGCGTTGACCCAACGATTGGCATCGCTCAACAGGGAAGCGATCATCGGCCCGATATCGTCGGCCACACCGGCGCGGCCGAGCGCGGTCATAGAGGCGACCGCACGGTTGATCTCCGGATTGTCCCGCACCATGCCGCCGCTGAAATCGGTTTCGATGGCGCCCGGGGCAACGGTATTGACGGCAATGCCGCGCGGGCCAAGCTCCTTGGCCATGTAGCGCGTCAGCACCTCGACTGCACCCTTCATGGAGCCATAAGCCGAGGCGCCAACCATGGCCATACGGGCGAGACCGCTGGAGAGGTTGACAATGCGGCCGCCGTCCTCGATCAGCGGCAGGAGCTTCTGCGTGAGGAAAAAGACGCCCTTGAAATGCAGGTTGTAAAGCTTGTCCATCTCCGCTTCGGTCGTCTCCAAAATCGGGGCGTGGTAGCTGGTGCCGGCATTGTTGACGAGAAAGTCGAAATGCTCACGCCCCCAGCCCTTGAGGACCACGCGTACACTTTCGACAAAGGCATCGAACGCCGCCACGTTGCCGGCATCGAGTTGAAGTGCGGCGGCCTTGCGGCCGAGCGCCTCGATCTCGGCGACGACCTTCTCCGCCTCGTCGCGGTTCGAGTTGTAGGTCAAGATCACATCGACGCCGCTCCTTGCCAGATTGACGACCGTATTGCGGCCCAGGCCGCGGCTTCCGCCGGTAACGATTGCGACTTTCGAGGTTGAATTCTGGTTAGGCATTTCAGGTACTCCTGATGTTTTGACAGGCCGGTTTTATGCACTGCAAGCCTGGAATCCTGAATGCCGAAATCCGGCAATTTCTTGCCTATTCCTCCAAACGCCTTGCCCAGCCGCGCTGAGGGCTTAAGATCATTCTCACCGGCGCGGCAGACAGATCCGCGTTCACTGGAGGCGAAGATGTCCGCAGATCTGAAGCAGGAGCTCAATGGGTACATGGATGCACATGGCGGAGGTGACGGGCTCTTTGCCACCGCGATCGACGGTTTTTTCCTGATGCGTTCCAGCACTCTCTCCATGCCGAAACCGGCGATCTACCGACCGGCGCTCTGCATCATCGTCGATGGCGCCAAGCAACTCATGTTCGGAGACCGCCTCTTCGACTACGAAGCGATGCAAGCGCTGATCATCAGCGTCGAGATGCCGGCCTTCGGACAGGTGACGAAAGCCAGTGCCGAACGGCCGATGATCGCCATCAACCTGGAACTCGACGTCACTATCCTGCGCGAGGTGCTGGAGGAGATGGATGCACCGCCGAAGCCGGCAGGCGACGGCGGCCCGGGTGTTTTCGTACAAGAATTCGGCCCCGAGTTGCAGGACTGCATACTGAGACTGATCCGGACGCTCGCGGTGCCCAAAGCGATCCCAATCCTTCATCCGGCAATCATGCGAGAGATCAGTTTCTGGTTGCTTTCCGGAAAAAATGGCGATGAGATCTGCAAGCTTGCATTGCCCGACAGCCATACGCGCCGCGTGGCCGAGGCCATCTACCTGTTGCGCGGTAATTTTGCGGACGCCGTCCGGGTGGAAAAGCTTGCGGCGGCAGCTAGGATGAGCCCTTCGTCCTTCCACCAGCATTTCAAAATCCTGACCACGATGACGCCGCTACAGTATCAGAAGCAGTTGCGGCTACTCGAGGCCCGGCGGCTGATGGTGACCGATGGGTTCAACGCCGCAAACGCGGCCTATCAGGTGGGTTACGAGAGCGCCTCCCAGTTCAGCCGCGAATATGCCCGCATGTTCGGGACACCACCGAAGCGCGACATCAGTGAAATGAAGGCGATGCCGGCTGAGCCGGCAATCAGCTAAATGGAAAGCGTGCGGCTCACCTCGCGGCCGAAGCCGCGGATTTCGATGCTGGAGGCATGGACCTCGACGATCGCGAAGGCATTTTCCGTCTCGGTGTCGAGCACGCCCTTGAAATTGACGAAGTGGCAGGCGCCGGCGATGCCGTAATTGCCGACGTGGTCGTGGCCGTTGAGATAGGCGACGACATTGCGCTCAGAGGCGAGCAGCGCGACGATGCGCTCGCTGTCCCACATGCCGTGCTCACTGGGCGGATGCACCGGATAGTGATTCATGACGATCACCCTCTCGCCGACCTCGGCCGCTTTTGCGATTTCATCGCCAAGCCAGGCAAACTGCTCGTCGCTCAGCGCTGCATTCCAGCGATGGGCATTCCTGGCACCCTTGGCCTGCAGCTCCGCCAGCATCTCAGCGGCAAGCGCACGATGAGGATGGCCTTCGGGCGGCGCGAAGATGCTGACCTCGTTGCCGTCAAGGACGATAAAGCGCCAGCCATGGCGGGAGAAGCTGTAATAGGGCGCCGGCATGCCGAGGCGCGCAGCGACGTCGGACAAGTGTCCTGCAGAGACCGAGAAATCGTGGTTGCCGAGCAGGAAGAGCGCCTCGTGCCTGAGCTTCTCGTAGACCGGCAGGATATCGTCGAAACTTGAAAAGCTCCGGTCGATGACGTCGCCGAGCGTCATCACGAAGCTCAATTCCCAGCCGTTGAAGACCCCGATCGCCGCGGCGACCTTGGCGAGGCTGTTGGCGTAATAGCGGTCCATCGCCACGTGCGGCGCGATGGCCGCATATTGTGGGTCGGCGATGATGCCGAAGCGGAACAGGGGAGAAACAGAAGAAGACATGGGGCGTGACTAGAGCATGATGCCGAAAAGTGTGCGCGGTTTTCGGACGACATCATGCTCTAACCATTTAATTAGAACAGGATTCAGACTTTAGGCCGACCCGGCCTAAAATCATCCTGTTCTAGGAGCGGCCGATGACAGGCATGTGACGGCTTCGCGTGAAAACAAAACACCCGGCGCTTTGGGGCGCCAGGTGTCAAATTCAAACAGGCTGACGACATCGCCGCCATGGCGGCGAGTCTGATCCCGCTTACTTGGTGGCTTCTTCGTAGCGTTCCAGGACGTAGTCCCAGTTGATCAGGCTATCGACGAAGGCCTCGAGATATTTCGGGCGGGCGTTGCGATAGTCGATGTAGTAGGAGTGTTCCCAAACGTCGACGCCGAGGATCGGGGTGGCGCCGTGAACGAGCGGGTTTTCGCCGTTCGGGGTCTTGGAGATTTCGAGCTTGCCGTTCTTGACGGAAACCCAGGCCCAGCCGGAGCCAAACTGGGTGGCGCCGGCATTGGCGAAATCGGCCTTGAACTTGTCGTAGCCGCCGAGATCGGAGGCAAAGGCCGCTTCGAGCTTGCCGGGCAGCTTGTTGCCGCCGCCGCCCTTCTTCATCCACTTCCAGAAATGGATGTGGTTGTAATGCTGGGCGGCGTTGTTGAAGAGGCCGGCATTGGTGCCGAAGGACTTCTTGACGACGTCTTCGAGCGAAAGGTCCGAAAGACCGGCTTCGGCGGCGAGCTTGTTGCCGTTGTCGACATAGGCCTTGTGGTGCTTGTCGTGGTGGAACTCCAGCGTTTCCTTCGACATGAAGGGAGCAAGCGCTTCGTAATCATAGGGAAGTTCAGGCAATTCGAAAGCCATGTCAGATCTCCTCTTGGCAATAGATTGCGTCTCGGCAGGTGAGGCGGAACATAGGAGGGGAAAGGGGGAGAGGCAACCGGCGAATTATCAAAAAACGACCCGGCCGGAGGAAAATTTGCCTCAGTTGCGGGTTGGAGTCGTGCGTAGAAATCGCCTGGGCAAATCATTGGGAATACCCGCCCCGAAAACCACTTTGCCTGTTATGGAGATCAACGGAGCCCCGATATGAACAGGAATATAATCCAGCCTCTCGCCGCGGCCGCCCTGCTTTCGCTGGCAGGTGCGGCGCATGCCTCCTCCGATGACGCCTGGAAGCAGCTCGCCGCCGACGTCGAGGCCAAATGCAAGAAGGCGGCGGTCGCGATCGAAAAGCCCAGCGCCACCGTCGATCCCTTCGGCAGCTCGCATTACGGGCTTGCCCTGGTGACAGGCAAGCCGAAGGGCGCCAAGGGGCTGATCGCCCAGATCTGCGTCTACGACAAGCAAAAGAAAACCGTCGAGATCGGCAGCGAGCTGGATGTCACAAAGCTCGGGCTCACGCCGGCGAAATAGGCCGCTATGAGGTTACTTACCGTGCTGGTTTGTGCCTGCGTCACATTTCTGGGGAACCGAAGCCTACGCTCAGGAGTTGACAGCCTGGGCTTTAGGGAGGTGCAGGCATGTCGGAGCTTCGCAGCAGGGCGGAAGATCAGCAGAAAATCTATCAGCGCTGGGCGCCGGTCTATGACCGGGTCTATCGCGGCATCCTGCGCGACGGCCACCGCAAGCTTGCTGCCCTCGCCGCCGCGGCCGGCACCGATATTCTGGAGATCGGCGTCGGCACCGGCCTGACGCTCGGGCACTATCCGCGCCACTGCCGCGTAACCGGCATCGACATTTCCGAACACATGATCGCGCGGGCGCGCGAAAAGGCGAGACGCGAGAAGCTGCAGCATGTGCAGGCGCTTGATGTGATGGATGCGCATGCGCTCACCTTTGTCGACCGGTCTTTCGATGCGGTCTGCCTGCCCTTCGTCATCACGCTGATCCCCGAGCCCGAACGCGCGCTCGACGAATGCGCGAGAGTGCTCAGGCCGGGCGGCGAGATCATCCTTGCCAGCAAACTTGGCGACGGCGCCGGCCTGCAGGGCGTGATCGAGACGGCGGTGGCGCCGCTGGTGCGTCACATCGGCTGGTCCTCCGCCTTCCGTATTCACCGCATCGTCGCCTGGGCCGAGCGCCGCGGTGATTTCGCTCCTGCCGGTATTCTGCCGGTCTTTCCGAACGGCTTCTTCAAGATCATCCGGCTGAAGCAGCACGGAATTGCCGCCTGAGAACGGAAACTTTTTCCCGGCGTCGCGGGTTCTGCCGCATAATTCCTTAAACCGGAATCGACTTAAGGAGTTATGCGGCAATTCAAAGTGTTACAACGTCCTTTGCGCGTCTAAAGACGCGCGGCGCTGTAATGCTACCGTTTGTCTGAGGGGAATGCATGACATTGGATTTCTTCGTCTTCATCGTCGTGGGTTTCTGCGCGCAGATCGTCGACGGCGCACTCGGCATGGCCTTCGGCGTGCTGTCGACGACGAGCCTTCTCGCCTTCGGGGTGCCGGCCGCCAATGCCAGCGCCATGACGCATGTGGCGGAAATGTTCACGACCGCCGCTTCGGGCCTGTCGCATGCCTATCATCGCAACGTAGACTGGCGCCTGGTGGCGCGGCTTGCACCGGCCGGCATGATCGGCGGCGCAATCGGCGCCTATCTGCTTGCCAATATCGACGGCAAGGTGATCGAGCCCTTCGTGTCGGCCTATCTGATCGCGATCGGACTGGTGATCCTCTACAAGGCCTTTCGGCCGCCGCCGAAGCGGGATGTTCGCGACTGGATGGTGCCGCCCGTCGGGTTCTGCGGCGGCGTGCTCGATGCGATCGGCGGCGGCGGATGGGGGCCGATCGTCACTAGTTCGCTCGTCAGCCGCGGCCATGACCTGAAGCGGGTGATCGGCTCGACCAACTTCACCGAATTCGCCGTGACACTGACGATTTCCCTGACCTTCCTGCTGACGCTTGGCTGGTCGGAGCTCAATTCGGCGATCGGCCTGATCATCGGCGGCGTCATCGCTGCCCCCTTCGGCGCGATCCTCGTCAAGCGGCTGCCGGTGCGGCCGCTGATGGTGGCGGTGTCGATGATCATCATCGGCACTTCGGCGATGCGGATCCTGTGAAGATCGCTGCGCTTTTAGGATCAGAGATTCCGGCCGAAATAGACATCCACGGATGCGATCTTGTCGCCGCGGAAGCGAAGGCTCTCGATGTTGCGGAAGCTGCCGCCATCCCGTTTTTCGGCGCAGTAGCGGACAACCGCCTCGTCGCCGTCGATCGCCAGGAATTCGATGTCAAAACCGCGGAAGGCCGGCTCCTTCGGCCAGCAGCGCTCGAAATAAGTCGCCCGGTCGATGTGGTCGTCACGCGGACTGGAGAAGGTGAAATCCTCGGTCAACATGGCGCCGACGATATCCTTGCGGTCATCGAGATAGGCGGCGTAGAGATGACGGACGGTCTGTTCTCGGGATGTGCGCATATCGCTCATGGCAATGTCCTCGAATTAACCGATTGCGTAATGCAATCGGTCTTGTTGTAGCACTTTTGCCTGAGAGGGTCCAGATTGCAGCGGCAATTTCCAAAAACAGGCCGCCGATCCCGGAAGCGCCGTCTTGAAAGACGGGCCACAGAGCGGCTATATCAGCGCGTACCCGCCTTGGAACGACGGGCGCATGCGACGCTAAGGCCCATGCGCTCGACATCGAAAGCTCGACCTCAGGACAGATTCACTGCGCCGATCTCCTCGCTGCGGTAAAGGACACATCGTTTCATTAGGCGCGGCGGAACTTCGCTTGCCGCATATTTCCTCAAATCGGAACCGATTTGAGGAAATATGCAGATTTCAAAGTGTTACAGCGTCCTTTGCGCGCCTTAAAAGACGCGCGGCGCTGTAGAATCAATGCCGAGGCCGAGAGAATGACCGATACGCAATTGGACGCCGCCAGCGCCAGGCCGGGCTCGGTCTTCTGGAAGCGCAACCTTACCATCTCGCTGATCGGCTCCTTCACCACGATCGTGGCGATGACGCTGCTGCTTCCTTTCCTGCCGCTTTATGTCGAGGAACTCGGCGTCAGCGACCATGCCGACATCGTGCAATGGTCGGGCATCGCCTATGGCGCCACCTTCTTCGCCGCGGCTCTGGTCGCGCCGCTCTGGGGCCGGCTCGGCGATATTTACGGCCGCAAGCTGATGCTGGTGCGCGCCAGCCTCGGCATGACGCTGGCGATCTCGCTGATGGGCATGGCCGGCAATGTCTGGCAGCTGGTGGCCCTGCGCCTCTTCGTCGGGCTTGCCGGCGGTTATGCCTCCGGCTCGATGGTGCTGGTGGCGACGCAGACGCCGAAGGATCGTTCGGCCTGGGCGCTCGGCGTGCTCTCCTCCGGCATCATGGCCGGCAATCTCGTCGGGCCGCTGATCGGCGGGGCGCTGCCGCCGATCATCGGCATCCGCGGCACGTTTCTTGCCGCCGGCGGCATGATCTTCCTTGCCTTTCTCGCCACAGCCTTCCTGATCAAGGAAGAGAAATCGCCGGCCCGCAAGCAGGCGGCCAAGGCCAGCGGCGGCTGGAAATCCATTGCCGACAAGCGGCCTGTCATCGCGATGCTGGCAACGGGCATGCTGCTGATGTTCGCCAATATGTCGATCGAGCCGATCATCACCGTCTATGTCGCCCAGCTCGTGACCGTCGAATCGCAGGTGACGATGATATCGGGCATCGTCATGTCGGCGGCTGCCCTCGGCAGTATTCTTTCGGCCTCACGGCTCGGCAAGCTCGCCGACAGGATCGGCCATTGGCCGGTGATTGCAGGCGCGCTCGCCGTCGCCGGGCTGCTGCTGATCCCGCAGGCCTTCGTCACCAGTTCCTGGCAACTGGTCGTCCTGCGTTTCCTGATGGGCGCAGCACTCGGCGGGCTGCTGCCCTGCATCGCCGCGGTCATCCGCCACAGCGTGCCTGATAGTGCGGCCGGCAGCATTCTCGGGCTTTCGATTTCCTCGCAGTATGTCGGCCAGGTGGCCGGCCCCATCCTTGGCGGCTTTGTCGGCGGCCATATCGGCATGCGGGCGGTTTTCCTCGGCACCTCCGTGCTGCTTGTCGCCGGCGCGGCCTATGCCTGGATGGTACGGCCGCGGGATCCTAAGACATCCGGCTAAAGGGCTTTCCCACAGATCAGCTCGACGCCCGAGCGGGCAATCGCTTCCAGCGTCTCGCGGCTGTCGCCGGCACGGGCGCGGACGGCGAGCGAATGCATGACGGCGGAGGCAAGCCTGGCAAGCATCTGCGGATCGGCGCTTTGGGGAAGCTCGCCTCTTTCCATGCCAAGGCGCATGCGCTTTTCAATCTCGTCGTCGAAATCGTTGAGACTGCGGCCGAGCACCTCGCGGACCCGCTCATGCTGGACCGCCTCGGCCGATGCCGTGCCGATCAGGAGACAGCCGCGGGCGGCGGTTTCACCGTGCAGATAGATCGCCAGCGCACCCGCATAGACGCGGGCGATATTGTCGCGCAGCGGCAGTGACGGGTCGAGCGCCTCGGCCAGCGTATTCATGCCGTCCTGCCGATAGCCCTCCAGCGTATCGAGATAGAGATCCTCCTTGTCGCCGAAGGCGCCGTAAAGGCTCGGGCGGTTGAGGTTGGTCGCCGCACTCAGATTGTCGAGCGAGGCGGCGGTAAACCCCCTGTCCCAGAAGACATCCCGCGCCTTGCCGAGCGCCGCCTGGGCGTCGAAAGCCCTCGGGCGACCGCGCTTCTTCTCGTCTTTCATATTTGTACCGTTTCGCATTAAATTCTTGACGAGAGTTATTTTATGCGAAACAGTACAAATGTTCAACACTGTCGGCCGGCGGCATCGACCGCCTCCCCAAGGAGAGGAAACCGCAATGAAACTTTATATGCACGCAGCCGCCTGCTCGCTTTCGCCGCACATCATCTGCCGGGAGCTGGGCCTCGATATCGAGCTCGTCCAGGTCGACCGGCAGACCCACAGGACGAGCACCGGCGAGGATTATCTCGCGATCAACGGCAACGGCTATGTGCCGGCGCTGATGCTCGACGATGGCAAGGTGCTGACCGAGGGGCCGGCGATCGTGCAGTTCCTCGCCGACAGTGTGCCCGAAGGGGCAGCCCTTTTGCCTGAGGTCGGTAATATCCGCCGCAACGAGGTGCAATCCTATCTCAACTTCATCACCGCCGAGCTGCACAAGCCGATGGTGCTGCTCTTCAATCCGATTTATTCCAGCGTTCATGGGGAGGTCCGCGCGCTGATATCGAAGCGGCTGACATGGCTGAACGGTCGTCTTGCCGGACCCTATCTCACCGGCGATGCGTTCACGGTGGCGGATGCCTATCTCTTCGTCTGCCTGAACTGGTCGCCCTGGACCGATATCGATCTCAAGCAATGGCCGGCGCTGCACGGCTTCATGGCCCGTGTTGCGGCACGGCCGAAGGTGCGCGAGGCGCTGCAGGCCGAAGACCTCAAGGCCTTCGATGCCGACGGCGTCTATTTCGCGCCGCATGCCTATCTCGCCTCGTCAGGACGGACGGGCGAGCCGGTCAGGCCGTAAATCCAGGTCGCGTCCGCACGCATCCTGCTTGGGCGACCGTCAGAGGGCGCTCACAGCCACCGGCAAAGCGCGCTTGTGGGCTGTCGCCCGATAGGCGGCGAGGATGCGGCGGCGGGCGATCTCGCCGACCGGCTTGCCTTCGAGGAAATCGTCGATCTCGTCATAGCTGACGCCATAGGCCTCCTCGTCGGGGCGTAGCGGCCGCTGGTCCTCGAGATCGGCTGTGGGCACCTTGAACACCAGTTCGTCCGGGGCGCCGAGCCGTTTTGCCAGCAGGCGGACGCGGCGCTTGTTGAGGCCGGCGAGCGGCAGGATATCGGCGGCGCCGTCGCCGAACTTGGTGAAGAAACCCATGACCGCCTCGGCCGCATGATCGGTGCCGATGACGAGGCTGCCAAGCGCCCCGGCAAGGGCGAACTGGGCAATCATCCGCTGGCGCGCCTTGATATTGCCGAGGATGAAATCCTGGCGGCCGGCATCGGCAAAGGCGAGGCCGCCGTTTAGCGCAGCGGCAAGTATCGCATCCGCCGGCGCCTTGACGTTGACCACCATCGAGCGGTCGGCCCCGATCGTTTCCAGCGCCCTCACCGCATCGGCTTCATCCGCCTGGACCCCGTAGGGAAGGCGCACGGCGATGAATTCGGCCGCATGGCCGCTTTCCCGCAGCTCGCGCACCGCCTTCTGAGCCAGCAGCGCCGCCGTCAGCGAATCGACGCCGCCGCTGATGCCGAGGACGTAGCCGCGCATGCCGGAGGCGACGAGATAATCCTTGAGGAAAGCGGTTCGCCGTTCGATCTCCCGCTCAGGGTCGATATCGGCGGCGACACCCAGTTCGCGGATGATCTCGCCTTGTTCGTCGAACAGCACAGTCATAAGCCTCTTCCTCCCCGCATACGAAATTTCGGTGTCACTATGGCGAAAAGATGGGGGAGGACGAAGCCGTTTTGGGCAAACCTGCCATGCATTTTATGCAAGTGGGCGTTGGGGTTTTGGGAATGAACTGCCTGACCTCACAGCAATAAAGCTGCCCCTCACCCTAACCCTCTCCCCGTTCTGACGGGGGAGAGGGGACGTGCCTCAAGCAACGGTGGAAGGCAGTAGAGACGTCGCGGCATATCCCTTCTCCCCGCGAGCGGGGAGAAGGTCCCGGCAGGCGGATGAGGGGCGGACCAGAAATCTGGATTCTGCCAGCTGGGTGGGCTCACCTATCGCACAATCGTGAACAGCTCGACCGGATCGGCAAAACCCTTCAGCCTGTGCGACCCGACCGACACCACATCCCCTGCCCGCGCTTCCTCACGGAACGGCGCCGACATCAGCAAGGCTTCTCCGAGTTCGCTGCAGGCGGTCTGGATGCGGCTGACCAGGTTGACGTCGCCGCCGATCAGGGTGAAATCGAGGCGGCGGCCGGAGCCGACGTTGCCGTAGCTGACCTCGCCGTAATGCAGGGCAATGCCGGCTTTGACGCCGATGCCCTCATACTCGAAATTGTCGATCTCATCGAGGATGGCGCGGGCCGATGCCAGGGCCGCGCCGCAGGAATGGGCGGCATCATAGCCCGGGAAGAAGGCAAGCACGGCGTCGCCCATGAATTTCAGCACTTCCCCGCCCTCGCGGGTGATGGCCGGTACGATCCTGTCGAAATAGGCGTTCAGCAGCCCGAGCACGGTGCTGCCGGGCAGCCGGTTCGACAGCTCGGTGAAGCCGCGCAGATCGCAGAGCAGCAGCGCTGCCTCCATCGATTCGATCTCGTCGCGGCGGATGCGGCCGGCCAGGATGCGGCTTGCCGTCAGCGGGCCGATATAGGTATCGAGCAGGCTGAGCTCGACCTGGCGAAGGATGCGCAGTTCGCTGGTGTTGCGCAGCGCCGGCAAGATTCGCTCGATCACCTGACGCTCGGTGGCGGTGAAGCCGCCCGGCCGCCGCGTGCCGAAGACGGCGGCGCTGACCGGGCCGTCGACATTGCAGAGCGGCGCGATGACGAGCTGCATCAGGCCGCGATCGGCGAAGACATCGATATGCTGCCAGCGGCCATGCACGCTTTCGCCGTTATCGACGACCAGCGGCTCGCGGGTTTCCATGACCTTGCGCAGCGGCGTATTTGATATGGCGACGCGCGCGCCGTGTTCCCGATCATGGATCTCGACCGGTTCACCCGGCGCCCAGGCGATGGTGCGGCCGATGAACTCGGGATGCAGGGTCATCAGATGCAGCGTCAACCGGTCGATCGGCAGGCCGAGCGCCTGAAGCCGGCGGCCAAGCCCGGAGACGAGGCCGGCTTCGTCGAGCGCGTGGCATTCGTCGCCCGAGAGCCATTCGATGATGGAGAGCAGTGCGCCGACACTGACGGCATGGCCGGCGGCCTTGGGCTGGAGCCTGTCGATATCGGGGGCATGGATCGCTGGCGTCATGGCTTTCTCCTCCTTGAGGGTCGCAAGGCGCTAGTGAGCGCCGCCGCCGGAGAGTTGACCGGGTTTCCTCAGAAGCAGGCTTGCAAGCAGGGCGACGACCAGGGCCACGCCGAGCAGGAAGAAGGTGTCGCTGAAGGCCATGATATTGGCCTGCTTGCGTATTTTGAGTGCGATGGCGACGACGGCCTTGTGGCTGGCAAGCGCCTGATCGCTGGCACCGTGGCTCGTGAAGTAGCCGGTGAGCCTGGCAATGCGATCGCGGGTGGCTTCCTCGAAGACCGAGACCGAATTGGTCAGGATATTCGAGTGGAACTGCTCGCGTTTCGACAGGAAGGTCTGCAGCGAGGCAATGCCAACGGCGCCGCCGAGATTGCGCATCATGTTGAAGAGTGCCGAAGCCGAACCGGCATTCTCCTGTTCGATGCCTGCGGTGGCGATCGCCGAGAGGGGCGTGAAGACGAGCGCCTGGCCGATAGCTCGGACGATGTTCGGCCAGAATAGCTGATCGCTCGCGTAATCGCCGGTCATGTGCACGTTCATGAAGTTCGAGGCGGCGAAAAGTGCAAAGCCGATGATGATCAGCAGGCGCACATCGAAACGCTTCATCAGCCGTGGCACCAGCGGAATCAGCAGCAGCTGCGGAATACCGGTCCAGGCAAGAACCATGCCGATCTGCTCGGAATTATAGCCCTGGATGCGGGTGAGATAGATCGGCAGCACGAAAACCGAGCCGTAAAGCGCAATGCCGAGCAGGAAATTGGCGACGATGCCGAAGCCGAAATTGCGGCGCACCAGCAGGCGAAGGTTCAAGAGCGGATGGGCGGTCTTCAGTTCGATGATCAGGAACAGCGTCAGCGAGACGGCAGCAATGACCGAAAGGCGGACGATGAAATCGGAGCCGAACCAGTCTTCCTTGTTGCCTTCTTCCAACACCGTCTGCAGGGCCGCCAGGCCGATCGCCATGGTGACGATGCCCGGCCAGTCGCCCTTGGCGAGCAGCTTCAGGTTCATCGGTCCGCGATCGAGCGAAGCCCAGAGCATGCCGACCATCAGCGCGCCGGGCACCAAGTTGACATAGAAGATATATTCCCAGCCCCAATTCTCGGTGAGGTAACCGCCGATCGTCGGGCCGATGGCCGGTGCGAAGGTGGCGGACAGGGCAAAGAGGGCAAGGCCGATCGGCTGCTTGGCCTTGGGCAGCAGCGTGATGATGATGGTGAAGGCCATCGGGATCAGCACGCCGCCGGAAAAGCCCTGAATGGCGCGCAGGATGATCATCTGCTGCAGGTTGGCCGCGAAGGCGCAGGCAACCGAGAAGACGAGGAAGAGGATGGCGTTAGCAAGCAGATAATTGCGGACCGAGAAGACGCGCGCCAGCCAAGCGCTCAAGGGAATGACGACGATTTCGGCGATCAGATAGGAGGTGGAAATCCAACCGCCGTCATCCGTGCCGGCGCCGATCGCGCCCTGGATATCGGCCAGCGAAGCATTGACGATCTGAATGTTGAGGACCGCCATGAAGGCGCCGAGCGTCGAGCCGACAACGGCTGCCCACATGCGCAGCGGGCTCAGCGCGGCAGGTGTCGCGGGCGCTGCGGCGGCGGATCGCGAAAGCGCATTGCCGTTTGCGGCGATCTGAAGAGTGGCCATGACCTATCTCCTTCCGGCTCTTGCGGAAAACTTTCTCATGACGGGGTTCGGGTGATCATTCAGGAATGATCGGATCATTCGGGAATGATCGGGATAATTGGGCGAAGAAGGGTAGGATCATCCAGCGTGGCTGGATAATCCCTCCCCGGCTGTTCCAGGGGCTTGGGCAGGCTTGGTCTCGGCAGCTTCGGTCTGGGCAGCCTTGGTATCGATTTCAGGCTCGACCGACATGCCCGAGCGCAACAGGCCGCTCAGAGCCTCATCATCAATGACGATCTTGACCGGGATGCGTTGGACGATCTTGGTGAAGTTGCCGGTGGCATTGTCCGGCGGCAACAGCGAGAATTCCAGCCCGCTTGCCGGCGAAATGCTGTCGACATGACCCCTGACCGAGATATCGGGAAAGCTGTCGACCTTGATCTCGACCGATTGGCCGGGGCTGATATAGGTCAGCTGCGTCTCCTTGAAATCGGCGACGACGTAGACCGCGTGCAGCGGAACCACCGCCATCAGCTGCGTGCCCGAGGTGACATATTGGCCGACCCGGATAGACCGGGCGCCGACCGTGCCGTCGACGGCGGCGACGATGTCGGTATAGGAGAGGTTGAGTTCTGCCTGATGGGCGGCCGCCACCGCACGGTCACGCTGGGCAACCGTCTGTTCGCGCTCAGTCTGAAGCACCGGCACCCTATTCTGAGCCGTGACGAGGGCCGCCCGGTCGCGCTCGAGGGCGGCAGCGGCCTGGTCGCGGGCTGACTGGGTCTGCTCGGCGCGAGACTGGGTGCCGGCGCCGTTGGTGATCAGGCGGGCCGAGCGGGCGGCATCGGACACGGCAAAATCCAGCGAGGCCTGCGAGGCATCGATCGTCGCCTTGGCCTGCTCGATCACCGACTGCTGCAGGGCGATCTGGGCGTCGATATTGGTGATGGCGGCTTCGGCTGCCTTCACATCGGCCTTCGCCTGCGAAAGCGCTGCCTGGAAGTCGCGATCATCGATGCGAGCGAGAACCTGGCCGGCCTTGACAGCGTCATTGTCGTTGACCAGCACTTGGCTGATATAGCCGGCGATCTTCGGGGCGACGGCGGTGTAATCGGCCTTCACATAGGCATCGTCGGTGGATTCGATGAAGCGGCCGACCGTCCAGTAGCGGTAGCCGAAATCGCCAGCGAAAGCGATGCCGGCAAGCAGGGCGGCGGCAAGGACGGCGCGCTTGACGATGCGGCGGCCGGTCTGTTTGGGAGTTTCTGCAACCGGTGCTTCGGTGGCCGGTGGTTCGGCAGCCGGCACAGTACGCGCGTCGGCGGAAGGCGCCCTGGCGGTTTCCTCGGCCAGGATCTGCTCGGCCTGCCTGGCACTTTCGAAAACTTGCCTGTGGGGTAACTCTACCATCGCAATTCTCCTTCACCGTTGTCCGCCTCTGTGAGAGGCCATGTTCGATGCGAAGGAAAATGCACCCTGACATTCATTTTGATAATCTGCTTAAATCGGGAAGGATCATCAACTCTCAGCGGATAATCCGAGGGCAATATGGATCGACTGACAAGTCTCACAGTCTTTGGCCGCGTGGTCGAATGCGGCGGTTTTTCCGCCGCCGCGCGCCGGCTCAACATGTCCGTCACTATGGTCGGCAACCACGTGCAATCGCTGGAGGACCGGCTGGGTGTGCGGCTGCTTAACCGCACGACGCGCAAGGTCAGCCTGACGGAAACCGGCAAATATTATTATGAGCGTTCGTCGCAGATTTTGGCCGAACTCGATGAGGCGGACCGGACGGCGGGCGCGCTGAGCACGAGGCCGCGCGGCACGCTGAAGGTCTATACCAGCAGCGCCATCGTGCGTTTCCTGCTGCCTGTCGTCAGCGAATTTATGGAGCTCTATCCGTCGATCGCACTCGATTTCAGCGTCGGCGAGCGGATGGTCGACATGATCGAGGATGGATACGACCTGGTGATGCGCACCGTACCGCCGCCGGATTCATCGCTCGTCGCCCGCAAGCTGACGCCGTGGCGCCATATGCTCGTCTGCTCGCCGGCCTATTTCGAGACCCATCCGATGCCGAAGGCGCCGGCCGAGGTCGCCGATCACAATTGCCTGCAATATGCCTATTACCCCTACGGCGACGAATGGCGCTTCGAGGATGGCGAAGGCAACAAGGAGAGCGTCAAGATCAGCGGCAACGTCGTTTCCAACAGTGCCGAGATGCTGCGCTTCCTGACGCTGACCGGGCGCGGCATTTTCCTGGCGCCGAGTTTCGTGGTGTTCGACGACATCGCCGAAGGGCGGCTGGTGAAGATCATGCCGGACTACCGGCCGGTCGAATTCAATATCAACGCGGTCTATCCCAACCGCAGCCATCTGCCGACGAAGGTGCGGCTGTTCATCGACCTCTTGGCGGAGAGATTTGCGGAGCATCGGAAGTGGATGACGTGAAGGGTGGGTAGGCCTGCTCTTGGCGTCGGGCTCGGGGTAAGGTGGCACCCCCTCTGCCCTGCCGGGCAGAGGGGGGTGGATGCGGATCTCAGTTCTGCGACAGGCGGCCGCCCCGGCCCTGCGCTTGCGCTTCGGGCGTTCGTCGCTGCAATCGATTCACTGGATCGATTGCTTCGGCTTCGCCGAACCGCCCCTGCCCTGCGCTTGCGCTCCGGGCGTTCGTCGTTGCAATCGATTCACTGGATCGATTGCTCCCGCTTTGCGGGACCTCTCCTCACTCTTCACTCTCGCTTCTGCCGAAGGCCCAGTCCATGTAGAGTTCCAGCGCCTTGCGGGTGACCGGGCCTTCCTGGAGGTCGCGGTCGTCGAGGCGGATGACGCCGACGACTTTGGAGTAGTTGCCGGTGGTGAAGATCTCGTCGGCCTGCATGAAATCCTCGACGGAGAGCGTTGCTTCATGCACGTCGAAACCGGCCTTGCGCAGCAGGCCGATGACGCGCGAACGCGTAATGCCGGCGAGGAAAGTGCGGTTGGCGGCGGGTGTCATCACCACGCCGTCCTTGACCATGAAGACGTTCGAAGAGGCGGTCTCGACGACGTTGCCGTTGAGGTCGCGCACCAGCGCGTTGTCGAAACCGCGGCTGCGCGCCTCGGCGATCATGCGGCCGCTGTTCGGATAGAGCGAGCCGGTCTTCGCCTCGGTCATCGCCGTTTCCGGCGACGGGCGGCGATAGGGCGAGACGGTGAGGCTGGTGCCGCCATGGCCGCCCATCGGCGCCTCGAACAGGCAGAGCGCGAAGCGGGTCGATTCCCCATCGACCGAGACGACGCTGCCCGGAGAACCGTGTTCGCCCCAATACATCGGCTTGATGTAGATCGGCGTGTCGCCATCGAATTTCGCAACACCTTCCCAGGCAAGTGCCACGATCTCCTCGGCTGATTTCACCGGCTTCAGGCCCATGGCGAGCGCCGAGCGGTTGATGCGCTGGCAGTGCAGGTCGAGATCCGGCGCGATGCCGTCGAACCAGCGGGCGCCGTCGAAGACCGTGGAGCCGAGCCACATGGCATGCGAGGTCGGCCCGATCAGCGGCGGATTGCCGGGCAGCCACTCCCCGTCGACATGAGTCCAAGTGGTTGAACGGGGTGATGTATCGACGGCCATGATGGTCTCCTCCTGAAGCCGGAGAAGGAAAAACCGCCGCGGCAAGCCGGGTCAAGGACAAATCCCGAGCGGAAACACGGAAGCAAGAAAATGCCGGGGAATGGCGCCAGGCCGCAATATTCGTGCGCAGCGATGGCAGCTTCATCGATGGGTGCATCAGCAAAAATGATGGAATGGAAGGTTGGAATGCCTGCTTGCCGCATGCGATGATGGGTGCAATCTCGGAAAGCAGCAAGGAAAGACGCCGATGAAAGCCATGTTTTACGAAGCCTTCGGACAGGCGCCGGAGATCCGTACCGTTGCCGATCCGACGCCGGCCGAGGACGGTGTGGTCATAGCGGTCGGCGCCAGCGGGCTCTGCCGCAGCGACTGGCACGGCTGGATGGGGCACGACCCCGATATCCGCCTGCCGCATGTGCCGGGACACGAGCTTGCCGGGCGGATCGTCGCCACCGGCCGCGGCGTGATGCGCTTCAAGGTGGGCGACCGGGTGACTGTGCCCTTCGTTTCCGGCTGCGGCCATTGCAGCGAATGCCATTCCGGCAACCACCAGGTCTGCCCGAACCAGTTCCAGCCGGGCTTCACCCATTGGGGGTCGTTTGCCGAATATGTGGCGATTGATTACGCCGACACCAATCTGGTGCACCTGCCCGACACGATCGAGGATGCGACGGCGGCAAGCCTCGGCTGCCGCTTCGCCACCTCGTTTCGCGCCGTCGCCGACCAGGCGCGCACCGAGCCTGGCGAATGGATCGCCGTGCATGGCTGCGGCGGTGTCGGCCTGTCGGCAATCATGATCGCCACCGCGCTCGGGGCGAATGCGATCGGCATCGATATATCCGAGGAGAAGCTCGCCTTTGCGCGGGAGTGCGGGGCGGTGGCGACGGTCAATGCGTCAGGCGTCGCCGACGTGGCGGAGGCAGTCCGCGAGATCACCAAGGGCGGCGCGCATGTCTCGATCGACGCGCTCGGCCATCCCGTCACCTGCTTCAACTCGATCAAGAACCTGCGCCGGCGCGGGCGGCATGTGCAGGTGGGGCTGATGCTCGGCGAGCACGCTACGCCGCAGATTCCAATGGCGCAGGTGATCGGCCACGAACTGGAAATCTACGGCAGCCACGGCATGCAGGCCTGGCGTTACGACGCCATGCTGTCGATGCTTTCGGCCGGCAAGATCGCGCCGCAGAAGCTGATCGGACGCCGCGTCAGCCTCGAGGAGGCCGTGCCTGCGCTGATGGCGCTCGACACGGCTGAGGCCACGGGGATCAGCGTGATCACCCGGTTTTCATGAGCGAGTTCCGCCCTGCCCGCTCGTGGCGAGTAGGGGAGGAGCAAAGCGCCGCCACTGTCCTCTTCTCCCCAGCGGGGAGAAGTGCCGGAGCGATAGCGAGGCGATGAGGGGGTGAGCGGCAAAGCCGCGAATGCGCTGAGCGCAAGCGAAGGGCAATAGTAAATGTTCTGCCGTGCGGCCCCCTCATCCGCCCTACGGGCACCTTCTCCCCGAGGGGAGAAGAGGGAGCCAGGCCGCTTTGCAACGACCCTTATTCAGCCAGACCGATCGAGGCGAGATAGGCAGCAGAGGCCGGGATCTTCGACTTGTCCTTGATCTCGATGATGAGGCGCGGGTTGCTTTCGAGCTTGGCAAGGGCCCTAAAGACGGCATGCCAGCGGATCGTGCCTTCGCCGAGGCTCCAGTGGCGATCGGCATAGCCGTCGGCATCCTGCAGGTGGACATGCTGGAGGCGATTGCCGGCCGCCTTGACGTAATAATCGACCGGCGGCGCACCGGTATAGCCGTGGGCATAATGGGCGTGGCCGGTATCGATCGAGACGGCGACGGCAGGCGATTTGAAGCTTTCGGCAAGCGCCACGCGACTATGCGGATCCTTGTCCTCGATGTTCTCGATGACCATGGTGCAGCCGATATCCTCGGCGCGCCTGACGGCGTCTCGCAGGGTCATGTGCGTGCGCTCGACCAGAGCTTCGCGGGCTCCGGCATTGTCGTCGAGATTGTTGTAGGACCAAGACGTATAAGGGCTGTGGCTGACCATATGGGTCGCGCCGATGGCGGCGCAGACATCGAGGCCCTGCAGCAGGCGCTTTGTGACGATGGCGCGGATATCGGGATCTTCCGAGGCGATGGTGAAGCCCCAGAAGGGGCCGTGAATGCCGAGGCGGCCGCCATGACCGTCGAGAAGCCGCCTGGCGCGGGCGGCAAGCGGCGCCCAGTCGCCGTTCAGAACCTCGGCATCGATGAAGCTCTGCAATTCGAGATCGCGGGACTTTTCGAACAGCCAGTCACGGTGCAGTTCGACTTCGTCGAGCGTCATGGCGGCGCCGACGACGGGAAGAGAGGACATGGATGCGCTCCATCAATGTGAATGATCAATGTAAATGCCGGGACGGCGTGGAAGAACGGCCCCAGGGAAGGCCAAGAACAGCCGCCGCGTTCTATGCACCCCTTCTGTGTCGGCGGTATTACAGGCGCAGAACCTTTCGAACCGCTGCGGCCTCAGTCATTTCCGCATAGCTGATGCGGCATTGGCGGACCTTGCGGAAACGCCCCGAAGTACCGATATCGGCCCCGACAGTCTCGTGACGCAGTGGCGCGCGAGCGGCGTTGAACCCCTGGCAATGGAGCCGTTTGTTCAGCGCTTCGGCTGATATAGCGCGCTTCTATGAAAGCGCTCGGCGATGTTACCCCCAACGACAGGCGGGTTGTCAAAGGCGTTGCAAAGGTCTAACGGCTGCGCCCGCAAGAATAAGCCCGTAAGAAAAAGAAAGAGACATGATGTCCAACTCATTTGTGAAAATGCCTGCAAGCGACGAGGCCAAGCGGTTTTTCGTCCTCGGCGACCGGGTCGAGCGGCGGCTTAGGATCAGCGGAACCTGGCTCAATATATTCGATGTCACCGTGCCATCAGGCAGCCGAACGCCGAAACATGCGCATGCGAGCCCGGAAGTGTTCCGCATCATCGAGGGAAACCTAACGATCTGGCGCCTGAGCGACAGCGGCCCCGAAGAGATCGAGGCCACCGCCGGCGACATCGTCACCATCCCGCCCTTCATGGTGCACGGCTATTCCAACCGCGGAACCGTACCCGTGGTCTTTTCCGCGGTCGTCGATCGAGATATGGCCGAGTTCATCGAAGCGGAAGGCGCGACCGAGCCGCCGAAGGCCAGCCCTTCGGCGGAAACCATCGCCCGCATGACGGCGGCGGCCAATGCCTACGGGATTACTATTCTCGCGGCGTGACGGCGTGAGCGCATGATGCCGTTTTTCGGACGGCATCATGCGTTCCTTCGTCGGTTATGCCAGGCTTTTGGCAGGAGCCGATTTCAATCGGCTCGCCAGTTCGTCCAAAACGGCGTCGACCGTTTTCGAAGCTGTATCGATGACGATTGCATCGTGCCATTCGTCATAGGCTCTTTCGGAAATCTCCTGCCATGTCGGCTTCACCAGACCTTCGACGTCGGTGAGGCGCGTTTCAGCACGCTTGCGGTGCTCGGCTTTGTCCGAGCAAACGATCTCGACCTCCGCCACTGTCACCCCGGCAGCCTGCGCGACCGAACGCCATGCTGACCTGGTTATCCGGAGCGGATTGACGGAGTCGGCGATAACGGTCCTGCCGAGGGTCAGATTGTCTCCGGCAATACCATAAGCCGCGATATAGCCTGCAGGCCCGGCATCGTCGGCAATTCCGGAGGCGCGGATTGCCTGCTCGATCGTATCGACGCGCACATGGACCGCATTCAACCGCTCGGCCAAAGCGCGGGCAATCGTCGTCTTTCCACTGCCAGGCAGACCGCCAAAGATAATGAGCATCGTGACCTCGGCGTTGATTGGAGAAGCTTCCCGAGAACGTCAAAGCAGCTCACGGTCGTGCAATACTTCACCATTAAGCCCCGGTTCGCAATTCCTTCGTCAGCATTTGGTTTTCACCACCAGCCTCAAGACTAAAACTCTTCCCAGTTGCCCTCGGTCGAAGCTGGTGCGGCCGCCGTGCCGAAGGCGGCTGCGAGCTTGCCGCCGAGTGCGCGGGCTGGTGACGGAGCGGGCCTGGCGTGGTCGGTGGCCGAGGCGGGAACCGATCTGCGCGCCGCAAGCGTCGCCGCGACCGGGCGCGCCAACGGCCTGGCAGTCGTCCGCGCGGCAGGAGCCGCGTTGGCCGCCTGGCCGAGATTGAACTGTGCCAGACGCTCCGAAAGGGCAGACACCTCCGTCACCAGCGTGTGCGAGGCGGCATTCGATTCCTCGACCATTGCGGCATTCTTCTGGGTCGACTGGTCCATCTGGTTGACCGCCGTGTTGATCTCCAGAAGACCCGTCGACTGTTCACGGGCGGCCTGGACGACCGCCTGGACATTGCTGTTGATCTGCTGGACTTCGGCAACGATCGCCTGCAGCGCCTTGCCGGTCTGGCCGACGAGATCGACGCCACGCTTGACCTGGGCGCCGGACGAGGTGATCAGCGCCTTGATCTCCTTGGCGGCGGTCGCCGAGCGCTGCGCCAGTTCGCGCACTTCCTGTGCGACGACGGCAAAGCCCTTGCCGGCCTCCCCCGCGCGTGCTGCCTCGACGCCTGCATTGAGGGCCAGCAGGTTGGTCTGGAAGGCAATATCGTCGATCACGCCGATGATGTTGGAGATCGACTGCGAGGATTGCTCGATGCCGGTCATGGCGTCGACGGCATTGCGCACGATCTCTCCGGACTTTTCCGCACCATCCTTGGTGCGGCTGACGAGCGTTCCCGCCTCCTCGGCCCGAAGGGTGGAGTCCTTGACCGAGGTGGTGATCTGCTCGAGCGCGGCGGCGGTCTCCTCGACGGAAGCGGCCTGCTGTTCGGTGCGGCGGGCGAGATCGTCGGCGCCCGAGCGGATTTCTTCCGAACCGGCCTGAATGACGGCAGCGTTTTCGGAGAAGGAAATCAGCGCCGCCTGGAGCTTTTCGACAGACGCATTGAAATCGACGCGGATTTCGTCAAGGGAGTCGGCGAATGGCTTTTCCAGCCGGATGGTCATGTCTCCATTGGATAGGCTGGCCAGTCCGTTGCCGAGTTCGCTCACCGCGAACTTGATCGAATCCTCGCGGGCGGCGTGGAGGACGGAACGTTGCTGTCGTTCGATCTCTTCGCGGGACCGGGAGGTTTCCGCATCGGCTTCGAGCTTGATCTTCTGGCGATTGTTTTCCAGCAGGATGGCGAGGGAGCGTGAGAGGTCGCCGATTTCGTCCTTTGCATTCTTGTCGCTCAATTGCACGTCGAGTTGGCCATGGGCGATGCGATCAGTCTCGGCAATCACGCTCTCAATGCGGCGGATGAATTTGCGGGCAATGAGCCAGCCTGCGAGACCGAGCAGGAGTGCAGCGATGGCGGTGAACGCAACGGCGCTCCAGGCCATGTTGTTGAGTTGGGCAAAGACAGTGGATTTCGGCACCGAGACGATGGCGTACCAGTTGAGATCATTCGTGAGCTTTACCGGATAGGCGACCGAGAAATAGCTCTGGCCGTCCGGGCCTGCGATCTCCTGCTCTATTCCGGGCTTGGCGATCAACTGATCCCAGCCAGCCGTGAGATCGCCGCCGTCCTTGATATTCTTGCCTGCGAGTTCGGCGGAGGGATGGCTGATGATGCCGCCAGCGCCCGTCACCAAGCTGAGATAGCCGGTCTCCATCGGGTGGACTGCGGAGATCGCCTTGTTGGCGTCGTCGAGCGAAATGTCCATGCCGGCGACGCCAAGCGCCTTGCCATCGACCATGATCGGCTTGGCGACCGAAGTCATCAGCACGTCCTTGCCGTCGACCGCGTAGACATAGGGTTCGATGACGACGGTCTTTTTCTGGGTAAAGGGAAGCTGATAGTAATCGCCGGCGCCCGACACGCCATAATCGACCAGCGGCGTGTGCTGGATCTTGTCGCCACTGCGGACCCAGTAGGGCAGGTAGCGGCCGGTCGTGTCGTGGCCTTCCTTGCCGACGAAATCCTTGTCCTTGCCGTCGAAAGCATTCGGTTCCCAACCGGTCCAAACACCAAGCGCCATCGGATTATCCTGCAGCATGTTTTTCAGCAGGTCGTCGGCGGCCGCACGACTGGCGTTTCCGCCGTCCTTCATCGTCGATAGCGACGTTTCCAACGCATTGACGATGCCGAGCGCCACGCTCATCGATTTCTCGACGTTGAGCGCATTGGCAGCAGCGATCTGGAGCATCTCGTCGAGGCTCGATTTGCGCATGTCGTTGTAGGCGATGTAAAAAAGAACGCCCGATGCCGCGATCGTGGCAATGACACCGCAGGCCGCCACGGAAAAAATGTTGCGTCCGGTCGCCGATTTGAACTGCATGCGCTTAACCTCCTCGAGCGGGCAGGTCATCGATCGCGCACCGATCTATTCCGTCCCGGCTTCCCCTGACCGAGAACTGATTTCGAGACGTGCCTGCACGTCGCGGAAATCGTTCGCAATTTAAGGAAAATACGAAAAGGCTGTTAATTTACGGTGTATTGCTCCGCTTTACTTATGACCGGGCAGCCTGCTGCGCCTCTTTTAAGACGCGCAAACGCGGTGATGCTGCCGTTGTCGAAACTGTCACATCAAGACGCTACAAGGATTTTCGCCGGGCACCTCTTGCGTCGGCACTGTTTCACCGTCAAAATTGTGCCATGCCTGACAGTGACCCATCCAGTACAAGCTCCGCCCCTCCCAACCGGGATCTCCCGACCGAGGAAGCAGGCGACCACTGTAGAACGTGCGATGACGCCGCCTCGCCTCAAGCATATCAACGCTCCCGCAGAGAGCCGCTTCCCAGACCGATGGCCCATGACTTTCACTTCAAAGGAGCGGCCTGATGGAACCTGCATTGGTGTCAACACAATGATGGAAAGCCGATAGGCGATGCGTATATGCGTCTATATAGCGTCCCTTCGAATGCCTCGCCGCTTCGCCTGATAAATGCGGCATTACAACCTCAACGAATAGGGTCCCTGTGTTTCTGGAAATTGGAATTGTGGCGTTTCTCACCATCCTGAACGGTGTGCTCGCCATGTCGGAGTTGGCTGTTGTCTCTTCTCGAACGGCCCGCCTGAAAGTTCTCTCCGACAATGGAAGCAAGGGTGCAGCTCAAGCGATCAAACTTGCCGAAAATCCCGGTCGTTTTCTCTCTACGGTGCAGATCGGCATCACGCTGGTGGGCGTTCTATCCGGGGCTTTCTCAGGGGCCACGCTCGGCGGCCGCCTGAGCGGCTGGCTGGAGGCCCAGGGGATGTCATCGACGGCGGCTGATGCCATGGGCGTCGGTTCAGTCGTTGTGGCAATCACATATCTTTCATTGATCGTCGGCGAACTTGTTCCCAAGCAGATTGCATTGCGGGAACCCGAAGCGGTTGCGGCCAAGGTCGCACCCGCTATGGCGGTACTTTCAAAAATCGCGCTGCCACTCGTGTGGCTTCTCAACGCCTCCGGAAATCTTGTGCTTAAGCTCTTGGGCCAAACAGGAAAGGGTGGCGACAATGTCTCTGACGCAGAGATCAAAACCGTTCTGGCCGAGGCGCAGTCGGCCGGCGTGATCGAAAGCGAAGAGTCCGCGATGATATCAGGCGTCATGCGGCTGGCGGACCGCACTGCGCGAGCGCTTATGACGCCCCGGCGGGACGTCGAAATTATCGATATTGACGACAGCCTTGATGACATTCGGACCCAATTGCACGGGACGAAGCGGTCGCGGTTGCCCGTTCGGAAAGGCAGTTCGGACGAGGTGATCGGCATCCTTCCGGTTAAGGACTTCTACGACGCGATGTCCGAACACGGCAGTGCCGACATCAAGGCTCTGACGCAAGAGGTCCCGGTGGTTTCGGACCTTTCGACTGCCATCAATGTTATTGAATCCATCCGGAAATCGCCCGTTCACATGGTGCTGGTTTTCGACGAGTACGGCCATTTCGAGGGGATTGTTTCGTCGGGTGACATTTTGGAAGCAATCATGGGGGCTCTCCAGGAGGGACCTGTCGATGAACAGGCCATCGCTCGTCGAGACGACGGCTCCTACCTCGTGTCGGGCTGGACGCCGATTGACGAGTTCGCTGAATTCCTAAACCTCAGGCTCGATGGCGATCTGGAATATCAGACTGTCGCTGGCCTGGTGCTGGAAGAGTTGAAACATCTGCCGGAATTGGGCGAGAGCTTCACGAGAGATGGATGGCGCTTCGAAGTCGTCGATCTCGACGGGAGGCGCGTGGACAAAATACTTGTGTCGGCTGAGTGAGGCTTCGTCGCCAACGACTTTGCCGATGAGGCCATCAATCTCGACGGCCGCAACATCGACAAGATCCGCATCCGCCACATGGAAGATGTGGCCTGACAGCAGGAGCGAGCATCATGGCATGGTCCGCCAACCAGTATGTGAAATTCGAGAACGAGCGCACGCGACCGGCGCGTGACCTGTTGGCACAGGTGCCGCTGCAAAACATTCGTCATGCCATCGATCTCGGCTGCGGCCCGGGCAATTCGACCGAGCTGATCATCGAGCGCTATGGGGCAGAGGGCGTCTCCGGCGTCGACAGCGACATGAACATGCTGGAGGCAGCGCGCAAACGACTTCCAGGTACTGTCTTCGTCGAGGCCGATCTCACCCGCTGGCAGCCGGCCGCACCCGCCGACCTTTTGTTTGCCAACGCCGTCTTCCAATGGCTTCCCGATCATCTCGATATCTTCGACCGGCTGATGGACGGGCTTTCCGAAGGCGGCGTGCTGGCCGTGCAGATGCCCGACAATCTCGGCGAACCCTCGCATCTGGCGATGGAGGATACGGCGCATGCCGGCCCGTGGAAGACTGCCTTCGAGGCAAAGAGCTTGCGCCGCAAGGCGCTGCCGCCGCCGTCCACCTATTACTCCAGGATGATCGCCAAAGCTTCACGCGTCGATATCTGGCACACCATCTACAATCACCCGATGGCGGATGCGGCGGCGATCGTCGAATGGGTCAAGGGGACCGGGCTGATGCCCTATCTCGCCCAAGCCGGCGAAGAGCATCGCGAGACCTTCCTGGCGGATTATCTCGAGCGGTTGGAAAAGGCCTATCCAAAGATGTCGGACGGGCGGGTGCTGCTGCGGTTTCCGAGGATTTTCATGGTGGCGGTGAAGGGGTAAAGCCGGCCGCTGCCGGCATGTCCGGTTCGCGCCGATGGTAGCCCTCACCTAAACCTACCGTGTGGCTTGCCCCTCACCCTAACCCTCTCCCCGTAAAAACGGGGCGAGGGGACGTGGCCCGCGAGAGGCTGGCGGGGAACGGAGAGGTCGCGGCATATCCCCTTCGCCCCGCCTGCGGGGAGAAGGTGCCGGCAGGCGGATGAGGGGCGGCCGCGAGCGCCAGAGGATGTCAAATGCCTGTTATCCCTCACCGCCTATGTTGCGGCGAGACCGGCGCGCAGTATAGTCGGCCGGAAAATCCAAGGAGATGACGCATGGACGCTGCCCCTACCCCGCCGGTCACCCTCGTCATCTTCGGCGCCACGGGAGACCTAACGCGCCGGCTGCTGGTGCCGGCGATCATCAACCTGACGCGCAGCCGCCTCGTCGGCGAGGACCTTCACATTCTCGGCATCGGCATCGAGCCGGGCGACGACGAGTTCCTGCGCGGGCGGCTCGACCAATTCCTCAGCCATCTGAGCGGCGAAGAGCCGACGGTGAAGGACGAGGCCTGGGAAAGCCTGCGCCGGCGCATTTCCTATACGTCCGGGGATTTCACCAAGGACGATATTTTCGTCGAGATCGGCAAGCGGTTGGGGCCGAACGCCAATGCCGCCTTTTATCTCGCCGTCCCGCCATCCTTTTTCGGCACGATCGTCGAGAAGCTCGCCGGCCACGGGTTGACTGATGAAAGTGACCGCGTCTTCCGCCGCGTCGCCATCGAGAAGCCGTTCGGCACCGATCTCGCCTCGGCGCAGGCGCTCAATGCGCAGATTCTCGCCCAGGTCGAAGAAAGCCAAGTCTACCGGCTCGACCATTTCCTCGGCAAGGAGACGGTGCAGAACCTGATGACGGCGCGTTTCGCCAACATGATGATCGAGTCCTTGTGGAACAGCCGCTATATCGACCATGTGCAGATCACCGCCGCCGAGATCGTCGATGTCGGCAGCCGCGGCAAATTCTACGATGCAACCGGCGCGCTGCGCGACATGGTGCCGAACCATCTCTTCCAGCTGCTGGCGATGATCGCCATGGAGCCGCCGAACAGCTTCGATGCCGAAGCGATCCGCAACGAGAAAAGCAAGGTGCTGAAGGCTCTGCGCATCTATACGCCTGAGGAGGCCAAGACGCATGGCGTGCGCGGCGCCTATGGCGCAGGCCCGCTTAATGGTGCTGCGCTTCCGGCCTATCGCGACACCAAGGATGTGTCGCCCGACAGCCGCACCGAAACCTATGTGGCGCTGAAGCTCTACGCCGATACCTGGCGCTGGGCCGGCGTGCCCTTTTATCTCAGGACTGGCAAAGCACTGACGGCGCGCGACACCGAGATCGTCATCACCTTCCAGCCGGTGCCGTTTGCGCAGTTTCGCGAGACCGAGGTCAATAGTCGCCTGCCGCCAAACCGGCTGGTGATCCAGGTGCAGCCCGACGAAGGCATGAGCATGGAAATCTCGATCAAGTCGCCGGGGCTTTCCGTCGATACCGTGCCGGTCTCTCTCGATTTCCGCTATGCCGACAAATTCGATATCGCCAAAACGACCGGCTATGAATCACTGCTCTACGATCTCTTCATCGGCGACCAGACGCTGTTCCAGCGCGCCGACGGCATCGAGGCCGGATGGGCGGCGGTGCAGCCCTTCCTCGACATCTGGGCTGGGGATCAGAGCGTGCCCGACACTTACGCGCCGGGCAGCATGGGACCGGCCTGCGCCGACGAACTGATCCAGCGCGACAGGCGAGAGTGGCATGAACTCGGCGTTGTGTTGCACAAAAACGGCAAATAGACGGTTCGGCTTTCAAATCCGGGACTATCCCGTCAGCGGCAGGCTTCGCTTAGCGTACCGTTGCGCTCGGCCGCGCGGTACTGACGCGTCCCGGGCCGTGGACACTTGGGCCGATCCGGCGGAATGACGACGTTGATATCACCGGTTTCGACTGAATCGAGCGGAATGGTGAGTCCGCCGTTGGATTCCGCTCCCGGCACCGTGCCGGGCGGCATACCGCCGAAGCGGCCGCTATAGTCCATATCAGCAAGCGCCTGGGAAAAGGCCGGCGCGGCGAAGCCGAGGAGAATGATCGAGGCTGCTGCGAGAAACATACGCATGATGCTATTCCCTATGGTTTCAGCGATGCGGCAGAAACAGCATTATGACGCCATTGTTCCCAAGGAGCGAACGCAGACGATCAAAGTTTGGCGATCGGACTACACGGCGTCGAAATGGTGTCATCTCGGCTCAATCGCGCCAGCGCGGCAGCAGTTTGTCGAGGCCTGTCGGATAGAGATCGATGCCGGCGTTACGCAGCCTTTCGCGGCCGAACCGGCGCGCTGTCGCCGCCGTCTCGTCGAGTTCGCAGTAGCGGATTTCATCGCGCTCATAGAGCGATGCATTGGCCAATTCGATGTCGGCGGCGAAGATGAATTCGTGACCGGTCGCGCCATGATGCTCATAGATGTTTTCAAGCAGATGCCAGGGGCCGACGATCCGGATATCGGTCTCGAGTTCCTCGCCAAACTCGCGGTGCAGGGCCTCTTCGCGGCTCTCGCCGAATTCGATCGCGCCTCCGAGCGGGCGAACGCCCTTGATGCGGCCGCTGTCATCCTCCACTTCAGCCGCAAGGAGCTGATCTTTCCGCCAGGCGAGGCCGATCACCTTCACCCTGATCTGCTGCGATGGGCGCCAGATGGCCATCTGCTCTCCTTCCATAGGGACAGTGCTTGCTTTTCACCCCGGTGTGGCGAGAACAGTGAGCCCCGCACAAAGCGAGGCTGCTGCAGATCTCTCGTCTCAGACGAATTGGCTGAGGCCCGGAACGGAAGCGACGACCTCGTCGACGACCTCTTCGCCGGCATATTGTTTGGCAATCGCGATGGTTTCCTTGGCAAGCGAGGTGATCTCGCCCATGCCGAGGCCTTCGCCCATCAGCTGCTGGCCGAGCCCCATGATGCCGCCGCCGCCGAGCGAGCTCATCAGCCCGCCGAGCAGACCGCCGCCGCCGGCACCTGCGCCGTTGAACTGGGCGACGAGATCGGCGCCGCCGGGGATCGCTTCGATCATCTTGGCAACCGGGCCATCGGCGGCCTCGCGCTGCAGGAAGCCGAGCATCATGCCGAGCGCCTTTTCGGCCAAATCAGGCGCAATACCTACGCGATCGGCGATCTGGGTCACAATTTCATTCATCGTCAGCCTCCTGTTTTTTTGACGTTAACGTCAGCGTTAATCGAGATTTGACAGCAACTCAAGCCAGCCCCTCGCCGGGCGCCACTTTGTCCGGTTTTGCTTTCAATGCAAACAGTTGTCCGCATGCGCATGCCTGCTTATAACAGGGAAACGATGGTTCGATGAAGGCAGCAGAAGCAAGCCTTCTCATACAAATGGCGGCAGAGCCCCAAGGGAGCATTCCGGATGATCGAGGAAGGCAAGATTTTCATCGGCGCGAGCCGCAATCCCGATGACAGCATCAACAAGCCGGAATATCTCGACCTGAAATTCGGCAACCGCCACGGCCTCGTCACCGGCGCTACCGGCACTGGCAAGACTGTGACGCTGCAGGTGCTGGCCGAAGGCTTCTCCCGCGCCGGTGTTCCGGTCTTTGCGGCCGATATCAAGGGCGACCTTTCCGGCATCGCCGCCAAGGGCGAGCCCAAGGATTTCCTGACGAAGCGTGCCGAGCAGATCGGCTTCACCGACTATGAATTCGACCAGTTTCCGGTGATTTTCTGGGATCTGTTCGGCGAGAAGGGCCACCGGGTGCGCACCACCATCGCCGAGATGGGACCGCTGCTGCTCGCCCGGCTGATGGATGCCTCCGAACCGCAGGAAGGCGTCATCAACATCGCCTTCAAGATCGCCGACCAGGGCGGGCTGCCGCTGCTCGATCTCAAGGATTTCAGCTCGCTGCTCAACTATATGGGCGAGAACGCCAGCCAACTTTCCAGCCAGTACGGGCTGATCTCCAAGGCCTCGGTCGGCTCGATCCAGCGGGCGCTGCTCGTACTCGAACAGCAGGGCGCCGAGCATTTCTTCGGTGAACCGGCGCTGAAGATTTCCGACATCATGCGCACCAGCAACAACGGCTACGGCCAGATCTCGGTGCTGGCTGCCGACAAGCTGATGATGAACCCGCGGCTTTACGCCACTTTCCTGCTCTGGCTGCTCTCCGAGCTTTTCGAGGAATTGCCCGAGGTGGGCGACCCCGACAAGCCGAAGCTCGTCTTCTTCTTCGACGAGGCGCACCTGCTCTTCAACGACGCGCCGAAGGTGCTGACCGAACGTGTCGAGCAGGTTGTACGACTGATTCGTTCCAAGGGCGTCGGCGTCTATTTCGTGACACAGAATCCGCTCGACGTGCCGGAAACGGTCCTCGCCCAGCTCGGCAACCGGGCGCAGCATGCACTACGCGCCTATTCGCCGCGCGAGCAGAAGGCGGTGAGGACGGCGGCCGATACGTTCCGTGCGAATCCGGCCTTCGATTGCGCCACCGTCATCACCAATCTCGGCACCGGCGAGGCGCTGGTCTCGACGCTGGAGGCCAAGGGCGCGCCTTCGATCGTCGAGCGCACGCTGATCCGCCCACCCTCCGGCCGCGTCGGCCCGGTGACCGATGACGAGCGCCGGCAGATCATGGACAAGAGCCCGGTTCTCGGCGTCTACGACGAGGATGTCGACCGCGAATCCGCCTTCGAACTGCTGGCCGCACGAGCGAAGAAGGCGGCCGATGCCGAGGCCGCCAAGCGAGCCCAGGAAGAAGCGCCTCCACAGCAGGGCAACTCGACCTCCGGCTGGAACCTGCCGGGCTTCGGCGGCGGCAATGACGATGACAACCAGGGCCGCGGCCAATCGCGCGGCCGGGCGTCCGGCTATCAGCGCGAAACGGTGGTGGAAGCGGCAATGAAGAGCGTGGCGCGCACAGTTGCGACGCAAGTCGGCCGGGCGCTGGTGCGCGGGATCTTGGGGAGCTTGAAGCGGTAAGCTGGGTCTCTTCTCCCCTCGGGGAGAAGATGCCGGCAGGCAGATGAGGGGGGTGCCTTGAGCGGCCAGCGAAAGGCCGTTGCGGAGTGCCGTGTGGCCCCCTCATCCGACCCTTCGGGCCACCTTCTCCCCGCTGGGGAGAAGAGGAGCAAGATCGCTGCCTGCCGCTAGATTGGCCCTTTGCCTTGAACCTTCAGCCTTCATTCCCTAAATTACCTGCCATCGACCATTTCAACAGGATGTGTGCCGCAATGGATTTCAACCCGATCGCAACGCCAGTTCGCCTTGCCAACGGGGACATCCATATCCATGCCTGCATCCATCATTCTTTCTCAAATTTCATGGTCCGCGCCTGACGGGCGGCCGCTTTTTTCCAATCTTGACCTGAGTTTCGGGGCGGAGCGTACCGGTCTCGTCGGGCGCAACGGCGTCGGCAAGACGACGCTGCTCAAGCTCGTCTCCGGGGAACTCCAGCCGCATTCGGGGACGGTATCCGTCAGCGGCAGTCTCGGCGTGCTGCGGCAGAGCGTTCAGGTGACGCCTGATGAAACGGTTGCCGATCTCTTCGGCGTGACCGACGCGCTCGCTATTCTTCGCCGTGCCGAAGCCGGCGAGGCAACGGCCGACGAGGTGGCATCCGCGGACTGGGTGCTGGAGGCGCGCATAGCCGCAGCGCTCAATCGGACAGGGCTCGACGCGCTGCCGGAGACGCCGCTTGCCGTGCTCTCCGGCGGGCAGCGCACCCTTGCCGGGCTTGCGGCGCTTGTTTTCGCCGAGCCGGACTTTCTGCTGCTCGACGAACCCACAAACAATCTCGACCGCGAGGGCCGCGACGCGGTGATCGCGCTGATGGCAGGCTGGCGGGCCGGCGCCATCATCGTCAGCCATGATCGGGAACTGCTCGAAAGTGTCGATACGATTGTCGAACTGACGTCGCTCGGTGCCGCGCGCTACGGCGGCAACTGGAGCTACTATCGCGAGCGCAAGGCGCTTGAGCTCGCAGCGGCACAGCATGATCTCACTGAAGCTGACAAGCGCATGGCCGAGGTGGCAAGGAAGGCGCAGGCGACGGTGGAGCGCCAGGCGCATCGGGACAGCACGGGACGGAAGATGGCCGCCAAGGGCGGCATACCGCGCATCATGCTCGGCGGCATGAAGGAGCGGAGCGAAGCGACCGGCGGCGACAATGCCCGCCTCGCCGAACGCCGGCGCGCCCAGGCACTGGACGAGGCAAAGGCGGCGCGCGAGAAGATCGAGATCCTCCAGCCCTTGACGGTCACCCTGCCGCCGACCGGGCTGCCGGCCGGCAAGATCGTGCTGAAGATGGATGGCGTGACATCGGGTTATCAGCCGGGCGATCCCGTCATCCGCGATCTCTCCTTCGATGTGACGGGACCGGAACGGATTGCCGTCACCGGCCGCAACGGCTCGGGCAAGACGACCTTGCTGGCGCTCGTCACCGGCGCGCTGAAACCCTGGGCCGGCACGGTCAGCGTCATGACCGACCTCTCGATGCTTGATCAGAAAGTGAGCCTTCTCGATCCGTCGGCCTCGATCCGCGACAATTTTCGCCGGATCAATCCGCTGGCCGATGAAAATACCTGCCGGGCGGCGCTTGCCCGCTTCATGTTCAGGGCCGATGCGGCGCTGCAGGCCGTATCGACGTTGAGCGGCGGGCAATTGCTGCGGGCGGGCCTTGCCTGCGTTTTGGGTTCGGCACCGCCGCCGCTGTTGATCCTCGACGAGCCGACCAACCATCTCGACATCGAATCGATATCAGCGGTCGAGGCAGGACTGCGCGCCTATGACGGCGCGCTGCTGGTGGTCAGCCACGACGAGACATTCCTCAGGAGTATCGGGATAACGCGGCGGCTGGAGCTGCTTGGCGGCGAGCCGGTCGGATAAATCAGAAATTGGGTCGCAACTGCGCCAAGGACAGGCGGACGCATGCCAATTGTCGGCCAGCCATGTGCGGCCACTGGCATCGCCGATGCCGGCACCGCCGCGGTTATTTCGAAAGAACGACTTCGGCCCAGGCTGCGAACTCTTCGAGGCGATCGAGGGCGCGTAACGCGTCGTCGCGCGTCTTCGCCCTCGAACCGTACTGCACTTCGTCCTTCTGTTCGAGAAGTGTCTTGAGATTCGCTTCCTGTCTGTTGGGCAGTTCGTTGCCCAGTGCGCCACGAAGGAGTTTGACGACCGCCTGATGATCTCCTTGGTTGATCTCGCCCTTAAACTTAGCGGTGACCGCGTCTGCATAGGCGATCACACAGTTGATCACGGTGGAGATCGAGGGGTTTCCAATGTCGCCGGGATCGGCGACCGCATTGCTGTTGCGAGCATCCTTGAGATAGCCACGAGCGACGGCGAGCCTTCCAGCAACATAGGTGCCGTCCTTTTTCTTCGTGGACCCGGTTCTAACCATCCGCGCGCTCCCTGACCCGTGCCGCAAGATCCTCTGGGCGTGCTCCCTGCAGGACGATGGCGTCTTCGAGCATCGAGTTCCACCAAGGATCCCTATCGCGGTCGAGGCGACTAACGTCATCGAGGTCCAAGCCAACGACCGAAGGAGTGAATCCTAGCGACCTTGACGACTGCCGCAGATTCTCTCTCACCTTTTCGACAATTCCCGCAAGGACTTCCCGGCGGGCGACAAGGCCGATATCCAGATCGCTGCCGAGGTGATCCTCACCCCTTGCCACACTACCGTAGACAAAGAGACTCGAAAGATCCGGCGTCTGTTCTCCCGCGCTGAGACGTACGGCATCGAGCATCTTCTCGAACCTCACGGATTCGGCGCCGAACAGCGCCTTGATCTGCGGCGCCAGATAATAATCGTGATTGAACCGGTGCAGGCGACTGTGCCCCGAACCTTCGGTGACGATCGCACCACATTCTTCCAGGGAGATCAGACCCTGTCGCGTGCCGGTCTTCGAGAGCTTCGCTCGCCGTGTGATGTCCGAACTGGAGAGCGGTCCGCCGTGGGCAGCGAGGACACGCAGAACGCGAACGTTGGAATCGACCCCGAACACGGTGTCGAGCGGCGCCCGCATTGCACTCTGTGGTTCTGATCGTGCCACATCTTTCTCCAGACGGATATCAAATCGGTTGATCCGATATCCGATCAAATCATTTAATATCAGATTGCTTGATCCGATATTAAACCATTATAAGACTAGGGGCAATCATCTGGCTCGTCCTCAGAACTATCGGCACCGGTCCGGCGCCGTGAATATGGGAGACTCCGAGCTCCCTTGCCTCTTTTTGCGGGCAATGTTATTGGAATCTCGCAACCCTTCGAGAAAGGAGGATCACGCAATGCAATATTATTTTCGGTTTAATCGCCAGCGTGGTCCCGTCGACGCCCTGCAAATGCGTTTGCAGGGCTGACCAGAGACCGTTTCTCGACATCTCTTCCTGGTCTGCCCTTCGTGGCCAATGCGACGCCGTAGCTGACAGCGCGCATTCCTCTCATTTTCCGGCTCGAACCGCGCAATCCCGTGATGGCTGAACGCCCCGGACCGCGCTTGATACCCGGTCAAGACCAGAGAACGATCATGACACTCATCAATATCCGCAATCTCGGCGTGACGCTGGGCAATCCCTTGTTTTCCAAGCTCAATCTCGTCGTCAATGCCGGCGACCGCATCGGCCTCGTCGCCGCCAACGGGCGGGGGAAATCAACGCTGCTTGCCTGCATCACCGGCGCGCTGGAGCCGAGCGAGGGCGAGATCACCAAGGCGCGCGGGCTGACCATCGGCCATGTCGCGCAGAATGTGCCGCCTGCCCTTTTCGACACGCCGTTCTACGATGCGGTGCTGCAGGCGCTGCCGGCCGATCAGGCCGAAAGCGAGAGCTGGCGGGTCGACGTGGTGCTGGACTCGCTCGATGTGCCGGAGGCCATGCGCGGCCGGCCGCTGAAACAGTTGAGCGGCGGATGGCAGCGGCTTGCCATGCTTGCCCGAACCTGGGTGAGCGAACCCGACGTGCTTCTGCTCGACGAGCCGACCAATCATCTCGACCTCGAAAAGATCGCGCAGCTGGAGGGCTGGCTGAATGCGCTGCCGCGCGACGTGCCGGTCATCCTGTCGAGCCACGACCGCGCCTTCCTCGATGCGACGACCAACCGGACGCTGTTCCTGCGGCCGGAGCAATCGCCGGTCTTCGCCCTGCCCTATACCCGGGCGCGCGCCGCCCTCGACGAGGCCGACGCTTCCGAGGCCCGGCGCTACGAGCGCGACATGAAGGTGGCGGAGCAGTTGCGGAAGCAGGCGGCCAAACTCAACAATATCGGCATCAATTCCGGCAGCGATCTGCTCGTCGTCAAGACGAAGCAGCTCAAGCAGCGGGCGGAGAAGCTGGAGGACGCGGCAAAACCGGCGCATCTGGAGCGCTCGGCCGGCGCCATCCGACTTGCCAATCGCGGCACGCATGCCAAGGTGCTGGTGACGCTGGAGGACGCAGCAGTGACGACGCTCGATGGAACGCTGCTGTTCAAAACCGGCCGGCAATTCATCTGCCAGGGCGACCGCATCGTGCTGCTCGGCCTCAACGGCGCCGGCAAGTCACGGCTGGTGTCGATGCTGAAACAGGCGATCGAAAGACCGGAGACGGCGCGCGACAGCATCAAGGCGACGCCTTCGCTGGTGCTCGGCTATGGCGACCAGGCGCTTGCCGATCTCACTGACACCGATACGCCGATCGGCACGATCATCCGCCGCTTCGATGTCGGCGACCAGCGGGCCCGCGCCTTGCTGGCCGGCGCCGGCATGACGATCGACATGCAAGCAAAACCGATCGGCCAACTCTCCGGCGGCCAGAAAGCGCGGCTCGGCATGCTGGTGCTGCGGCTGACGGAACCGAACTTCACCCTGCTCGACGAGCCGACCAACCATCTCGACATCGAGGGACAGGAGGCGCTGGAGAGTGAGTTGATGGCGCATGAAGCGAGCTGCCTGCTGGTCTCCCACGACCGCAGTTTCGTGCGGGCGGTGGGAAACCGGTTCTGGCTGATCGAGAGGAAGCGGCTGGTGGAAGTAGAGAGCCCGGAAGGGTTTTTTGCTTCGGTTGCGGGGTGAACGGATGGTGGGATCCGGAGCGTAGTTGTTGTTGACGGTGTACCGTGCAGCCCCCTCATCCGCCCTACGGGCACCTTCTCCCCGCTGGGGAGAAGAGGGAATCGAGACGTCGCCACGAGTCTCTTCTCCCCTCAGGGAGAAGGTGGCGGCAGCCGGAAGGGGGCCGCACGGCACGCCGCCAACGATGCGCTAACCCTACCGCTTCGGTGCCACTAGGCAGAAGAAGGCGCCTTGGGGGTCGGTGGCCTGGATGATCCAGCTGCCGCCGGGGACTTCCATCGGGCCGTGGACGACCTTGCCGCCGCCTGATGTGAGGCGTTCGGTTGCGGCGTCGAGGGTCGGCACGATGAAATAATAACACCAGAACGGCATCTGGATGTTTTCCGGCTTGGTCATCATGCCGCCGATCTGCTTGCCGTTATGGGCGAAGAGATAATAGACGCCCATCGGTCCCATATCCATCTCGCTGTCCTTCGTCCAGCCGAACAGCTTGGAATAGAAGGCCAGCGCCTCTTTGCCATTGCCGGCATAGAGTTCGCGCCAGCCGATATTGCCGGGAGCGTCGACGGCCAGTTCCGGCATGGGCTTCTCCATCGGCGCCGGCGTCATGATGCAGAGCACCGCGCCATGCGGATCGGCGACGACGGCGAAGCGGCCGATGGTCGGGATCTCTTCCGGCGGACGGCGGACCGAACCGCCATTGGCGGCGAAATCCTTGGCCGTCTGGTCGACGTCGTCGACATCGACATAACCCGTCCAGTTCGGCGGAATGCCCTTGCCTTCGAGTTCGGCCGGAAATTCCATCAGGCCGGCGACGCCGATGCCGTTCGCCTCGAAGATCGTGTAGGTGGGCATGCCCTCCATTTTCATCTCGGAGGTGGTCCAGCCGACGACCGAGCTGTAGAATTTCGCGGCAGCTGATGTGTCGGGGGTCATCAACTCACACCAGATGAACTTTCCATGCGTCTCAGACATCATACTCTCCCTATTTCGACGCCCCTCTTCCGAGGCCTCCTATGAGGCCCCTTTTCGAGGCTGGGCGCCGTGATTGTCAGAACCTGCGGGCGTATTGCGCTTCCATGAACTGCTTCCAGGAGCCATCCGGCTGCCTGGTGCTGGAGATAAAGCTGCGGTGATCGGCATCGACGAAGATGATCTGCTCGCGGTAATCGGCAAGGCCCTCGCCAGTGAAGTCGGGACCTCTCGTATAGAGGTCCAGCACGTTGCCCGACGCGTCGACCTCGCCCTCATAGACCCACATATAATCCATCATGCTGCCGATCCAGCTGCCGATGTACTTGCCTTTTGCGGCGTTATAGCCAAGCGTCAGGATGCTGGTGGCCTCCCTACCGTCCGGCATGCGGCCGGTTCCTTCGGCGACGAACCAGATGCCGTGCAGCGAGCGGACGGTCTCGGCCCAGGGTTCGCCGCCCGTCATGTCGGGTGCGGTGACGGTCCAGTCGCCAAGCAGTCTCTCCAGGAAGGAATGTTCCTTCAGCACTTCAGCGGTCTTCATCATCTCTTCTCCCTTGAGTGATGGTGGCCTATGTCAGTGACAGCAGGATGGCGCCTTCGGGGCCTCCTCATATTCGTCGTGGCGGCGCACGAAATTCATCGTGCTGTCCTCGTTGCGGCCCTTCGGCGCGCGGTCGAGGATCATCAGGGTGCCGATCAGTTCTTCCGGGCCGCGGGCATAACTCGAATAGGTGTGGAAGACCTCGCCCTTGTCGTTGCGGTAGAAAGCGCTGAGGCCGGGCAGTTCGTCATTGGCATCAGCCGGCTGCATGGGGGTGAAATTGTAGAAGACCTTGTCTTTGGCAAGGTCCTCCGGGCTGAAAGAAACGTGATAATCGAAATTAAAATCGCTGCCGAAGGAGGAGACCCAGGGAAATTTCCAGCCCATGCGCTGCTTATAGACGACGATCTTATCGAGCGGCGCGCGCGAAACGGCGACCCAGGTGACGTCGTGATGGTTCAGATGCGGCAGGGCGCCATCGACATGATCCGACAGGAAGGAGCAGCCGGTGCAGCCGGCATCCCAATCCGGGCCGAGCATGAAATGGTAGATCAACAGCTGGCTGCGGCCGTCGAAGAGATCGGCGAGAGACTTCCTGCCCTCCGGCGTTTCGAAGACATAGTCCTTGTCGACCTTCACCCAGGGCAGCGCCAGACGGGCAGCGTTGACGCTGTCGCGCAGCCGTGTCGCCTCCTTCTCCTTTGCCAGCAGGGCACGCCGGGCTTCGAGCCATTCTTCGCGGGAAACAACCTCATTCTGCATGAAATGCGCCCTCCTCCGGCGCTTGCCGGTGAAGCCGGCCCATCTCCTTCTCCTTGACTAAATACATTGATATCAATAGAAATGGAGCATGTCAAATTCGATCGAGATTCCCTTTTCCACGACGCTGATGGTGCGCGACACCTGCCTCTGCCTGCATGTGCAGCGGGCGGCGCGCGCGCTTGCTCGGCTGTTCGACGACGCGCTGAGGCCGGCCGGCCTGACCAACGGCCAGTTTTCGCTGATGATGTCGCTGAACCGGCCGGAGCCGCCGCCGATGGGGCCGGTCGCCGCCCTGCTCGCCATGGACCAGACGACGCTGACGGCGGCGCTGAAGCCGTTACAGCGCAAGGGTTGGGTGAAGGTGATGGAGAACCCGAGGGACAGGCGCGGCCGGCTGCTGAGCCTCACCACTGACGGCAAGGCGGTGCTGGCAATGGCGCTACCGATCTGGCAAAGCACGCATGCGATGATCGACGCGAAGCTGCCGGAAGGCGGCGCCGCCCGACTGCGGCAGGATCTGCAGGCACTGTCATGAATGGCGGCAGTAACGCCGAAGCCGGCCAGGCTGAACGCCGACCTCGTCACAGCGGACGGGTAACGGCCGAATAGAGCAAGCCGATGGCTGCCCCTCACCCTAGCCCTCTCCCCGTAAAGACGGGGAGAGGGGACGTGCCCCGCGAGAGGTTAGCGAGGAACGGAGAGGTCGCGGCATATCCCCTTCGTCCCGTTTACGGGGAGAAGGTGGCGGCAGCCGGATGAGGGGCCGGCCTCACCGATCTCCTGGGCCGGGCTGTACTGCGTTCGTCGCAGGAGCAGAAGCGCGACGGTCTCCGGCTGAAGACGGAAGCCGCTCCAGCACTTTGCTGGGGATTGCCCTGATCAGGCTACGGTGACCGGGACCTCGGTCGAGGTCCGCATGGCGTGGCTGTAGGGGCAGACGATGTGGGCTGCGGCTGCGAGCTTTTCAGCGGTTTCGCGGTCGAGGCCGGGGATATTGACCGTCAGCGCCACTTCGATACCGAAGCCGCCGCCATCTTCACGCGGGCCGATGCCGACTTTGGCGGAAACCGTCGTATCTTCCGGAATCTTGACCTTCTGCTGACCCGCGACAAATTTCAATGCACCGAGGAAGCAGGCAGAATATCCGGCAGCGAAGAGCTGTTCGGGATTGGTGCCGGTCGCACCGTCGCCGCCGAGTTCCTTGGGAACGGTCAGGGTCACGTCCAGAACGCCGTTTTCGGAAACAGCGCGGCCTGCGCGGCCGCCAGTGGCAGAGGCTTTGGTCGTATAGAGAATAGGCATGACGATCTCCTTTGGTTGGCCCTTCGATCGGGTTGGATTTTTAATATCGCGCAATTAAATTGTACGCAAGTGAATTTTGCAAATTGCATTTCGAATTCGAAAGGAGGACAATCCGGCCTTGGAACAGGATGATCTTAAGCTGCATCGGCCTAAAATCTGAATCCTGTTCTAAATTAAAGTGTTAGAGCATGATGCCGCCCGAAACAGCGCACACTTTTCGGCATCATGCTCTAGAGCAATTCCAGCAAAACTGCGCAGCGGTTGGCGCCCGGAATTGCGTGAAAACAAAGGGATAGAGCATTTTTCCGTGATTCGAAGAATAACGGAAATGCTCTAGCGCATCGGCCCAAAATCGGAATCGATTTTCGGAAAGAACGATGCGTAGATTCAAAGAGTTAGAGCGTCCTTTGTGCGTCCAAAAGGACGCACGGCGCTCTAGGGATGATGGATATGAGAGCGCAAACGACGAAGACGATGGAGATACCGGAAGAGGAGAAGCGGCTGGAAAAGCAGTTGTGCTTCGCGGTCTACGCGACGGCGCATGCCTTCACCCGCGCCTACAAGCCGATCCTCGACAGGGTCGGCCTGACCTATCCTCAATATCTGGTGATGCTGGTGCTGTGGGAACGCGGCGAGCTGCCGGTGAAGATGATCGGCGAGCAACTCGACCTCGATTCCGGCACGTTGTCGCCGCTGCTGAAACGGCTGGAACAGGGCGGGCTGATCAAGCGCATCCGCGACCTGCGCGACGAACGGCAGGTGATCGTGTCGCTGACCCCAAAAGGCCAGGCGATGAAGGGAGAGATCGATACGATCATGACGGCGATCGGGCAAGCCGCAGGCTGCACGCTTAAGGAAATGGCCGAGATGCGCGACATGCTGCATCGGCTGCGGGGCAATCTCGGGCGGACCGGCACGGGCGACGGCTGAACGCATCACCCGGTAGAGCCGGCGTGCGCGCCGAGAATCAGGGCTGCGGCTTAGCCGGTGACCGGCGCTTCTTTGCAGGCGCCACCTTAGGTTCGGCCTCGGCTTCCTGCTGCAAACGCAGCGCCTTCAGCTTCTCCGTCTTCTTGTCACGGGCCGATGCCTCGGCGGCGATGATGGCGCGCGCCGTGTGATCGGTCGCTTCCGCCTTGTCGCGAGACGACAGCTTGGCAGGATTGAAGAATTCTCCCTTGGTGGCGGTCATGTGCCCCTTTCCCAGGTGATGGCGGCGCTGTCGCATAATTCCTTAAATCGGAATCGGTTCAAGGAATTATGCAAAAATTCAAACTGTTACACCGCCCTTTGCGCGCCTGAAAAGACGCGGGGCGCTGTAAGCCATGGCTCGACGGCAGATCCCATGATTCACGGCTGAACCATGATTGCACGGTGGGGGCCGTGATGCCACGGCCGGGATTAGCGGGTCGGGCGGAGAACCTTCTTCGGTGCCGGCAGCAGACCTTCGCGCTGCAGCTTCTTGCGGGCGAGCTTGCGCTGGCGGCGAATGGCCTCGGCCTTTTCGCGGGCGCGCTTCTCGGACGGCTTCTCAAAGGCGCTGCGCGCCTTCATTTCCCGGAACAGGCCTTCCCGCTGCATCTTCTTCTTGAGCACGCGGAGCGCCTGATCGACATTGTTATCTCTGACGAGTACCTGCAAAACGATATCCTTCCTGTCGCGGCGGCCGCCGCACTGTCCAAATTAAAAACCCGGGCCAAAATAAAAACCCGGGACTACTTCCCGATTTTGATGCTCGAAAACTTCAGCCAGGGCTCGGCGCCGTCGGACTTGGCCGCCGCCTCGGGAGAAGCCCTCGACGGAGTTTCACCGGTATCGATGTCGGCCTCAGTGATGCGGCGCTCGAAATTCTCTGCGTCGAACTGGACGCGATATTGCACATGCCCATGGTCGTTGGGCAGGATGCTGGAGATCCGGCACCGCTTATCGGCTTTCGCCGTGCGGGTGAGGCCGGATTTCAGCACGATCATGTCGCCGACTTTATAGTTTTGTCTGCCCATTTCAGCGCTCCTTCGACTCTTCGGCTGCTCAATCTGTCGCTCACAAGGCCTGCGCAAAGCAAAAAGGCCGGGCTCGAACCCGACCTCTTCCAGTCACTCAGCCCGCTGCCAGTTTGGTCAGCCCGCTGCCAGTACATCCGTGGTCAGCGTAGGCGAATGACAAATTATGCGGCCTGAAGATTGTCAGCCGAATTCTTGCCGGACTTCTTGTCGCGGACGAGATCGTAGCGGATCTTCTGACCTTCAACGAGTTCGCGCATTCCGGCGCGTTCAACCGCTGAGATATGGACAAAAACGTCCGTAGAACCATCATCGGGCTGAATGAAGCCAAAACCCTTGGTGCCATTGAACCACTTGACGACGCCTGAATTCATAACGATCTCCTTTTCAACCGTTTGTGTTCGCCTGCGGAACAATCCCCGACAAGCCGTATCGATGTTGAGAGGATATCTGACGGAGCGCTCAAGCGCGTGGACAAAGGTCGCAAGCAATTCGATACGCACCATGTAGGATATTTACCGAATTAAGCAATGGTATTTCGGAAAATAATTCTCTTGCGGGCGCAAAATGAAGCTCTTGCCCGGGAGGCAAAGCACTGCTTGCCTGGGGCAAAGCAGCCGCTTGCCTGGGGCAAAGCACCTGCTTGCCGGGGCAAAGGGATTGGTCCGAGGCGGCCGGATCGCGACCGCCTCGGTGAATATTACTGCCAGACGACGATCGGCGCCTTTGTCGGAACGCGGTCGTAGAGATCGATGATATCCTGGTTGAGCAGCCGCACGCAGCCCGACGAGACGGCCTTGCCGATCGAGCGCCAGTCCGGATTGCCGTGCAGGCGGTAGAGCGTGTCCTCTCCATTCGAGAAGATATAGAGGGCGCGGGCGCCGAGAGGGTTCTTCAGACCCGGCTCCATGCCGCCGTTGTCGATCGAATATTTGACGAGTTCCGGCTGGCGAGCGACCATCTCGTTCGGCGGCTTCCAGCGCGGCCATCTCTGACGCCACTGGATGACGCCCGACCCCTGCCAGGCGAAACCCTCGCGGCCGATGCCGACGCCGTAACGCATTGCCATGCCGTCGCCCTGGACGAGATAGAGGAAGCGTGACGGCGTATCGACGACGATGGTGCCGGGGGCCTGGCCGGTAGGATCGACGACGCGCTGGCGATAATAGCGCGGATCGATCTGTTCGTAGGGAACAGCGGGAATGAGAAACCCGCCGTCCTCGACGGGGCCATACATGACGGCAAGCTCGGCCCCGCTCGGTACGCTCGACGTTTCCGGCGACTGGAACAGGCGCATGGGCGAACGGTAAATGATCGTTTGATCGCCTGATGTCACGGTGTTGGCCGAGGAGGCGCAGCCGGTGAGCGCGGAGGCTGCGGTCAACGCCGAAAAGGAAAGAAAGCTACGGCGGGAAAGATGTCTATCGAAGCTCATGACGCGGGACTGATTTCCTTTGATACGGGAAGCCGGACGAGACATCGGCTAAACCGATGATTCGTCCAATGCCGGTAACGACAATAGGAAATCTATCGGCTTGCGCTAAATAAACCATAGCTTCACGCAGACGTGTCCGACCCGCAGCGGACGATATGGGCTGCGCTGTTGCAGCGCTACATCACAACGATCTCGGCCCTGGCTGGAATGCGGTTATAAAGATCGATGACATCCTGGTTCAGCATGCGCACGCAGCCCGACGAGGTGGCCTTGCCGATCGACTGCCAGTCGGGGGTGCCATGGACGCGGTAGAGCGTATCCTGCCCGTCCTTGAAGATATACATGGCGCGCGCGCCGAGCGGGTTCATCAGCCCTGGATTCATGCCGCCATTTTCCGCCCCGAAGGGACGAACCTCAGGCTGGCGCGAAACCATTTCGACCGACGGCGTCCAGCGCGGCCATTTCTGCTTCCACTGGATGACACCACGGCCGGACCAGGCGTAACCGTCGCGGCCGAGGCCGACGCCGTAGCGCATCGCCTTGCCGTTGCCCTCGACGAAATAGAGGAAATGCGCCTTGGTATCGACGACCACGGTGCCGGGACGCTCGGCCGTCTGATAATCGACCTCCTGGCGCAGGAACTGCGGCTGCACGCGGCTGACCGGGATTGCCGGCAGGGTGAAATCCTCGTCACGAAGCTCACCGTACATCGCCATATGCACGGGATTGGTAACCGGCAGGCCGTAGGTCTGGTTGAACTGGGTCTGGTAGAGTTCGCGCGTCTGCGGCACCGGCTGATCGGGGATCGGCCGCACCCGGCGCGGATCGACGCCGGGCGGCTGATAGAAGACCGGCGAGGTTTCCTGGACGAAGCGGGCGGGCGAATCGGCGGCGACATCGGGAATGAGGATGTTGCAGCCGCTCAGCGACGCAACTGCAATCACGAGCCCGGCAATCGGGAAGACCCGGCGCAGAAAATTCATGGAACCACCCTTATCAACGATCGGCGAGACAGCGATATCTGCCGGAATGATGGCATCTGCGGCTGGCGCGAGGCTGGTGTTGAGGTAGGAAAGCCGGGCTAAGACGACCAGAGCCGTCGGGCTTCGCCGCGAAGCGCAGCGATCGCCCGCACGGCAAGGTCGCCGTCCATCTGCAGAACGCTTGCGGCATGTCTCAACTCGGTCTCGTCCTCAAGTCTGGCGAGGACCCAACCGATCTTGCGCTCAATGTCTTGCCCATAAGCTTCCGTCGCCTTGAGAACGGCGACAGCGGGAACTTCCACGTAGCGGGTGAGAAGCATGCCGAGATCGATAGCATCACGATAGGCGACGGCCCTGTCCTGGCAGCGGTCGGCATTGGCGAGCAGTTTTTCGGCGAACATATCAGGCAGCGACAGCATGGGAACACTCAGCCGAGGATCGACAGTACCTTCAAGAGCAATCCGCGCCTCGCGCACGATTTCGAAGCGAATCGGCTGCCCGTCGAGGGTAAGGACCGTGCGGATGCCGTATTGATCTGTCCTGAAGTCTCGGAGTGCGGCAACCGGCCTTCCGAAAAAGGCTCCTACTCCGCTTTCGACCGCCGCCATACGCAAGGCGCGATATCCCTCGCCATCCGCACAGAGAAAATCGACGTCGAGCGACAGTCGGTATTCGTCGAGATGCATGACAATGGCGGTTCCGCCGGCAAACCAACACTTGTTGGCCAGAAGAAAATCAGTCGCCATCAGCCGAAGGGCCGCGGCGATGATGCGATGTTCCGGACGTCTGAATTCCATGGTGGCCACCCGATTTCCGCCCAAGCCTAAACGCGAAGGATAAAGAAACGGAAAATCAGGAAACGAGCAGGACGCCGTTACCATAGGTGGCGGCCAGATCGCGGATCAGTTGCACCTCCCGCTCGGTCAGCCTGCCGGTATCGACGAAACGCCAGTTGCGTTCATAAAGCGCGAAGGCCTCGTGGGCAGGCATGGCGCGCGCAGGATCACGATTCCAGGCGAGCGATTTCAGCTCGGGGAAGTCGTTCGGCACAATCATGCTCTCTGGCATGCTCTTAGCGTTCGTCGTCATTACAGCAATATAGGGCCAATGGCCCTCTATTTGAAGCGGCTGGAAATTCAGGCCGCCACCCCATGGAAAAAGCGGATGCTCTGATCGATCTCGGTCGGCAGCGCCGAGGTGTGGTTGCCGGCGACGGTTTCAGTCTCGATCTGAACGCCGGCGCCGCGGGCGCGGCGGGCAAGCAGATCGGCGCGATCGTTGAAATGCGGCTCGTCCGTACCGTGGACGACGCGGACCGGACATTTGAAGCTGTGGGCGTAGCACAGCGCCGAACGCACCTCGAATTCATGCGTATTGCTGTCGTCGAAGCGGATATCCTGCGGATAGCGGTTGAAGAAGCGGAAGGCGTCGGGGTTGCCCGAAATCGGCGCGGCGGCGCGGAATTTATGGGTAGTCATCGCCGTCAGCATGGTCAGCGTGCCGCCGATGCTGTGGCCGGCGATGAACAGGCGTTCGGGATCGACACCCGGCAGATGCGCCAGGCGCTCGGTGGCAGCGAGCACGTCGTCGACCTCGTCGTAAAATCCGGAGAAATTGCCCATCTGGCCGTTTTCGCCGCGCAGCGACGGCATCATCACGACATAACCGGCATCCATATAGGGTTTCATCAGCTGCCAGTGGCCGATGCCCATGGCATTGCCGCCATGCAGGAAGAGCACGGCAGGCTTGGCGGCGCGCTCGCGCTTGTATTTCGAGACCCAGGCCGCCAGTTCCAGCTCGCCGTAACCGGAACGGTAGAAGATCTTGTCGGCGTCGGCAGGCGCATTCAGCGATTCGTATTTGTCGGGCGCCGGGCCCTTCTGCAACAGCTTGGTGCGGAAATGGTGGCGGACCTTGGCGTAGTCGTGCTTGGCAAGGCGCGGCTCATCCGGGACATCGAAAGCTGCCGCCATACGCGGCAGGACAAGTGCACCGGCAAGACCCGCCAGAACGGCACGGCGTTGATGGAAAAAGGAATTTTGTTCACGCGAGCTCATAACGCAGCATCCATCATTTCCCCGGCCATTCTAAATGAGCATGATGCCGTCCGAAAACCGCTTACACTTTTCGCCATCATGCTCTGGAAAATCTGCACCGGAAGATCGCTGCCGCCAATACACATCGTGTTGAAAATATTGCCCTGCGTCATTTTGCGCAGCATCATGCCGGCTTGGCCTCGATCATGGCGATCAGCGTGCGCAGCCGGTCTGCCTCGTAGGAGGGTTTGTCGGGGCGAAGGCGGGCGATACGGGGGAAGCGCATGGCGACCCCCGACTTGTGCCGGGTCGAGCGGTTGATGCCCTCGAAGGCCACTTCGACGACGAAGCCGAAATCCTTGTCGGCGCGCACGGCCCGCACCGGGCCGAAGCGCTCGGTGGTATTGTCACGCACGAACTTGTCGAGCACCTCGAGTTCGGCATCGGTGAAGCCGAAATAGGCCTTTCCCACCGGCACCAGCTGTTCGCCGTCCTGGTCATCGGCCCAGACGCCGAAGGTGAAATCGGAATAGTAACTCGAGCGCTTGCCGTGGCCGCGCTGGGCATACATCAGCACCGCATCGACATTATAGGGGTTACGCTTCCACTTGAACCAGGGACCCTTCATGCGGCCCGCCTGATAGACGCTGTCGCGGCGTTTGATCATCACCCCTTCGATGACCGGATCAGGCGGCGCGGCACGCAGAGCGTCGAGTTCTTCCCACGACGAGAACGGCACGAGCGGCGAGAGATCGAAACGGTCGTGGGGGGCGCGATCGATGATCTCGGTCAGCCGATCGCGGCGATCGACATAGGTAAGACCGCGAATATCTTCCTCATCGTCGAAGAGCAGGTCATAGGCGCGGATGAAGGCGGGGTAATCGCCAAGCATCTTCGACGTCACCGTCTTGCGGTTCAGGCGCTGTTGCAGGTCGGAGAAGGTTCGGGTCGGGCTGTTGGAGCGGGCAGTGCCGCCGACCAGCAATTCGCCGTCGACGACACCGGAAAAATTGATCGCGTCGAGAACATCGGGAAAGGCGCCTGAAATGTCGTCGCCCGAGCGGGAATAGATCTTGCGCCTGTCGCCGGAGCGGGAGAGCTGGACACGGATGCCGTCCCATTTCCATTCAGCGGCGTAGTCGGCCGGATCAAGGCCGGTAAGGTCGCCCTCCTCCACTGCATTGGCGAGCATGACGGAATGGAAGATCGCCGGTGTGGCAAGCACCGGTTTTTCGCCGCCACCTGCCAGCCATTCGAACAATGTCTGATAAGGCGGCTGCAGGCCGTGCCAGAGGGTTTCGATCTCGGTGACGTCCTTATCGCCGAGATCGGCCAGCGCCTGCTTGGCGAGGCGGGCGGAAACGCCGATGCGCATGGCGCCGGTCGCCAGCTTGATGAAGGCGAAACGACCGGACGGATCCAGCCGGTCGAGCAGGTCGCGAACGAAGCTGCGCACTTCTGTGCGGCCGAGCGCATTCATGCCGGTAACGACCTCGCCGAGACGCGGCTGGGCGAACGCCGAACGGTCGATATCCCTTTCATTGTCCCAGACAAGCGAGATGGTTTCGGCGAGATCACCGACATAATCATAGGAATAGCGGAACAGCACCTCGTCCATGCGCTCGAGTACCAGCTCGCGCAGCATGGCGGGCTTGACGTTGCGCACCTCCAGCGTGCCGGCGATGGCGGCAAGGCCATAGCCGCGGTCGGGATCCGGCGTGTCGCGGAAATAGTCGGTCAGAAGCTTCAGCTTGCCGTTGCGGCTAGGGGTGAGCACCAGGCGGTCGAGGAGATCGGCAAAGGCTTTCATGGGTGCCTCCCGACTCTTGAGGAAGCCCCCTCCCCAATGGCGTATGGAAAAGGCCCCTCCCCAACCCCTCCCCACAAAGCGGAGGGACTAAGCTGTGGCACCGCCTCGCAAACCAACAAGCCGACCGCATGCTCGGCGCTGGAAGATGAATGCAGCGAGGGCCCCGCGTTAAGCCCCTCCCCCTTGTGGGGAGGGGTTGGGGAGGGGTTTTCAGCAAGAAACTCCATCCTCAATCGCCCTCGTCCTCATAACCCACCAGATGCAGCGGTTTCGCCCTGATGCCCTGCAATTGGCACCAGCGCACCAGGGCTTCCTCGCGGCCATGCGTCACCCAGACCTCGGCCGGGTGCAATTCCCGGATGGTTTCCGTCAGCTCCGGCCAGTCGCAATGATCGGATATGACGAGCGGCAGTTCGACGCCGAGTTGTTTGGCGCGCTGGCGCACCATCATCCAGCCGGAGGCGAAGGCCGGCAGCGGCTCGTTGAAGCGCCGGGCCCAGCGATCGGCGAAGGCCGATGACGGGCCGATGACGACCGCCCCCTTGAAGGCGGATTTGTCGCGGCTTTCGATCGTCGCCGGCAGCAGTTCGCCGAGATCGATGCCCTGCTCGATGTAATAGTCGCAGAGTTTTTCCATGGCGCCGTGGATATAGATCGGTTCGGCATAACCGGCATCGCGCAGCAGCCGGATGACGCGCTGGGCCTTGCCGAGCGCATAGGCGCCGACGAGATGGGTGCGCTCGGGAAATTGCCTGAGCGATGCCAGCAGCTTGGCCGTCTCCTCCATCGGATCGGGATGATGGAAGACCGGCAGGCCGAAGGTCGCCTCGGTGATGAAGACATCGCAGGCAACCGGCACATAGGCCGCGCAGGTCGGGTCGGGGCGGCGTTTGTAGTCGCCGGAGACGACGATGCGGGTGCCGTTCTTCTCGATGGCGATCTGGGCGGAGCCGAGCACATGGCCGGCCGGATGAAAGCTCACCTTGACGCCGTTGACCAGCAGTTCCTCGCCGAAGGCGGCGGCTTGCTCGCTGGCGCAGAAACCATCGCCGTAACGCAGGCGCATGATGTCGAGCGTCTGGCGGGTGGCAAGCACGTTCACATGGCCCGGGCGGGCATGGTCCGAATGGCCATGGGTGACGAGCGCCTGCTCGACTGGCCGCACCGGATCGACATAAAAGCCGCCTTCCGGGCAATAGAGCCCCTCCGGGGCGGGATAGAGCAGCGCATCAGGTCTCATGGAAGGAGAGATAGCGGGAAATGGGCGCGAGGCCAGAGGGCGGGAAGAAGGGACTGGCGAATGCACCGGAAGCGATCACTGCGCAAGCTCGTCTCCGTCGTGACGTTGGTCGAAAACACTCGGACAGTACCGAGCATGGCCGCCTTTCCTGAAGACGGCCATGCTGACCCTCCGTGGCTGCGACAGAAGGCCGTTGCTCAGGCGATCGGCGTCATCAGCAGGCTCGTTCCGTCGTGGCCAACCAGCATGTCCACCGAGCTACCTGCATGGACGTCGACCGGCTGCGGGAAAGTGTGAAGAACCTGGAGCCATCCTCCATCATGATAGCCGTCGGGGTGGTTATCGAAAACCACACCCTCGATCAGATCGACCTTCATCCACTGGACGACCCCGACGGCGGCGCCGTTTGCCTGCACAGGCACCGTTATCTTACGCAGCGCTGCAGAATGTTTGCGGGCGGTGAGATCCACTGCAGCGATCTCGAAATCGTCCGAAAGCCTGGTCCACTCGGTCATCGTGCCGTGAACGGGCAGGCGCAAAGGGGCAAGCGCATTGAACTGCGACATGTCGAAGCCGGAGACGTCGCCGACATGGGCATAGTTGGAGAGCGTTTCGCTGGCAACCAGGCAGCCGATGGCGGAGGCGGCGCGTGGAATGACGATCGCGTCCTCGCGGACCAGCCGGGCGTGGGCGTCCTCGAAGGTTTTCAGCACGCCTTCGGCAAGGAGATCGCTCGAAAGAATCTCGGAAATCAGGATGTCGGCGCGGGCTTTCATCTCTCTGCCGACGGAAAGTTCGGTCGAGGGCTTTTCGAAGATGTCGATCTGTTCGCGATAACCATTGGCGGCAATGATCCTCTCCGCCGTCTGCGCTATGGCCGGCACACTCTCACAGGTCGCGATATTGGTGGCGCCGGCGCGCGCCGCCATCATCGACAACAGGCCGCTCCCCGCGCCGATATCGAGGATCTGCGCATCGGCTCCGCGCAGCTCTATGGCAAGGCGGATTGCCGCTTCAAAGGCATCGTTGCGTCGATTGTCGTTCATCATGGCGATGTGCCAGAAGGGCACGATCAACGAGGAGATCCGTCTTATCTGATGCCGGGCATTGATATTGTCCGGCTGCAACCGCAGAACATGACGGAATTCGGCCAGCGCCTCCGGCTGGCGGCCGGAATCGGCCAGTGCGACGGCGAGGTTGTTACGCACGAGAGGATTTTCCGGTGACAGGCCACGTGCCATCTCATAGCAGCCGACCGCTTCCGCCGACCGGCCGAGCTGACGCAGCAGCGCACCTTTTTCCATCAGGGCGACGAGATGGCCGGGATTGAGGCCGAGCAGCTTGTTCCAGTAGTAAAGAGCGGTTTCTGCATCACCTCTCTTTGCGACGACATTCGCCAGCAGCGGTAGGATGTCTATCGTGCGATAGTCCTTGTGGAGGACGCGGACATAGGCTTTCTCGGCGCTTTCGAGATCGCCCGAGGCCTGAAAACTCATAGCGTCGCTCAGCGATTTTCGCGCGATCGAAACTCGCTCGTCAATATCGATACTGATCATTCCTGCTCCGTGGCCTTCTCAAGACAAGTGGAGGAGCCGCGGATCGAGCACACGCCATCGGGCCGCGCAACCTGCCCATGCATAGGAAATCACATGAGCGGGCGGCGGCTCGAAGGTCTTCGTGAGCGAACGATAAAACGAATCCTTCCCACAGGACCCTACGTTTGCCGTTCCGAAAAAGTTACTGAATTCTTATGAAATTGCGCTGCCGCGGCTCAACGCCGCAAGTCTTCATTTTTTCGTGTGCCGATGTCATCCAGGAAGGCGACCACCGCGGCGTTGAAATCAGCCGGCCGCTGCAGCGGCGCGAAATGGCCGACGCCTTTGAGATAGATCATCTCGGCGTTCGGAATGCTGCGGGCAAGATATTCGGCATGGTCGGGCTTGATGAATTCGTCGTGCTCGCCAAGCACGATCGCGACCGGCACGCGGATCAGGCCCAAGTCGGCCGCCTTATAGTTCGGCTCCGTCCGCATCATCAGGCTGACCGCCTCGACGAAAGGATTGAAATCGTCCGGAGTGGCGGACAATGCGGCATAATCCCTGGCATGACGGCTGAAGCAACGGTCGATGACCGGGGTGGGCACGAATTCCCGCGTGCCGCTCGGATCCATGTTGCAGGCGAAGAAGAAGACGCCCTCGACACGGGACGACGCCGTCATGGCGAGAATCAGGGCGATGCAGGCGCCGTCGCTCCAGCCGACGATCGCCGCCTTGTCGAGATGCAGCTCATCCCTGACGGCGAGCACATCTGAAGCCATCAGCTCATAAGTATAGGGACGGTCATCGCGGGTGCTTCTTCCATGGCCACGGCTGTCGATCAGGACGACACGGCGGCCGCTGCGCAAGAGAGCCGGGATCTGATAGCCCCAGTTGCCGCTGTTGCCGAGGCCACCATGCAGCAGAATGACGGGAGGGCCGGCGCCGTAACTCGCATACCAGATGCGGGCGCCGTCATGCGCGACATGACCGTCGACTGCTGCCGGCGGCAATGGGGCCGCGCCGTGCGCCTCGAAATGGATGAGCTCGTCGTCGTCAAATTCCATAGCGATCAGTCTCATTGGCGTCGCAGCATAGAAAAACCGGAATACAGCCCAAGAACAACCGGAATCGCTTTCTAGCACTTGCCCGTCGATACAACCAGAGGGGGATCAACTTTGGGCAGGAAGTTTTTCTATTGTGCGGCGGCAATCGCCGTCGCCGCGGCGGGCATCTACCTCAACAATACCAGCCTGCTGGCGCAACATCGGCCGGGAAAACCACGAGCCGCATGCTGGCGCCGAAACACGGCTATCTCGAAAACACGCTTCCGTCGATGCAGGCAGGCTTTGCGGCCGGCGCCGATATCATCGAGATCGACGTGCATCCGACGACGGACGGGCAGTTCGCAGTTTTTCACGACTGGACGCTCGATTGCCGCACCGACGGCCATGGCGTCACCCGCGAGCATTCGATGGCTGACATGAAGAGGCTCGACATCGGCTATGGCTATACCGCCGATGACGGCAAGACTTTTCCCTTTCGCGGCCGGGGTGTCGGCATGATGCCAACCCTTGCCGAGGTACTCTCGACCTTTCCGGATCGGCGCTTCCTCATCAACGTCAAGAGCCGCGATCCCTCCGAGGGCGAAAAGCTCGCCACCGTGCTCAACGGACTTTCCCGGGAAAGACGAGCCGAGATCATCGTCTATGGCGGTGACGAGCCGATCGACGTGCTCCGCCTGATGGCACCCGATATCAAGACCGCCTCGCGCAAGAGCCTGAAGGGCTGCCTCGCGGGCTATATCGGCTATGGTTGGACCGGCCTGCTGCCGGACGAATGCAAACACGCGATGATGCTGGTGCCGATCAATATCGCGCCGTGGCTCTGGGGCTGGCCGGATCGTTTTCTCAACCGGATGCAGGATGCCGGGACCGAGGTCTTCGTGCTCGGTCCCTATCGGGGCGGCGATCTTTCCACCGGCATCGACGACCCCTCGCAACTGGCGCGGCTGCCGCCGAACTATGCGGCGGGCATATGGACGAACGAGATCGGAGCGATCGGCAGGCTTGTAAAATAAGGCTCAGAGGCTCCGCGCCCGCAGCAATGCCGGGATCTCCTCCGGAGAGACCGGTTTCGAGAAGCGGTAGCCTTGCGCCTCCTCACAGTGCACCTGGCGCAGGAAATCCATCTGGGCGTCGGTTTCGACGCCTTCAGCGAGAACCGAGAGCCTCAGCGTCTGCGCCAGCGAGATGACGGCCGAGGCGATGGCGACGGAGGTCTTGTCGCCCGGCAGGGCCTCGACCAGCGAACGGTCCATCTTCAGGCGGTCGAAGGGGAAGGTCTTCAGCGCCGCCAGGCTGGAATAGCCGGAGCCGAAATCGTCGATCGACAGGCGCACACCAAGCCCCCGCAGCGTTTCCATCATGGCGAGCGCGCGTTCGGCATCCTGCATCACCACGCTTTCGGTGACTTCAAGCTCCAGCCAGCGGGACTGCAGGCGGTGGCGCTCCAGCGCTTCAGTGACATGGGTTGCGAAATCCGGATCGGCGAACTGCTTGGCAGAGACGTTGACGGCGATCGTCAGCGGCGTCAGGCCCATGTCCTGCCAGAGGCGTGCCTGGCGGCAGGCCTCGTTCAGCACCCAGAGACCGAGGGAAACGATAAGGCCGGTCTCTTCGGCAAGCGGTATGAAATTAACCGGCGGCACCCTGCCCTTTGCCGGATGGTTCCAGCGCACCAGCGCCTCCAGCCCGGTGATGCGCCCGGTGGCGACATCGACCTGCGGCTGGTATTGCAGGAACAACTGCTGGCCAGTGATCGCCTGGTGCAGTTCCTCCTGCTCGCCGAGCGGCATTCCCACAGGCGTGCCGCCGCCATCGTGATGTTGCAAAGTATTGCGACCGAGTTCCTTGGCGCGGTACATGGCGCGGTCGGCATTGGCGAGAAGCTCTTCCGAGGTCGCTCCATCGAAGGGGAAGGCGGCAACGCCGATGCTGGAGGTGACGGTGATCTCGCCGTCCGCGCCGCGGATCGGCCGGTTGATCGCCTTTTGCAGATCGCGAAGGCGGCGCGTGATGCCGGCATCGTGGCTCGACTGGTGGACCAGCACGACGAGGAATTCGTCGCCGCCGAGACGCACCACCATATCGGACGCCCTGACGCTGTTGGCCATGCGGGCGGCGATCTCTTTCAGAACCTCGTCGCCGGCGGCGTGGCCGCGGCCGTCGTTGATATCCTTGAAATTGTCGAGATCGATATAGGCGACGGTCACCTTGCGGTTGTTGCGCCGGGCCTGGTCGAGAATGCTCGCCAGCCGTTCCTTCAGGAAAGCGCGGTTCGGCAGGCCCGTCAGATCGTCATGATGGGCCATGAAATGAATGCGGTCATCGACACGCTTGCGTTCGATGGCGATGCCGGCGATATGGGTGGCGAGCGCCACCAGCGTCATTTCTTGCTCGGTGGGACGGCGGACTTCCCTGGAATAGAGCGCAAACGTGCCGAGCACATTATTCTCAGATGTGGCGATCGGCGTCGACCAGCAGGAGCGGAAGCCGAACGGCGCGATCAACGCGCGAAAATCCTCCCAGAGCGGATCGCTCATCACGTCGTCGACGATCACGGTCTGACCGCGCCACGCGGCGGTGCCGCAGGAGCCGACCTTGGGCCCGATCGTGACACCATCGATGAGGCGGCTGTAGCCGCCGGGCAGATTGGGAGAGGCGCCGTGATAGAGCCTCGTGCCCTCGCCGTCGAGCAGCAGCACCGATCCGTCAATCCCATCCAGTTGCGCCTCGATCATCAGTACGAGCGCCTCGAGGATCATCGGCAACGGCTCGTTGCGGGCGATCATTTCGAGTAGGCTCGCCTGGCCGCGATGCAGATCCTCCTGGCGCTTGCGTTCGGTGATATCACGGGAAACACCGATCAGGCCAAGGATCTCGCCGCGATCGTTGCGCAGCGGTATCTTCGAGGTCAGTCGGCATATCGGCCTTCTGCTGCCGGGAAGGACGTAGGATTCCTCCATGTCGATGCGAGCTTGGCCCGTCGCCATGATCTGCTGCTCGATGTCGAAATGGCGGCACGCCGTCTCGAAATCGAACAGGTCGAAATCGCGCTTGCCGGTGATCAGTGCAGCGCTCTCCAAGCCAAGGCTGCTGGCGGTGACGGCGTTGGCGAAGACGAAGCGGCTGTCACGATCCTTGACGTAGAGGAAATCCGGAAGTTCGTGGAGAATCGCCTTGAGGCGCAGGTTCTCGATGCCCTCGGAAAGCTGGTGGGCGGTCGATGCCATCATTGCCTCGGTCGCGGCGATGATACGTCGCGTTTCGGCCGTCAGGGCATCGGTTGATTCCCATCGCCTGGCAGCCAATTCGTGCATGATGCCATTCCCCCTGCGGCCGAAGGCCGTTTCCCGCACTCGCCATAGAATTTCCCTTAAAAGTAGTCCTCATTTCCTTCGGCTTGCTTAAATGAAAGAGTGAACAAGAGGACAATAAAAGCGGCGAGATCCTGCTGTCAGCCTCGGTCATAAACGGCAATTTTATCGGCCTTTGCCCAGCTTGCGCCGAAAAAACACATGCCCGCCTGGCACGTTTCCTGCTACGGACGCGTTGTAACAAGAGATCCCGGGATGCCCTCACGCCGCGACATGCTTCTCTTTCTTGCCGCCTCGGCCGTTGCGGGAGCGGCATCGCGCGCGCTTGCCTCGCCGCTGACGGCGACCGCTCAGCCCGATCTGCGCGGGGCAATCGACGGGGTGGAATATCGCGCCATTCCCGAAAGCGGCGACCGCAAGACCCGCAACCTGCAGCAGATGATCGAGCAGGCGGCGCGCGAGAACGTACCGGTCTTCCTGCCGCCCGGTACCTACCGGGTCTCCAATCTCACTTTGCCGGATAATACGCGTATCACTGGCGTGCCCGGCGCCTCCCGGATCGTCTATACCGGCGAAGGCCATCTGTTTGCGGCCGAGAACGTGCGGCGGATCGAGCTTTCCAATCTCGTCATCGACGGCGGCAACCGCTGGCTTGGCGACTATGCCGGCGGGCTGTTGCAATTTACCGGCGTCGACGAGGTGCTGATCGACAATTGCGAGATCGGCGGCAGCCGCAAGCACGGCCTGCAACTGGAGCGCTGCGGCGGGCGGATCGAGCGCAGCCGCATTTCGGGGGCTGGCCAATCCGGGCTTTACGCGGTGGACTCCACCACCCTCTCGGTCACCGGCAATACGGTCTCGGATTGCGGCAATGGCGGCATCCTCGTGCATCGCTGGAAGAAGGCGGAGGACGGCACCGTTGTCTCCGGCAACCGCATAACCAACATCCGCGCCAATGATGGCGGCACCGGGCAAAACGGTAACGGCATCAACATCTTCCGCGCCGACGGGGTGATGGTGGCGAACAACCACATCTCCGACTGCGCCTTCACGGCGATCCGCGCCAATTCGGCCTCGGACATTCAGATCAGCAGCAACCAGTGCCGGCGTTCCGGCGAGACGGCGATCTATGTCGAATTCGCCTTCGAAGGCGCCGTCGTTTCCGCCAACATGATCGACGGGGCGGCAAACGGCATTTCGATCGCCAATTTCGACGAGGGTGGCCGGCTGGCGAGCGTCACCGGCAATGTCGTGCGCAACCTGACGCTGAAGGGACCTTACAAGCACGAAGTCGGTTTCGGCATCGGCATTGCGGCGGAGGCCGATACGCTGATTTCGGGAAATGTGATCGAAGGCGCGCCGCGCTGGGGCCTGCAGATCGGCTGGGGTCCGTATCTGCGCAACGTCGTTGTGACGGGCAACGTGGTGCGCAAGGCGCCTGTGGGATGCGCCGTCTCGGTCGCCGATGGCGCCGGGACCGCCGTCATCACCGATAATGTTTTCCAGGAGACCGCCGAAGGCGCGGTTTTGGGCTTTCAGTGGGAGAAGAAGGTCTCCGGCGAGATGGCGGGCGGCGGCTCGCCTTATGCGCAGCTGACCGTCGAGCGGAATCGCATTTCCTGAAGCCATCAAAAGCTTTCATCATCCCATCAGCCACCAGGACTTTTCCCACGCTGATCCGGCATTTACGATCTTGCGGACAACATCGGGGGGATATGGGCATGCTGACAATCTACGGAGTTTATCGCTCGCGCGCCTCCCGCGTCTATTGGATGGCGGAGGAGCTTGGGGTCGAATTCCGCTCGGTGCCGGTGCTGCAGGCAAGGCGGCTGGCAGATCCGCTAGCGCCCGAGGCGCCGCTCAACACGCAGTCGTCGGAATTCATTGCCGTCAACCCGATGGCGCAGATCCCCAGCATTCGGGATGGCGATCTCGTCATGCACGAGTCGCTGGCGATCAATCTTTATCTCGCGCGTCGATATGGCGGACCGCTTTCCGGCCAAACCGTCGAGGAAGACGGATTGCTGACGATGTGGACGGTCTGGGCGGCTTCGCAGGTCGAGCCGCATACGGTGAAGATCGTGCTGACCTATGATAACGGGCTCGAAAACAGCGAAGAGGGCAAGCAGACGATCGCGGTTGCCTGCCGCTCGCTGCGCAGGCCGCTGGCAGTTCTCGAAAATCACCTTGTCGGCCGGCCATGGATCGTCGGCGACCGCTTCACCGTCGCCGATCTCAACCTCGCCGAGGTGCTGCGCTACGCTCAGACCGCAGAGGCGCTGTTCGATGCGCATCCGAATATCAAAGCCTGGATCGGGCGCTGCCAGTCCCGCCCGGCTTACAAGGCCATGCAGGCGACCCGCGGCAAGGAGCCGATCGAGGTTTGAGGGCTACTGGAAGAGCGTGAGCGTGCCGGCCATTTCCTCGCGGATCCAGGCCTTGAAATCCTTCACCTTTTTCGGCTCGCGCGTGCCTTCAGCAGTGACGAAATAGTGACCGAAGCCGGTCGGCGCGCGAATGCCGAAAGGGGCGGCGAGCCTGCCTTCAGCAAGCGCAAAGGCGGCAAGGGTCTGCCAGGCAAGCATGACGCCCTGGCCTGCAAGCGCCGCATCGAGGCAGAGCGAGGCGTCGTTGAAGACGTGACGGGTCGAAAGCGTAGCACCTGATAGTCCGACCTCACGCATCCAGACCTCCCAGGTGAACATGGCATGGCCGTCGATGATGGCAGGCAGTTGGAGGATATCGGCGGGCTCTTTCAATGTCGCCGCCATCTCCGGGGAACAGACGGGAAAGACCTCCTGTGCCAGCAGCAGTTCGGCCTTCACATCCGGCCATTTGCCGCTGCCGACGCGGATCCCGATATCGACGTCGCAAAGCGCCGGATTGACGAGATTGGTGGTTGCATCCAGCCGCAGCTTAATGTCGGGATGGCGCTCGGCGAAGCGATCGAGCCGGTAGACGAGCCAGCGGGCGGCGAAAACCGGGGCCACCGAGATCGTCAGGATGGTATCGTCCTTGCGGCTCGCGATCGACACCGCCGCCGAAAGACGGGCGAACCCCTCGTCGAGCGCGAGCAGCACCGGTCGGCCGGCTTCGGTGGCGATCATGCCCCTGGCGGTGCGCTCGAAAATCACCTGGCCGAGCTGGGCTTCGGCCTTGATAACCTGCTGACTGACGGCGCCGACCGAGACACCGAGTTCGTCGGCGGCGGCCTGGAGCGAGCCGAGACGGCCGACCGCTTCCAGCGCGCGCAGGCCGTTGAGATGGACTATATTCAGGTTCTTCATATAGTTTTTCTATAGCGCCGCCGCATTAATCTCAATTGAAAATCTGCCTGTTGAGGCCGACATTGCAAGCATAGGCAGTCCATTCGAACATGCAGTCTGCGAGAGATGCGATGGTTCAGAGGGCGTTAGCCACTGCATATCTATTCCGCACCACTGAGAAAGCGAGGCATACCATGTCGTTGCTGAAGTTTTTCTTGAGACCAGTTCTTCCTGTGGATAGCTCAGAAATTGCCCCGACCTGGAAGGATGATCCGCTCCGGCATCCCGAGGTCGAACGCATGTCGCTGCGCGAAATCGCCGATCTGCCGCTCGGGATGCCAGCCGGCTTTCCCAAAGAGGCCAAGCCGCCGCTGGCGAAATGCGCCTGAAGATATGGTAGGTTCGCCCTGGCAGAAAGGGCGGAACCATGGCCGGCGATGTCGATGCGGTTTTCGAACGTCTGAAGCGGCTGGCGGCGGAAGCCGGGTTGCCCGATGTCGAGGAGAGCACCTCCTATGGCAATCCGGCACTGAAAGTCGGCGGCAAGAGCTTTGTCGCGGTGAAGAATACCGAGACGATCGTGATCTCGATTTCGCTCGACGACAAGGATCACCTCTTGGAGATGGCACCCGACGTCTATTTTCAAACCGATCATTATGTCGGCTGGCCGCATCTGCCGGTACGCGCCGCCGTGATCGGCGACGAGGAATTGCGGCTGCGGCTGGTCGGCGCCTGGCTGTTCCGGGCGCCGAAGAAGCTTGCCGCCGGATTTAAGGATCAGGCCCGATCGTAGGCCAGCGCCCGCTGCACGGCGGGACGCTGCAGCATGCGGGCGTGATGGTCGCTCGCCTTTTCGAACCGGGCGGGATCGACGCCATCCGACGGCAGCCAGTCGGTCATCACGAAGAGATAGGGATCGGCGAGCGAATAGGCTTCGCCCATCACCCACGGGCCTTCAAACATGGTCTGCTCGATCAGCGTGAAACAATCGGCCATATTCCCAGGCACCTTGGCCTTCATCGCCTCGATTGCCGCCGGCTCATCGGCCCAGCGCGAGCCGCGCGGACGATGGGCATGGTTCACATGCACGGTCGAGCAGATATAGCTGTTGAAGGACTGAAGTCTCGCAAATTCGAAGGCATCGTCAAACGGCGCCAGCCTGGCGGCCGGCGCGCTCTGGGCAATATAGGCCAAGATCGCCGGCGTTTCCGTCAGCACGCCATAATCGGTGACCAGTGCCGGCACCCGGCCCTTCGGGTTGATCTTCAAATAGTCCGGCGAACGCTGTTCGCCATCGCGGAGGCTGATCTTCTTGACTTCGAAGGCCAGGCCGGATTCTTCCAGGGCAATAAGGCTTGCGAGCGCGCAGGTTCCCGGCGCGTAGTACAATGTCAGCATGGTTCTCGACTCCCTTTCGGCAAGGGTTATAGCGTAGGGGTGGGCGGGCTGGAACTGGGGAGATTGGGTTTTGATCGTCCTTGGCACACCAGGACAAATGGGGTGCGTTGGTCGCGAGCGAAGGGCAATGAATGGTGTGCCGTGTGGCCCCCTCATCCGCCTGCCGGCACCTTCTCCCCGCTGGGGAGAAGAGATTCGTGGCAGCACCTCACTTCCTCTGAAAGCGTCTGTTGCGGAAACGAGGGCGATCGGCTTGCTCCCTCTTCTCCCCAGCGGGGAGAAGGTGGCCCGAAGGGTCGGTTGAGGGGGTGAGCGGCAAAGCCGCGAATGCGCTGAGCGTAAGCGAAGGGCAAAGCGCGGGCGCAGCAATCCGCTCAACCGCAGCCCGGAACGTCTTCCAGCCGGTGCCAGACCGGGATACCGCGTTCCCTGGCGATGCGGACGTCGTTGTCCGCTCCCTTGGAATCGCCGGGTAAGCGCAGCACACCCTCGCAGAGCTGCAGCAGCCGGCCGGCGACCGGGTGGAAGATCTCTTCGTAGAGCGCGTCGCCGACCGACCGGCCGCCGGCGGCGCGCCAGATCGGCAGGGCCACCCATTCGCCGATCATCGGCACATGGCCGGCCTCAAATAGCGCGTGCGAAGGCGCTTCCAGCCGCTTCAGGTTGGCGGCCATCTTTTCCGGGTCGTCGCCCGTTCCGGACCGATAGGGCCCGGCAATCAAAATCAACATGATCCACTCCTTCGCTCCGCTTCTGCGTGAGCACTCCCGGTCTCATGCACGGGATTTCGTGAAAATGCACGATATTTCTTGAATGTCGAGTCGCGTCGTGCAATATCGGGCTATTATGTCTAATTTCGTGCAGGGAACCATGCTGACAACCCAACGCAAGACCCTCATCCTCGACATCCTGCGCCGTGACGGCCAGGTGATCGCCAAGCGCGTGGCCGAGGATTTCGCCCTTTCGGAGGACACGATCCGGCGGGACCTCAGGGAAATGGCGGCGGAGGGGCTGTTGAAACGGGTGCATGGCGGGGCGATGCCGCTGGCGCCTGATTTGCCTGACTTTACCGCACGGCGCAGCGTCTCGTCTGAGATCAAGGCGCGGCTCGGGGCAGCGGCGGCGGCGATGGTCAAGCCGGGCCAGATGATCTTCCTCGATGGCGGCACGACGACGGCGGAGATCGCCAGACACTTGCCGCGCGACATGCCGCTGACGGTTGCGACCCACAGCCCGACGATCGCCGCCGAGCTCGAACACCACCCGACGGCCGAGGTGATCCTCACCGGCGGACGGCTTTACAAACATTCGATGGTGGCAACGGGGGCAGCGGCTATGGCGGCGATCTCGCAGCTGCGCCCCGACCTCTTCTTCCTCGGGGTGACGGCCGCCCATCCGGTGCACGGGCTTTCCACCGGCGATTTCGAGGAAGCGGCGATCAAGCGGCACATCGCCCGCTGCGCGGCCGAAACGCATGTGCTGCTGACCGAGGAGAAGTTCGACCTCGTCTCGCCCTGCCCGGTGCTTGGCATTTCCGAGGTGGCGGGGCTGATCGTGCCGGCGGAGATGACGGCCGAACAGCTGAAACCCTATCGCGATCTCAACGGCGCAATCGCCGCAGCATGATGGTGCTGCGGGAGGGCTGCGGTCCCGCAGCATGCGGCAGGAGGCTTGCGGCAAGGGCCGCGATGAAGGTTGCCAATACGGCATAGGCCGGCGCCATGCTGCCGGTTCCAAAGGTCAGCACCGTCTGAAGATATGGCTGCGGCAGCGCGATGACGACGGAAAGTGCCGGCAAGTCGAGCAGCGTCCCGGCGATCCGCGACAGTTCCGGCATGAAGGCCGCGCCGGCAAGCGCGCCGTAGACCGCCGTCAGGCGGAGTGTGAGGCGCAACGGCACCGAGGCGGCAAGCGACAGTATGTCACCATCCTCCAAGGCAAAGAGGAGATAGGCTGCGAAAGCCGCCAGAAACAGAAAGGCGACCGGCAGCGCCGCCAGCGTGGCGGGTTGCGTCAGGGCCGCCGCATCCGCTGCAACGAAGAGCAGGATCGGCGTGGAGGCGACGAACCACACGGCGACGATCGGCCCCCAGAACCAGATGAGCGAGAGCGTGTGAAGACGGAGCAGCGTCGCCATGAAGAGTATGCCGATCGCAGCCCAGATGCAGGCGGGTTTGAGCACGCCCGATATCAGCCGGAGAACCGGCTCGCAGGTGCCGGCCATATCGCCGCAGCCGGACAGTTGGATCGTGAGCCAGGTGATATAATCGAGGCTCAACGTGGCGAACATGAAGATGCCGATGCCTATCAGCATCCACCAGAGATAGCGGCCTGCAAACATGCCCTGCCCCCATGGCTTCCAGGACTGTGCTCACGTCGCCGCGAAAGGGTGCATCCGCGATCGCAGGACGTACCCTTTTATATTAGGTAATTCTTATTTTTCTAATAACTTATATATTCCAGCTCGCACTCACCCGACCAAGGCGGAGGTGACCCTGACATCGCCGACATGGATGCCGTTCCAATTGCGCATCGGCGTCGCGGCATAGGCCATCAGGCCCGCATGCACCTCATCGTCCGTCTCGAAGAAACGGGCGAGTGTCGCCGCCACCATGGCTTCGGCGGCGCGGGTCATGCCATCCTCGCATTTGAGCGCAATGGCAATGCCCTTTTCCGGGATCGCGGCGCAGAAGACGCCTTCGGCACCTGTCTTGCAGAAGATACGGCCGGGGGCGATCTGCATCAGCGCCGTGCAGGCGCGGCCGGACCCCGCGACATAGAAGGGCTCGGCCATACAGGCCTCGATCAGCCGGCGGGATGCCTTGGCGCGCAAGGGTTCCAGACCAATGCCAGTCATCATTTTGGCAAAACCGTGGGCAAGGCTGCGCAGCGGCACGGCATAGGTCGGGATAGAACAGCCGTCGGTGCCGCAGCTATCGGCGCCAAGCGCGGCGCCTGTCAGGCTTTCCATCGCCGCGCGGATCTCGACCTGCAGCGGGTGCTGATAGCCAACGTAACCCTTCGGATCGAGGTCCTGATGGCAGCAGGCGCAGATGAAACCGGCATGTTTTCCCGAGCAATTGTTGTGCAGCGCGGTCGGCGCCTCGAGCGTCCGGGCCTGCTGGATCAGGATCTTCTGGCTCATCGACCAGTGGGCGCCGCATTCCAGCGCTTGGGCATCGCGACCCGCGCGCGTCAGCATGGAGTGGGCCAGCGCCACATGCTCGTCCTCGCCATTATGCGAGGCGCAGGCCAGCGCCAATTCCTTGTCACCGAAGCCATAGGCATCGGCCGCACCACTCTCGACCAGCGACAGCGCCTGCATCGCCTTGCAGGACGAACGCGGGAAAATGGCGGCCTCGATGTCACCCAGCGAGAAGACGAGCTTGCCGTCGCCATCGACCACAGCCACCGCGCCGCGATGACGACTTTCGACGAGCAGGCCGCGGGTGACTTCGACGGTGACGGGATTGGTCATGAGCTTTTATCCGGATGCTGGCGGGAAGAGGCAGCCATAACGCGTCACGCGGGGAAAGCCAACGGGGTTGACGTTTTGCAAGGCTTAGGCGCATGCGCGAGTGCCCGCCAGATGGAGCACCGGGTCGATATGTGGCTGGACGTCACCCCACTCTCCGTCATCCTCGGCCTTGTGCCGAGGATCCATGCCCGGTGCTGATGGATGCCAGCGTAGATCCTCGGGTCAAGCCCGAGGATGACGGAGGGTGGGGTGAGCCTCGCTGCGAGCTCGTTCGGCAATCACATCGTCCAAATATTCATCACATAAATTGACCGAAGCGATCGGAAACTATCGTTTCTCTGATAGGTCAGATGCAGCTAAGAGTGGTGCATCAGGAATCATCCCCATGTCATCCACCTTTTCCTTGATCCTTCGCGATAACAGGATCCGTATTCCGACCGTGACACTCGTCGCGCTCGCCTTCACCTATGCGTCGACTGCGCCCTACCAGTCGATCATCGGGATCAATGAACTCGGCTTGAGCAATGGCGCCTATTCGGCGCTGGTGTTCTTCTCGGCAATCGTCAACGTTACGACGAGCCTGACGCTCGGCATCTGGTCGGACAGGCTGAAAGAGCGCCGGCCGCTGGTGCTCGGGCTTTCCGTCGCGGGCATGCTCGGCTTCGGGTCGATCGCGATCTTTCATAGCCCCGTGATCTTCATCTTCTCGACGCTGTTGCTGGTGCCGATGAGCAATTCTACCTATTCGCTGCTGTTCGCCAGCCTGCGCGCCAGGACCAACCAGATGGACCGCGGTCAGGGGGCGGCGATCACCGCAACGGTGCGGGCACTCTTTTCCGGCTCATGGGCGCTGGCGCCGGGGTTGATCGGCTTCTATCTCGTCAGTTCGCCGTCGATGACGCCGGCCTATGGAATAGCGGCATTGGCAAGCTGCACCTGCTTCTGCCTGTATTTTTTCTTCGCACCCGGAAATGGCTCAGGCGGCCCTGCCCCCGATCCAGCCGGCTTCTTTGCTTCGCTAAAGCGGATTTTCGTGCCGCATGTGCTATCGCGCGTCATCGTCATGGCGATGCTGTTCGGGCTGCAGCGGCTGAACAGCATGCTCCTGCCGCTGATCATCACCCATGCGGCCGGCGGCACCGTGGTCGATGTCGGCTTCATGGCCGGCTTGACCGCCTTGCTCGAAATGCCGTTCATGATGGCGTGGGGCTTTGCGCAGCGCCGCTTCCGAACGGTGCATGTGCTCGCCTTCGGCGCGTTGATCTATTGCGTCTATCTGCTGCTGCTCGGTTTTGCTTCCGCGCCCTGGCACATCTATGCACTCCTCCTCTTCAATGCCTGCGGGGCGGCAGCGATCCTCAGCGTGCCGATCACCTATCTGCAGGACCTGATCGCGGACCGGCCGGGGCTTGGAACCTCGCTGATCTCGCTGAACACGTTCATTGGGGTTGGCATCAGCGCCGGCCTCTTCGCCTTCGGCACGGCAATCACCGATTATTCCGGCACCGCCTTCGTCGGCGCGGCCGCGGGTCTCGCATCGATTGGAGTGCTGCTCTATCTCGAAAGCAGCCGCCGGCAGGCGCGGCAGCTGGCGTGAAGTGCAAGCCGCTTGCGAGCGATACGGTCACGCGGCGGGAGGTGTTCCGCGGCGCTTGAGACACAACTCGGCCCAGGAGATTGCCGAAACCGGCCCCTCATCCGCCTGCCGGCACCTTCTCCCCGTAAACGGGGCGAAGGGACATTGTCGCGCCCTCTCCGTTCCCACCTCGCTCTCGCATGGCACGTCGCCTCTCCCCGTCAGAACGCTAGGGCATATACATAAGTCGGTGCGACGGATTGACTCGGTTTGCGGGGGTCGGATTCCTTTACTGCTGGCTGTATGATTGTTTTGGCGACGTTTTGATTTGGGAGCGTCGCCGATGGATGTAGGGCATGATTTTTCGTTGGGCCGGTTTGGAGATCGTCGTCTCGATAAAGGGGGGCGGTGCTGCTCCGTCGCATTGTGCTGCGCGAGACGGTTTGC